>CANHSF010000019.1 GCA_947463065.1 Flavobacteriales bacterium | reverse complement strand
CGCTTGGTGAGCACTATTCCGAGTATCGCAGATGCCTTGACCGCATCTTCGCCAAAGGTCTCGTAAAAATCACCCACCCGAAACAGCAGCAATGCATCGGGGTACTTCGACTTGATGGCATTGTATTGTTTCATCAGTGGTGTTTCGACTGCTGATGTCTGATCTTGTATAGGTGAAATATCCTGCTCTTGCATAACGAAATGGGAACCCAAAAGTAAACTGAAGTAACGATCGATCGTCGCTAGATTTTCAACGAAATCTGCGCATGTTGTATTTTTTACACACCGCTCCAAAGGTCTTCGTCGTATCGGTGCATTTGGCTTGCAATCGGCTCAACGGTCGAACCCAGGGCACGTCTCTACCGGGCAGTTGGGGCGGTGCAGTGACCGGGTACTGGACGTGAGCGCATTGCGAGGCCAAAACTAAAACTGCCGCTTCCTTGAGGAAGACGGCAGCCCTAGTCATGTAAAAATCGTTTCGTTGACAAACATATCAAAGCCCCGCTGAGGAAGGTTATTTTTTCATCTCGAGGTTATAAACAATCGGGCTCAACTTACTCACAAGCCTATGCCACTTTCAATTGACTCATCTTGCTGTGCGAGAATTTGTCTTTGGCGTACTGCAGGGTCACTTTGAGTTCGCGTTCCTTGGTATTGGATGGCATTTCGTACATGGCGTCAGTTAGGATGGCCTCACAAATGCCTCTCAATCCGCGTGCGCCCAATTTGTATTCCATGGCCTTTTCGACCATGAAGTCCAAAGCTTTTTTGTCAAAGCTCAATTTGATTTCATCCATTTCAAACAACTTCACATATTGTTTGATCAAAGCGTTCTTTGGCTCGGTGAGAATGCGGCGCAATGCACTTTCATCCAATGGATTTAGATGAGTGAGGACCGGAAAACGGCCGATCAGCTCGGGAATCAATCCAAAGCGTTTCAAGTCGAGGGGCGAAATGAATTGCAACAAGTTTTTTTGATTCACCCGGTCTTGCGACGTGGAGAATCCGATTGATGCGGTATTGACCCGGCGTTCTATATGTGTGGCAATGCCATCGAATGCACCACCGCAGATGAACAAAATATCGCGCGTGTCCACTTGTATCATTTTTTGCTCGGGATGCTTGCGACCGCCTTGGGGTGGAACATTGACCATGCTTCCTTCCAACAATTTGAGCAAAGCCTGTTGGACGCCCTCACCCGAAACGTCTCGTGTAATGCTTGGGTTATCGCTTTTGCGTGCAATCTTATCGATTTCATCGATGAACACGATGCCACGTTGCGCTTTGGACACATCGTAATCTGCATCTTGCAGGAGTCGTGACAAGATGCTTTCGACATCCTCGCCAACATACCCGGCTTCGGTCAGTACTGTCGCATCGGCAATGGCAAAAGGCACCTTCAACAATTTCGCAATCGTTTTGGCCAAAAGTGTTTTGCCTGTACCCGTCTCTCCAACCAAAATAATATTGCTTTTATCGATTTCAACACCGTCGGCACCTGGCTTGCCCCGGGAAGCAAGACGTTTGTAGTGGTTGTAAACGGCAACACTCAGGTATCGTTTTGCATCGTCTTGACCGATGACGTAATCGTCCAAATACCGTTTGATTTCTTCAGGCTTCTGCAATTTGTAGGAGACTTCCTCAAAGGTCGATTGGCGCGAGGATTTGACTTCCTCTTGAATGATGGACCCTGCCTGCACGGCGCATTCATCACAAATGTGTCCGCTAATGCCGGCGATCAACAAGGTGACGTCGGATTTTTTACGGCCACAAAACGAACATGAAATTTCTTTAGACATAATGATTTCTTTCTGATCGATCGGTAATTGAGCAGTGTTGTATTCAAGTCGGCCTTTGATTCGCTGCTTTTCACAGGTAGGCCAACGAAAAGATGGACACTTTGCTCAAACTGCCCCAAAGATACGTTCATTTGGGGGTGCAGCCCCCTTTACGACTCCTTTTTCGTTGGCATTTTTGACTTAGGTTTGTACCCATAACAGAAAATATGTTGGATCTCAATCAAAAAAGCATACTGATCACCGGAGGTACAGGCTCATTGGGCATTGCACTCACCGAACATTTGCTCAAATACCATCCGGGCATCAAGCGCTTGGTAATTTTTAGCCGCGACGAGCAAAAGCACTACCAAATGGGACTGCGGTTTCCGCATGCTAAATACCCGCAAATGCGCTATTTCATTGGCGATGTGCGAGACAACGAACGCTTGGTGCGCGCGATGAAAGACATCGACTATGTGATACATGCCGCAGCCATGAAGCATGTGCCCATTGCAGAATATAACCCCATGGAATGCGTCAAGACCAATGTCATGGGGGCAGAAAATGTGATCAATGCGGCCCTCGAAACAGAAGTTTCCCGGGTGGTTGCTTTGAGCACAGACAAAGCAGCGGCCCCTATCAATTTATACGGCGCCACCAAGCTGGTAAGCGATAAGTTGTTCGTAGCTGCCAATGGTATTCGCGGCAAACGCAATTGCACCTTCAGTGTAGTTCGTTACGGCAATGTGATGGGAAGCAACGGATCCGTGATTCCCTATTTTCTTGACCAGCGCAAAACGGGCGTATTGCCTTTGACCGATCCTGAAATGACCCGCTTCAACATCAGCTTGCAAGAAGGTGTCGAAATGGTTCTGCATGCTCTGGAAACTGCTTGGGGTGGTGAAATATTTGTACCGAAAATCCCCAGTTACAAAATCACAGATGTGGCAGAAGCCATTGGACCCGATTGCAAAACAGAAATTGTGGGCATCCGACCTGGGGAAAAACTCCATGAAGAAATGATCACGTCGTCGGATTCATACACCACCTATGATTTGGGCAAATACTATGCGATTCTTCCACAGACACCTGTGTTTAAGTTGGCCGATTTCGTTGCGCACTTCAAAGCCAATAAGGTAACCCCAGGATTTCAATACAACAGCGGCACCAACGATGCTTGGGTGAACGCAGAGGACATGCGAAACCTCATTCGCTTGCACCTCAACGCAGATGTATAAAAGAATCCAACAATGAAAGCGCGGCTGCATCAAATAGACCAACTCAGAGGACTCGCTGCATGCGGCATCATGCTCTTTCATTTCATCAGTTTTCAATACGGTGAGCTTTCATCGCAAGACATCCTCGGCCGCATTGGCCTATACGGTGTAAGTCTTTTTTATGTCATCAGCGGTATCGCTCTTGGGCACATCTATGGTTCTGCTTCGGACCAAAAGACGTTTCCTTACCGCTCTTTTTTCATCAAGCGATATGCGCGTTTGATGCCGCTTTTTGTATTGGCCACCATCACCACGATCGTCGCGAGCCGAGACTCGTTTGAGCCGCAGCGTGTTGTGCTCAACCTCACCGGTCTTTTTTCGCTGTTGGATTACGATGGCGGCATAGCCACGGGGGCTTGGAGCATTGGCAATGAATGGGTCTTTTATCTTCTGCTGCCTACGATACTGGCCCTGATGGCCGTTCGGAACAAGTGGATCCCAATGGTGATCGCGCTTGCAATCTTCATTGTGTTTTGTGCATTCGCATGGTCAGGAGCTACTGAATTAACATCCTTCTGGCCCCATTATATTCACCCGATCAATCACCTCATCTTTTTTGTGGCTGGCGTTGGTTTTGGCAAATACCAATTGCACCAACGACCCATCAACTGGCAAATGCCTGTATTGGGGGGTATCGCGCTATTGTGCTTTATCCTATGGCCGGCCAGCGGTGATCGTATTGCTTTGGTAACAGGCACCTCGCGACTGGTACTGAGCACAACAACAATTTTGTTTGCATTGGCGTGGTACCGAATCAACATTCGGTTTTGGACACCGATCGAGAAGAGCTTATTGTACTTAGGCGATTGGAGTTACAGCATCTACATGCTGCATCCCCTGGTATGGGCGCTGGTGGTGGGCCTTTTGAAAAAAAACGGATGGAACCTCACACCGGAGACAACTGTTGCACTTTGCTGTGCCCTCACCATTGGGGCCAGCAGCATTTCCTACCGCTGGCTTGAACGGCCATGCATGCAATGGGTCAATCGCAGATGGGTATCCAAAAAAAATATCGCATGAGCGCCCTAATCATCACACAATGCCGCATGACCAGTAGCCGCCTGCCGGGTAAGATCCTTCTGCCCCTTGGCGAAGAAACGGTATTGGATCTTCATTTGCGCCGGTTAAAACAAAGCGGACTGCCCATTGCCATTGCTACAACAACCAATGCCGAGGACGATGCGCTGATGGAGATGGCTTCAAAACATGGGGTGGGCATTGTCCGCGGAAGTGAAAACGATGTTCTGCAGCGCTTCATCGACACCTGCGAGCTATACCCTTGCGATTGGGTTATTCGGGTCACCTCCGACTGTCCATTTATTGATCCGCAATTGATATTGCGTGGGTTGGAAAAAACAAAGGAGTTCAGCGCAGCCCATACTTACATCAGCAATTGTTTTCCGCGCACATATGCACGCGGTTTCGATTTTGAATTGTTCCACTCGAGTCAACTTTATGAGATAGCCGCCACAAGCGAAGACCCCTACGATCATGAGCACGTCACCCCTTATCTTTGGAAGAACAAAAATGGCCGAATGCAATTGATCAACATATCGGAAGCCACGGACAATAGCCAGTGGCGGCTTTGCATTGATACCCGCGAAGATTACGAATTGTGTTGTATTTTAGAGCAAAGGTTTCAGGCTTCCAAACTGGGCTTTTTGGCATTGCATGAGATCATGCGCGAGCACCCCGAATTGGCGATGATGAATGCACACATTGAACAAAAAAAGAATTGACTATGCGTCCAGCTGAATTATTCCACCAACACGGTTATGCGCTCAAGTTTGGTGTATTTGCATCGAATGAAATTGAATCCATGCGCACGGCAGTTCAACACCAATTTACAGAAGATGAAAGTCGCGGACTCACCCATCGCGTGATGAACACTTCCGCGGTATCGACCCGTGGTGATCTATTGAGCAAAGGGCATTTGCGCGGTATATTGTTGGATGACCGCATTCTGAGTATGGCGCGCGACCTGCTGCAAAGCGACCACTTGATGTATTTCGGCGACAGCACGTATCAGATTGGCACTGGTGCCAGAGGTTTTCACCGCGATGCTACCGATCGTGAATTTGGCAAAGGACTGGATTGGGAGCCAGGCTACAATATTTTGCGCTTGGGCATTTATTTGCAGGACCACAAAAACTACAGTGGCGGTTTGAAAATCCAAGACGGCAGCCATTGTCAAGCCAAAGGCAAAACCATTTTTCTGGATACCGACGCCGGTGATGTAGCCGCTTGGAGTTTAAAAACACTGCACAGTGGCAATGCCGTGCGATTGAAGTGGCTTAGGGGATTTTCGATTGACAACAGCAGCATTGAAAATAGAATTCCGTCGTTCTTAAAAATGGACCAGCAAAAAGAACGCATGTCGTTGTTTATGACCTTTGGTGCACCGGGCAAATTTGTTGAGCATTACATCCGCGACTATATGCTTCGCCGGGAAGATGTGAAGACCAATTTGCAATCGAGTCCGTATGACGAACAAGCTCGCCAACTCTGCCAAAACAAAGGAATCGAGCTAATTGAGCCATTGAAATGGTTATGAAAAATCTTGCTATTCGGGTTGATGCAGGCACCTCATTGGGCATGGGGCATTTGATGCGTTGTTATTCCATTGCGCAACTCGTTCGAACCAATCATCGGATTCATTTTTTTTTAATGGAGACGGATGAACCCGTACGTCAATTTCTTGATCGTCATGGACTAGCTTATACTTTTTTACCCCGCACAACAAATGAGTTGGCCGACGCCGAGCACTTTATCCAGCATTTGAATGCCAGCTACACGGTGTTATTGGACAGTTATAGCCTAAAGACAGAATGGCAAAAGCACATTAAGCGTGCTGGACATCGATTAATTGTGATCGATGATTTGCACGATTGGCACCATGTGGCAGATGACATCATCAACCATAGCGGTGGACTTACAGAAGATGCTTACAGCCGAGAAGCATATACCCGATTGCATTTGGGTTATGGATTTCGAATGCTTCGTCCATCGTTCATGCAGGGACCCGCCATTCGATCGGATCAACCCCAATTTCCAGGACGCGTGATCATCAGCATGGGGGCGTCTGATGTGCCGAACAACACTTTGAAGATTGCCAATGCTTGTTTGACATTGAGTCCAGGGTCATCCATTCAATTGCTGGTGAGCAGACTAAATCCGCATTTCGAAAACATCACAACTTGGACCAAAGAACATGCAGCACGTGTCGCCTTATTTGTGGATTTAGATGACTGCGCTTTGTATGATTTGATGGCCAAAAGCGACACCTTAATTTGTCCCGCAAGTACCATTGCACTCGAAGGTTGCTCCGTCGGAATGATCGTATTGGTAGGTATTACGGCAGAAAATCAAGTGGACAATTATTGGGGATTGGTCAATGCAGGTGTTGCTGCCGCATTGGGAGATTTGAACAACGCAACGGAAGCAGATCTTCACCAAAAACTAAAAGAAATTCTTGCTCACCCCGAAAACAATTCGGCGCAAATGGCGAATCAAAAGGACGTATTTCGTCCATTGCAGCATGAACTCGCACAAGTATTTGAAAATCCTTACAGCCTTCGAACGGCCTCTGAAAACGATGTCTTGCTTTTGTTCGAATGGACCAATGATCCGCTGGTCAGAGCGAACTCTTTTCAGTCGAACCCTATTGCAGAGCCCGAACACATTCAGTGGTTCAATGCAAAAATTGCCGACCCCAACACATGCATTCTCATCATGCAATTGAATGACACTCCTGTTGGCGTGTTGCGCATTGCGATGCAGGGCTCAACTGCGGTGATCAATTATTCCATTTCGCAACAATACCGGGGCCAGTCGTTGGGCAAAAAAATACTGGAGCTTGGCGAAGATTACTTGCGAAGCCATTTCCAGCACATCCATCGACTTGAGGGGTATGTTAAGCCCAGCAATACCGCTTCAATCAAGTCCTTTGTGGGCTATCAGCAGACCGAAGTCGATGGAGCCATTCTCTTTTCCAAATTGCTTTAAACGGGTGTATTATTTTGCTGCATTGTGCACACAAGGGATGCATTCCAATCTTACCTTCGTACCATGTTTGATTTCGGTGCATTTCCCCGTCCATTTATCATTGCAGAGATGAGTGGCAACCACAATCAATCGCTCGACAGGGCGCTTGAAATCGTGCGCGCTGCAGCCCATTGCGGTGTGCAGGCCCTTAAGCTACAAACCTATACGGCCGACACCATCACCATGAAGGGTGCCATGACCATCGACGATGAAAAATCGCTGTGGAAAGGCAAAGAACTCTATCAATTGTATCAAGAAGCATATACGCCTTGGGAATGGCACAAACCTATTTTTGAGCTCGCCAATGAACTGGGCATGGTCGCCTTTAGTTCGCCTTTCGATGAGTCGGCAGTCGACTTCCTAGAAGAACTGGGTGTTCCGCTTTATAAAATCGCCTCTTTCGAAAACACCCATCACCCCTTGTTGCGCAAAGTGGCACAAACCGGCAAACCCATAATCATGAGCACCGGTGTGGCTTCGATAGAGGAAATCGAAGAGAGTGTTGAGGTATTGAAACAGGCCGGCTGTGTGGACCTAACGCTTTTGAAATGCACCAGTACTTACCCCGCAACTCCTGCCAACACCAATCTCGTTACCATACCCTATCTCAAACAAAAATTCGGTTGCCGCATTGGACTCTCTGATCACACCATGGGGATTGGTGTTTCGGTATCAGCCGTGGGCCTTGGAGCTGAAGTTATCGAAAAGCATTTTACGCTGCGGAGAGCAGATGGCGGAGTGGATAGCGCATTCAGCATGGAACCGCAGGAAATGGCCCAACTTGTAAAAGAATGCCAATCGGCACAATTGGCGCTGGGACACATCCAACTGGAGGTGCAAACCAACGAAGAAAAAAACAGATTGTTCAAGCGTTCGATCTATGTTGCCGCTGACATTGCTCAAGGATCTCCATTGAACGAGCACAACCTCAAAATCATCCGTCCCGCGCTTGGACTCGCGCCGCGGCATTACATTCATGTCTTGGGCAAAAAGGCGCGACGTGATTTGAAAGCGGGGCAACCCCTTCAAGAAACCGATTTTGAATAGCGTCAAACCATGCGGCGCTGAATTCCACAAGACAGGTGTATTGCCCAACTGGTATTGCGCAGACAGTGGCTTAAAAAACTTTCAACCCACGCAGTAAAACGAATACACGTTAAATTTGAACCGCCGACCAATTGTTGCTCGTGCGCTAAATCCAAGACCAATTTGGGAATTGTCATTCAACAAGCCACCAAGAACGCCATGTACTCCTACTTCGGGGCATTGCTCGGTTTTGTAACCGTATGGTTGGTGAATGTGCACTGGTTGAGTCCCGAACAAAACGGACTCATCAGTCTGTTGATCAATATTTCCATACTCACGGGATCGCTGTGCAATTTGGGCATGACCGGTGTTACCATGCGTCTGTTTCCCCATTTCCGAAACGAGGGCGACTACCAAGGTTTTTTGTTTTATCCCCTGATCATTTCACTGATTGGTTTTGTGCTGTTCACCGTTCTGTATCTCTTTTCGGCAGACGCAATTGTAGAGCGAAACATGGAGAAATCCGTATTGTTTGCAGAGCATCATTGGTACCTATTGCCACTTACTTTCTTTTGGGCGTTGTTCAATGTTTTTGATGCATACAGTCGATCGGTCATGCTCTCCACTGCCGGAGTATTGATCAAAGAAGTTTTTTTGAGGGTTTTCATTCTGGGCATCGCGTACGCCTATCATGTTGGTCAATTGTCTTTTGAGCAATTCCTGTTGCTGTATTGTGGGTCATTTTGCTCCATTTCATTGATCCTTGCGGGGTATTTATGGAAAAAAAATCAATGGCATGTTCGTCCCAACTTCCAGTTTCTCACTGGCGAACTGAAAGTCGAAATGCGCAAGGTGGCTGTGTATTCCATCATCACGGGGCTCAGTAGCTTGCTTATTAGTTCGATTGATAAAGTCATCGTCAATGACATGCTGGGCATTTCGGCCACAGGAATTTTCACTGTAGCCGCCAATTTTGGGAGCATGATACAAATTCCAGCGCGCAGCATCATTCGTATTGCCAGTCCAATCGTGGCGCAGTCGTGGCAGAATCACGATCTGATCAATATTCGCAACGTATATTACAAGACATGCCTCAATCAATTTGTCATGGGCCTCTTTTTGCTTGCCGGTTTATGGGTATGCATCGACCCGTTGATGAATCTCATGCCGACCGTTTATCAAGAGGGCAAATGGGCCATTCTTCTCATCAGCCTGGGATATCTCATCGATATGGCGACAGGTGTAAATGGGGTGATCATCGCGACATCGAAGTACTATCGTTATGACACCTACTTTATGTTCAGTCTTGTGGTCATCACTGCCATCACCAATTATTTGCTCATTCCAATCTATGGCATTACTGGGGCTGGACTGGCTTGTTGTTTGACCTATTTTCTTTTCAACCTGTTCCGCTATGTATTCATTTGGATGCGATTCGACATGCAGCCCTACTCGATGGTGTACCTCAAAATCATTGTACTTTGTGCGATGAGCATGGCTGCGGCCCATTGGATTCCGTCGATGCAAAATGACTACATCGACATTCTGGTCCGCGGCAGCGCATTTAGTTTGCCCTTTATCGGTGGATTATACACCTTGCGCCTTGTGCCTGATTTGGCCGATGCTGTCGCAAAATTGGTGAGTGGATTACTCCGCAGATGATTCGCTGGTAGGCTCCACTTGTTCCTCCTCCTTCTGATCCATACCCAAACGATTGCAATAGGCACAGTACAATGCTTTGTCATTGTGTTCCCAGGTTTCGAGTTGCCGCATTTTTTCCACCACCTGAAGCACGTAGTCCACATACTGATCCTTCCAATCGGTTGCATCGCTTGAGTCAAACATACGCCAACCCTGTTCAATCGACCTGAAAGAGAGAAATCCAGCTTCTATTTTTTGGGCTTCCGGAATTCGGCTTGGAACAGCCAACATGTACGTAGCAATTTGCATCATCTTGCCGCTTTGGTTTTCGAAAAGTGGAGCGTTTTTCTTGCTCTTGAGCACATGATCCTTAGCTTCCACTTTGCCAGTTTTATAATCCAAAACCCGGTAGGCATCGCCCAAACGTTCCAAGCGGTCAATCTTGCCTTTCATCGATATCCCAGAATGGGCATCCAACTTGAAATTGAAATCAAGCTCAACACCAACGATGCTGCGATCGGCAGGAAGTTGCTCCAATTGGCTCTTCTCGAAACGCAAATACTCAATCAGCATTTTTCGAGCTATACCTCTTACCAAAGCATTGTCGCCCGTGGTTAAATCCATTTGCCGGTCGGCGGCATTTACCGCATGATCCAGCCATTCATCCATGGAATCGATGGCCGCATCAAAATCCGAAGATGCCGGATAGCGATCGATAAATCCACTATAAAAACGCTCCAAAACCAGGTGCACCAAACTCCCCATGGCGGCATCGCTGATGGTCTCTTCCAGCTCATCGGGCTCGCCCACTTTGGCAATGTACTTGAAATAAAAATCCAGTGGACATGCGATGAACGTATTGATCGCGGAAGCCGAAATGCCTCCTTTCAACCATTCCTCGATCCTGCCCTTTGACCACTCGGTATTGCGAGGCATTTGGACCGGAATGGCGAGCTCCGTTGCCAATCGATACGTGCGCTCCTCCCATTGGATCAAAGGGTTGGCCCGCATCAACTCAGATCGAATTTGCACCAAGTAGCGCGACACTTCTTGATCACGCTTTTGCAGATCGACCGAGGCCGAGAAAAAGGTGCAAACCTCAGCACGCTGCAGGGCCCGATAAAACACGTAAGCATAACTCGCTTCGGCATCTTGCGGCATGGACATCCCGTGTGCCGCGCGCACGTCGAATGGCACGAATGAATCGAGTCCCGACTTTTTCGGAACCACACCTTCATTGAGCCCTGGAATAAAGATGTATTTAAAATCCAATGCACGTGTATCGGTCATGAGCAACACCTGTACTTCTCCGTCCACATTGCGAATTCCATTGCCACTCATTTGTTTCCTTGCGCTATTCCAAAGCCATTGAAGCGCTGAAAAATCACCTTGGATGGACTTGGTGCGCAAGGCCTGTTCCATTTGTTCCAAGACCTCTAAAAATTCGATGGATTGTTCATCGCTTGAGTCAAAATAGTCGCTGGCAATGCGCTGAATCGCATGCAGCAAGCCATCACCGGTTGGATTGAAAAAAAGTGTTTTCCAATGCGGGCTTTCGACGTCAAACCAACCCGCCTTCTCCAAATCCATTTTCGACCAATAGCCTTTGTTGGTATCGCGAAGCAGCATCTGCAGCCGTGCGATGCTATTGTTGTCCAACAACCATTCCCGCGAAAGATCCAGGACCTCTAGCAGATCGCGCACAAAATACCCTTTGCGTTGTACCATTCGGTGATTGTGAATACGAATGACAACCGTGATCCAACGCAACAGCGAAGCGTACCCTTTGGCATCTTGGTACCCTCGATCGTCGATCAATTGAGCGCCCGACAAAAAATGCATGGTTGGATGAAGCCACGTTTCCTCCGGCAATAAAACTGCCGCTTTCGAGCGTTCTTCCAGCGGCAGTTCCGCCAACAATTTTGCGATGGCTGCACATTGCCCATGAAAGGAGTCGCAAACCACGTGTTGAATGCGAAAAGCTCTTTCCGTTAAAAGCGATGGTATATGGCTTTGGTTGAGCCAAACGGCATGTTTTCGGATAGTGGCCCCCGCTTCGTGCCAGTCGTTGTCGATGTAGTAGCGATCGGCATCCCATACAATACGCAATCGCGCCACACGCCCAACCATTTGCAACAACATCTCCTCGGCCTTTTGAAACGATGCAACACCAACGACCTCCAGATGCTTGTCGCGCCACTCATCGGACCACCGGCGCTCGTTGTTGAGCAAATGCCGCAGCATGACCGGGTAAACCATTTCTTGGGCCTCCTCTTGCAGCGCTTTCCAGCGCTCATAAATTTGCTCCAATGCGTTCCAAAATACCAAATAAGCTTTTTGCGAGTCGCTCAGCACATCCTCGCCAATGCCCCAATGCTCGACCTCTTTGACACTGCGCAAATCTCGATATATCTGACGCGCATCGGCCATGGATATTGCGACATCCAAAAAATCGGTATGCAGCTTATGCCCCAAAGCCATGAAGTGTTCGAGATTCGACCACTGTTTGGGCACGCATTCCAAATAAGCATCCAACAGATACATGAGCGATCGGCTGGCACTGCAGCTTCTGAGGCCCGCCATTTGCGCAGCTAGCTCCGGAATAGTCAAAATAACAGGAGACCATTGCGCTTTGGAAACCGCCCTGCGCAGTTCCTTTTGCACATAAAAACCGACCAGTTTATTGGGAACAATGATGGTGAGACGCGACCAATCCAAGTCGCTCCTGGTCACCAGATCCTCGACATATTCTTGTACAAATGATTTCATCCAGTTGGAATATCTCACAAAAGAAAGGGAGGATAAAGATACATCCACAGCCTATTCATAACTATTTTTAGCGCCTCATTACTCGCCCAACGACCATGTTTCCACAATACCGCAGATTATCCAACGGAAAGAGCTACTATGAAATCCTCTCGGCGGATGAAATGCGCGAGATAACGGCCTCGGGAAAACGGTGGACCGAATACAACATTGTGGCAAAAATTCTTCCCGAAAGAGTCTTGATTACCGATCTCTTGGAACAGCGCTATGCCCATTATGAATTGATTTCAGAAAAGGATTTCTACGATTTTTTGGAGCATTGCAGAAGCCAATTGTACCAGTTCTGATCGTCCGCGCTCATAAACAGGTCCGCGTTAGAAACAAACTTGGTTAACCGGCAAATGCGATCGACACAGGCTAGAAATTGCAGTATGCAACTCACGCCAAATCACCCCCTTAAAAATCTCAACACCTTTGGGATCGACTGCACCGCAAAATGGTTTGCTGCGTTCCATAACACGGATGAACTGATGGAGCTTTTGGACAATCCTGAAGTTCAAAATCAACCGCAACTCGTCCTTGGTGGCGGTAGCAACATTCTTTTTACTCAGCCCTTTAACGGCGTGGTACTCAAAAATAGCCTACTGGGTATCGAAGTCGTGGGCGAAACAGACGATCACTATCTGGTTAAAGCTGCGGCAGGTGAAAACTGGCATCAGTTCGTCATGCATTGCATCAAAAACCAATTCGCCGGTGTCGAAAACTTGGCATTGATTCCCGGATGCGTTGGGGCCAGCCCCATGCAGAACATTGGCGCATATGGTGTAGAAATCAAAGATGTGTTTCATGAACTAGACGCGGTACACATCAGAGAGAAAAAAATCAAAACATTCGATGTTACCGAATGCTCATTCGGCTATCGCGAAAGTGTATTCAAACAGCGTGAAAAAAATCAATGGATCATCACATCGGTGACCTTTCGGCTGAATAAAAATCCGCGCTTGAAAACCGGATACGGGGCCATTGAAGAAGAACTTGATCGCATGAATTTAGATCAAATCACCATCAAAGACGTGGCCAAAGCCGTGATTCAAATTCGGTCTTCGAAATTGCCTGACCCCGCTGTTCTGGGCAACGCCGGTAGCTTCTTCAAAAACCCCGTTGTGCCCATTGAAACCTACGAAAAAATCAAATCGCATTACCCCGGTGCGCCTTCGTATCCGATCTCCGAAACTGCTGTAAAAGTTCCAGCAGGTTGGTTAATAGAACAAGCCGGTTGGAAAGGCCTAAAACGTATTACACACGGTGTACACGACAAACAGGCCTTGGTATTGGTCAATCTCGGAAATGCCCGAGGTGCAGAAATCCTGCAACTCAGTTCGGATATCATCGACGACATTCAGCACAAATTTGACATAACGCTAGAGCGAGAAGTCAACATTTACTGATTAGAATTTGGCGCATGGCATGATACGGATCTTTTTGGATCTTGTATTGGATTTATTGGCCCATTGGTACACCAAGCTCAACTCATGCGATCCAGCGGAGTTGCTGATGCCCAGTTTGGAAACCGTTACGTCGTAGCTGTAACCAAATTTGTAACGCGCTGCTTGAAAACCAAACAAGATCGCTACTGCATCGTGATTCATGACTCCATATCCGTTGCTCTTGATGGGTAGTCCACGGTACCAAACCCCTAAAACCACTGGAGACAATTCGTAGTAAATACCAAAATCCATTTGATCAAACTCTTGTTGCGACTGAAAATTAGCGGCAATTACAACATAATTGTCCAATTTCGCCAAGGAGTTCGACTTGATGCGCAGACGGACTCCACCATGCGCGCCATATTTGCGCATTACGGGAGCTTTCTTTCCATCATACAAACTTTGATCGGGATTGTTGTTGTGAAATGCTGCAACACCAAACCAAAATTTCTGCGAATAGGTCAACAATCCTGTTCCAAAATCAAAATAATTGCTGGGACGAATTCCACCGTATTCCACGGATTGATCGGCATTGTCGCGGATCATTTGGTCATAAAAAGTGAGCTTATCAAAATCAATGGAACGTGTGACGTATCCGAATTGCAAGGCAGGCCGGAAAAACCAATTGCGACGAATGCGTGCCTCGTAAGCATATTGATAGTGAACCCCAGTTGATTTCAATCCTCCACTACCGGCGCGATCATAATTGATGAACAAACCCATGCCACTGCTTATGTTGGGTAGGTATTGATCGTAAGCCATATTGAAGGATGAAAATCCACCCGGAATAGCCGACCACTGATTGCGGTATTGAGCGCTCACCCGGCTCTGTACACTTGCTCCTGCAAACGCCGGATTGATGTAACAGGGCACCGCGTAAAACTGGGTAAACTGCTGATCCTGGCTATACCCGAGCTGCTTTATGGCAAGCACCAAAGTAAATGCGAGTACAATTTTATTCATGTTTAAATTCGTTAGGTTCGTTCACAGGTTTATTTCACAATCAAAGTCACATCGCCACTCCTTGTCACGGACTGTCCATCCACAAACGTGGCATCCACTCTCCACACATATACATCTTGACGGCAAAACTCGCCGCGATAATATCCATCCCAACCGCGATGTACATCTTTGCTCTCAAACAACAATTCGCCCCACTTATTGAATATCATCAAATGGTACTCCGATACTCCAGAATGAATGGGGAAGAAATAGTCGTTGTCCAATGAATGGGGGTCATAATATCCCCCATTGGACCCTGTGGTGGATGGTGTAAATGCATTGGGAAAATCGATCATACCGCCGACACCTGCAGTTATTACACCCAACAAGACCATCGTATCGGGACAATTGAAAGCATTGTTCGCAATCAATTGAATGCTATACACGCCTTCTTCGTCATATTCATGCAGTGGATTCTCAAGTGCACTGGTATTGCCATCACCAAAATCCCACGAATAGGAATTTGATCCTGAAGACAAATTCAAACAATAAACGGGTTCACCGGGCACATTTACTTCTGTTGGCGTAACCGTGAATGCAGCCTGAGCTCGAGGGTGAACAACAATGATTTGCTCTTGCACCATCTGATCGGTTTCGCCACCTGGCCCCGTGACCGTCAATGAAACGGTGTAAATACCAGGTTGATAGTAAGTGTATAACGGATTGGCTGTATTGCTGCTTCCTCCATCGCCGAATGCCCATGCACTGTATACAAAGTTATCCGACAGATTTTCGAATTGCACAGTCAACGGCACACATCCACTTGCTGGCCCTTCAAAATTGGCAATTGGAAGCGGTGGCAGTATCGAAACACTTTGAAAAGTGGTATCCGAACAAGAACCATTGCTCACGACCAACTGAATGGTGTAATCGCCCCAGGTTTCGTAGGTATAGCTCATGAGTTCATTGTCGTATAGAACCTGTCCATTGCCCATATTCCACGTACTACCTACGCTTCCTCCTATTGTTGTATTGTCAATCGCGATGGTCGCATTGGGCCAAATCTGCTGCGATGGAGTCGCGGTAAATCCAGCCACAGGTATCGGATAAACATGTACCACTGTGCTGGCCGTATCGCTGCATCCGTAATTGTCATACACAATCAATTCTACAGTATAACTTGTATCCGCATTGCTCCAGTTGAAAAAGGTATGATTGGGTTCGTAGATGTTGCTCGTTTCTCCATCTCCAAAACTCCATGCATAGGTATTGCCTCCCACCGTCGTATTATCAATAAATGCATTAAATGGCGAACAATCGGCATCAGGCATGATGAATGATGCGATCAACTGTGGACCGATGGTAACTGAGGTGGTGGCTACATCTTGGCAGCCATAATCCGTGGTGGCCACCAATTGTATCGGATAAGTCACTGGGTTATTCGTGAAATTGTAGTACGGCATAGTATGTTCAAATGCCGTAGTATCAGAGGTAAATCCATCGCCATAGGCCCAACTAAAGTCCTGCGCTCCAATGCTGTTGTTCTGCAAGGTTACCATGGTCGGAAAACATCCCACTGTCGTATCCACTACAACAGATGCCAGCGGGGTGTGCATTACATGGATATCCATTGAAAAACTATGTTCGCAACCGTTTGCACTCGTAGCGATCAAAGTAGCGGTATAGGTCGAATCATTTGCATATCCTGTTTCATAGGTGGCACTTGGCGAAACCAGAGCACTGGTCAATCCATTGCCCAAATCCCAATGGTATATTTCGCCTCCCTCAGAGTTATTCATAAAGGTGACTGTGTGTGGTGAACAGCCGATGGTATCTGCAACAAACGCTGCTTCAACAGGCGGATAGACCTGATAATACGCCATGGACGCGTCCTGACAGCCGTATGCGTTGGTTACCGTCAAACCCACATTGTATTGTGCAACATAGCTTGGTGGCTGCGCATAGGTATGCAAGTGTGTCGTATCGCTATTGGTGGAGGACTGGCCATCGCCATAACTCCAAAGATAATCCGATGCATACAACGACGAATTGTACAAGGTCACGGGGCCCTCTTCACACACCAGCACATCTGACATCGAAAACTGCGCAACAGGCTTGGGATTCGTGTACAATGTTTGCATCGTTGTATCCGAACAACCATAAACGGAAGTAGCGATCAATACCACACTCTGTGCAAAAACACTATCGGAAACATTCACGTAATTCAACGCTATGGCATCATCCTGAAAAACCAATTCTCCCACCTGCCACGCTATGGCATTGCCGGGCTGTGTGATGCTTTGTAAAACAAAACTGGAAGGAGAACATTCAGGATCCAAGGCCGGCATTTGAACCGTTACCTCCGGATATACAATCAACGAATTCTGAGCCATATCCGAACAGCCAAACGAATTGCTTGCAGTCAGCTCGATATCAAACATCTCTGGGCTATTTCCTTCATTGACGAAGGATGCCGAATGCAGTGAATCGGCTACCGAAGATGCAGCACCATTGCCATATGACCACTGATAAGCATCGGCATACATACTCAGATTGGCCAACTCTACTTCGCCCTGATAACACAGTTGTGAAGCGTCCATGGCGAATGCAGCAATGGGTTTGGGCCAGATGGTGAGTGCTCTCGTCAAAGTATCAGAACAACCATAGGCATTGCCAGCAATCAACGTCACCATATCCGTCAGCACACTGTCCGAAGAATTGATGTAAGAATTGGATACCATGACACCGCCTGCTGTGAGTCCCGACTGGAAGGTCCAAGCCGCGTAACTTGCATTGGTGCTCATGCTACTCAAAACAAATTCAGCAGGTGAACATTGCGCTGGTGGCTCCACAAAACTGGCTGTCACACCAGGATAAACAGTGACTGTCGCTTGGGTATTGTCGCTGCATCCAAATGCATTGGAGGCTACCAAGGTCAACTGGAAAGTTTCGATTCCATTGCCGGTATTGGTATACAAATGACTGTGCAGCGAATCATTCATGACTTGCGAAATACCGTCGTCGTAGTGCCACGCATGGATGCTGGCGTATACACTTTGATTGGAAATCTGCACCATTCCAGATCCACAGAAGGCATTCGTATCGAGCGAGAAAGCAGCGTAGGGTTTAGGATAAACCACTAAGGTATCTATGAACGTATCGGAACACCCATAAACAGAGGTAGCTGTCAGAGTCACAGGCACTTGAAGGATCGTATCCGAATTGTTGACCAATTCCATGGTAAACTGATTGCCCTGTTGGGAGACCCCATTGGCCGTCCATTCCACAACTGCCGCATTCAAAGAAGCATTGATCATCGTAAATAATGCAGGGGAACACTGTGGCGCTGGCGCGGTAAACATCGCTTGAGGCATAGGGAAAACTTGTACATTCTCTGTTTGCACATCCGAACACCCTGCCGCATTGGTCGCTACCGCTGATATCTGAAAACTGTTTTGAATACTGCTTGTGTTGCTATACGTGTGAGCAATCAAACTATCCAAAGTGGAATAAACAGCACCATCGCCCATCGACCATTCGATCGCATCGGCATAGAGTGAATTGTTATCAATTTGAACAGCTAGCGGCGTACATCCAGAAATTTGATCGACCGTGAAAATCATGTCTGGTGTGGGATGAACCACAATATCGTGGACCACGGTGTCAGCACAACCATTGGTGGAATAGGCAATCAAAGTAACCAACAAGGTGTCGGAAGTTCCGTCATTGATGATGTAATTTGTATTGGGTTGGAAACTCAACGACTGAATGCCATTGCCCAAATCCCAATAAAAGGAACTCGCATTGGTGCTCAAATTTTGAAACGTCAAGGCAGCAGGTGAGCAGTATTCGCCAGGATCTGTGAATGCTGCAGACACGTTGGGGTGTACCGTCAAGGTCTGCTGAAAGCTATCCGCACAACCCTGCGCCGTTGTGGCGTTGAGCGTAATTGTATAATTCTGAGAAACACTGGTTGCATTATCAAAGACAACAGGCATAGCTACAAAGCTCGAATCGAATACCTGACCATTTCCAAGATTCCAAGAATACAAATCACCAGCGTAAGATCCATTGTTAATGACTACATCCATCGGGGCACAACCGTTGGTCTGATTCAAGGCGAACTGAGCCACCGGAGAATGGTAAATCGTGATTGGCGCAGACGCAGTGTCGATACAGCCAAAAGGCGATACGCCAATGAGCGTTACGGTATACACTTCTATTGCCGTTCCGTTGTTGACAAAGGTGTGTTGTGGTATCACCGATGTTGAACCTGTGCCGTCTCCAAAATCCCACGTGTATTGCTGTACACCCGGAACAAACGGCAGCAGCACAGTCTGCGGGCTGCAACCCGATGAGCCCGACAGGTCAAATTGCAAATCCAATAGCGGATACACGATGACGGGATGCGATACCGTATCGGAACATCCATTGCTGTTGATTGCTATCAGCTCGACGTCATAACTCACCACAAAACCTGTTGAATTGACATACAGATGAGATGGATCCTCTACATTGGAGGTGCTTCCATCTCCAAAATCCCATAAGTATGCATCCGCAAAAGTTGATGTATTGATAAATTCTGCTTGATAAGGGCTGCATCCCGGTGTGTTGGTATTGTCCAAAAACCCAGCCTGCGAATTGTGCAGTACATCGATATACAAGGTGTCATAGGCTCCACAACCAAAAGCATTTTGCACGTGCAAAACAACTTGAAGAGTGGTGTCGTTGGCTCCGTTATTGACAAAAATATAATCCGTGGTGGCACCTGAGATGACCGCTCCATCGGGCATGATCCAATTGTATTGAGTGGCTCCTGTGCTCGCCTGTTCAAAATGGACAAGCAATGGGGAGCATCCCGAAGCAATATCTGAAGAAGCCACAGCAACAGGGCGAGCTTCAATTTGTACCACCGTAGTATCTGAATTGGTGCAATGCGGTGTAGCTACTGTCAGTCCAATTGCATATGTCCCAACTCCTGGAAACAAATGCGAAGGATTTTGCAATGTACTTGTTCCGCCATCGCCGAAATCCCAACTCCATGAGATGATGCTATCGTTGACCGACGTGTAGGACAAATCCGTGAACCATGCTGAATCTTGTTCGCAAAGATTGAATTGGTCAAAATCTACAACAGGCGATTGATAAACATGGATCACAATATCGTCGTCATCCGAACATCCATTGATGCCGGTCACGGTTAGACTGACCACATGATCGCCCGGTGTATTGTATGAAATAATTGGAGGATCGGCACCCGAATAATTGTTCGGAGCCACATCGAATTGCCATTGATAGGATAACGCATTGGTGATATTGGCATCAAAATTCACATCAAAGGCATCGCAACCCTCGATCTGATCGGCCATAATGGTAACCGTAGGTTTGGGCAATACCACGACTTGGATGAATGCCGTATCCGTGCATCCATCCGTGGCTCCAGAAATGCCCGCCATATTGGCAATGGTGTAGACACCAGGATTATTGAAGACACGCGTTACGTTGCCCGAACCGGTGGTGATCCAATTGTTGCCAAAATTCCATTGATAAAAATTGGCTCCGCCCGTTGCCTGCTGATAAAAGGTGATGGGCTCCCCCACACACACTGTATCTGCAGAAGCAGCAATGCCCGCTACTGGTGGCGGGACAATTTGAATGGTAATACTGGTAGGCGCAATACCGCAGTAATTCGAATCCAAAAGTTCTACAGTATAGGTACCAATTCCTGGATAATGCATGGTGTGCGGAAAAGTCGGTGGCCAAGGCGTCCAATCAATGATACTGTCGTGGCCCAAATTCCAATAATCACCAAAATTCCAGTACTCATAACGCTGATAGATATTACCTTGGAACAAACAGTTTCTGTATGTTGTATTGGTGAAAGTAACAGTCGTATCGGGATAACACAATAAAGTGGCACTCGCAGTGATCGCTGGATCGTCCAAATCCCAAATGCGGATGGGGTTGAATGTGGCCTCTGACTCACCGCCTTGCACAATGTTGCAATAATTCTCGGCGACAAGTGAGACTTCTGTTTCGCATGTTACTGTGCCTACTTCATAGGTGTGCTGAATCACCTGATTCCAATTGGTATAATCGAACGTCAAAAGAGGAGAACCATCACCAAAGTCCCAGGTGAAAACCGTGGTTTGAGACACATTGGTGCTGCTGTTGATGAACTCCATCATTTGCGGTGCGCAAGCTTGTGTCAATCCACCAACAGGAATCTGAATCGATGCACTGGTAGCCTCTTCCATCACGACCACCCCACTCACGATGCATCCCGTGTTGATTTCGGTGATAGTGACTACAAAAGTGTCCACTGCCGCAGTATAGTTGTGGCTCTGAAAAGTGGGTGGCGCCCAAGAAGTACCTGTGGTCATGGGTGTACCATCGCCCCAATCAATCGAAAAAGCGCCCCAAGTGTCCGGAGTGCTCAAGTTGAAAGCGAAGTTATTGCCACTGCAGGAGTACCAATATGGATTGTCGTTGACTTGACCATAGAAGTCATACACATGCGGACATTGAGCCACAACGTGACCTGTTCCAAGAATGGATAGGAAGGCTAGGATGGTACGAAGGTTATGAATAAAGTTAGCGCCCATGCGCATTTCTACGCAATGACTGCCCGAGAGTTAGCACGACAGCACGGGTATTAGACGAATAGGCAATTTAGGCAGACAAACGTTCCAAAACCCGTAATCAAAGTCTACGCATTGGCAATCTGCACCGCCAATTCCTGCATGCGCTCAGCGGTCAATTGCAGTCGTTCACCGCCAAAATGAATATCGCGCATCGTGTTCAATGGCACCAAGTGCACGTGCGCGTGCGGCACCTCCAATCCGATGATTGCCACTCCTATGCGCTTGCATGGGACGACTCTTTTGATTTTCGCAGCTACTGCTTTGGCAAAAATTTGAATGCCACACAATTCTTCCTCAGTCAGATCAAAATAATAATCCACCTCGCGTTTGGGAACCACCAGCGTATGCCCTTCAGCCAACGGGGTGATGTCCAAAAAGGCGATGAATTCATCGTTTTCGGCGATCTTGTAACACGGGATTTCGCCTGCTATTATCCGAGAAAAAATGGAAGCCATTATCGTGATATCTCTAGAATTTCGAATTTGATCTTGCCTGAAGGCACTTGCACTTCAGCCACCTCTCCCACCTTTTTTCCCAACAGCCCTTTTCCAATGGGCGAATCGACGCTGATCTTCTTTTCGGCGAGATTGGCTTCATTTTCGGCCACCAGGGTATACTCTACCTCCATGGCATTGTTGAGGTTCTTCAACCTTACACGGGACAAAATAAACACCTTGCTGTTGTCGATTTGCGAATCATCAATCAGGCGCGCATTGGCCACCAGAGTTTCCATTTTGGCAATGCGCGCTTCTAGGAGACCTTGGGCTTCCTTAGCGGCATCGTACTCGGCATTCTCCGACAAATCCCCTTTGTCCCGTG
>CANHSF010000018.1 GCA_947463065.1 Flavobacteriales bacterium | reverse complement strand
GCATCACAAATTCGCTGGTAGATACAACCATTGTCTTAAAACAACGTATCAACCAACTGGCCAAGGCAGCTCAGGACAAATTCATGTTTGAGCAGATTGAATTTGGCAAAAAGTATCACCTTGATTTCGAATAGATTATACCTTTGTTTGGCCGTTATATTTGTCTTGTTCAGCGCTAAAGGTGCGATCGGACAACGCGGCATGTTGGAGAATGCCATAGGTGCTCGATTTAGCTTCGGTGCAGGACTGACCTACCAACGTTTTATGAGCGATAGGGATGTCATTGAGATTATGGCCATGCAGCGACGCGGAGGCATTAGTCTCACCGGCTTGTACGAGATGCACATGCAAGCGTTCAATGTTCGTGGTTTCAAATGGTATTTGGGCGCTGGTGGTCATGTCAACTCATACAACAACCAAGTGCGCGGCTATGAATACCTTCGCCAAACCACCACCGTGGCTGGGCTTGATGCCATTGTTGGCATGGAGTATTTTTTTCGTTCCGTACCCATTCAGGTGTCGGTGGATTGGAAACCGCTGATCAATTTGTACAACGGGCGCAACAAAGAATTGGACACCGGTGGATTCAGTGTGCGCTACAGGTTCTAAAGTTATTGATTGAGCCAATCCTTGAATTCGTTGACCCGCAAACGGCTTACAATGATTTCCTCTTCAAACGCGGGAAGGGTTTCGATGACCAAACGATTGTTGAAGTGGGGTTCAATGCGCGCAATGCTATTGATATGAACGATCATCTTCCGATTGATTCGGAAATAGCTGCTGCTAGAAACCTCCTTTTCGATTTCTTCGATGGTTTGATCGATTAAGAATCGCTCGCCCGCACGCGTGGTGATGAATGCATTGCCTTCATCGCTGAAAAAAAATGCAATTTCCTCAACGGGCACAAAACTCAATCGTCCTCCTGTCTTCACCAAAAAACGTTTTCTTTCCTTTTGATGCCCGGGGCTAACCTCTTGTAAAAGTTTAGAAATGAGTTGCGGGTCGAGGTGGGGTTGACGTGTTTTTTCGAATTTTTTGATGGCCTCTTCAAGAGCCCCGTTCTCAATGGGTTTGAGCAGATAATGTACGGCATTGACGTTGAATGCCTCCAGTGTGTAGTTGTTGTAAGCAGTTGTAAAAACAATGGGGCATTCCAAATCCGTGTGCTTGAATATTTCGAAGCTCAATCCATCGGCCAATTGAATATCCATGAAGACCAATTGCGGTCTGCTGTTTTTGCTGAACCAATGCACGGCGTCTTCCACGGAATCGATGATGTCCAGTACGTGCCATTCGGGCCGCAAAGTGTGAATCATTTTTTTGAGTCGATTGGCCGCGGGGGGTTCATCCTCAATGATGAGTACTTGTATATTCATGGATCGGAATGATGGGGAGTTTGGCGGTAAAGGCATCTGCACTGTGCGTTATGATGACGGGCAGACCAAAGGTGAGCATGTAACGCTCGCGTATGTTGCGAATTCCAGTGCCGGTGCCCTCTACTTCGGTTGATTTTTCCTGCACATTGTTCTTCATGCAGACAAATTGATGACCCTCGTTGTAGACCTGGATATGCAGCGGTTTGCGTTGCGAGACAATGTTGTGTTTGATGGCATTCTCCAGCAGCATTTGCAAAGTCATTGGGACCAAAAAATGATTTTTTACCTCATCCGATATCGCTATATCAAACGTGATGCTTTTATCAAAACGCGTCTTGCACAAATAAATGTAGTTTTCCAAAAGCGCTAGTTCTTCTTGCACGGTCACGACCTGTTTGTCTTTTAGATCGAGAATTGAGCGGTAAACTTGGCTTAACTTTAGGGTGAATTGAACAGCGTTGTCGGGCTGATCCGGAATGATACTGGCAAGTGTATTGAGTGAGTTGAATAGAAAATGCGGATTGACTTGGTTGCGCAGCGCTTCCAATTGCGATCGGGTGGTGGTGTGTGCAAGTCGCTCCGTTTCGGCAACACTTTTTTTCCAGTTATGAATAAAGAATCCTGCCTCATATATGGCGGTGATGGGCACCGTCGCAAACATGCAGGCAATAAATGACTTCAGATAGCCCGGATGCTCCAGAGTTCCTTCGTGGAAGCTATGGTCAAACATGCCTTCCTGACTCTTGAGCACGAACGCCATAATGGCCGTGTATCCCACAATGATGGCGCCTTGAAGCCAAAGACGCTTTTTGGTTTGGCTGGCAAGCGGATACAATTTACGCATACGAATGGTGATCCAGCGGTCGCCTAACCAGAACACGGCGGTGCTGACATAAGCGGGAAGAACATTGCTCAGTGAACAAGCAATCGCCTCATTTACCGGCAACCCGAAGAAAATCATGGTCACCAAAACACTTACCAGCGGTATTCCAAATACAATGAATGGAATATCATTGAAGCCGATGAGCGGATCTTTATATTGAAGCAGTTTGCGCATGTGTTGGGCATGAAGTGTTTGCCGCTGCGTTGTTCAGAAGCATACACCAGTCATCAAATATACGTGATGTTAAAACCAAACCTGATAGAGGAAGATGGGGAAAAATCCGGTTTGATAGCGTGTGGTGACCTGCTTGCTCCGAGTGCTGTAGCTTTCGCTGAATACGTTTTGTTGGTTGGTGACATTGCGCACATCGAAGTAAAAGGCTTGCGCGAATTTTTTATAGTTCATGCGAATGCCAAGTTTGAAGTCGGTGCGGAAATACGGCGACAACTGTTCAGAGTAGGCGTTGATATCGTCACGAATCTCGCGTCCTGCCGCGTTGCTCGCGTCCAATAGCACGGGTGAATACCATCTTCCACCGGCATACGTGCCTTTGATATCAGCGGTGAATGCGGTGTTTTGACCGATTTTCCATTCTTTACCCGCCAATACATTGAAGACATAATTTCCGTTGAAGGCCGTATTGCGCAATACACCATCACTGCCTTTGTATTTGCTTTCAAACAGGGATGAAGTCAGGAGAAAGTAAAACCCCTTTTGCAGGAATTTTTCTAAGGTCAATTCCAATCCGTAGTTGTAACCTGTTCCAGAATTGACCAAGTCTGCGTTATTTGGGAAGGTGAAGTCTGCGCCTAAGTTGAGGGCTGAAAAGGACGAGGATGAGCGATCCACTGCGATGTCGTACAAGTACTGATAATACACTTCGGCTTTGAGTCGGAAGTTGGGGGCCAATTGATTTTCGTAACCGAGCACGGTGTGCAAGGCTTTGTTGAATCCGAGGTTTTTGTTGTTGGCTACGATATCGCCATTTTGTGTTTCGTCTTGGTTGAAGTACATCACAATGGGTTGCATTTGGCTGTGGAGACCGACGCCTGCTGATACATTTTGTTTGGCGTTCAAGGCATAACGCATACCCAATCGCGGTTCAACCGTTGCTTGGTTGTTGAGCGCGAGCATTTGTCCGAAAATACCTGCGTTGAATGTCATTTTTTCGTTGGGTCGATTTTGCCATTGCGCAAATCCGCGCACCATTTGGGTAGTGGCGTTGACATCGCGCTCTTTGAAGTAGTAGTTGCCTTGGTAAAGAAGACTGTCCTCCATGGCGATATCGAACGCGTTGAAATGAACTCCTGCTTTTATGGTGTTGCGCGCGTTGATTTTGGAGTTGATGGTATAATTGGCTTTGTATTCATTTTGGCGCTGGAGGATTCCAAAAAAGCGCGTGGCGTTGAAAGCCCGATCCAACGTATCAATATATCCTTCGGTTCCGCTGGTGGTAGCGGCCAGCACAAAACGTCCACTTGTTTTTTCATTGAAGAAATAAGCATGCGAAAGCCCAATGATCCCTGTGGAACTGCTGAACTGGTTGTTTTCGTTGCTTTCGGAGTACAGATTTTCGCCGTCGCTATCTTGTGCTTTGAAGTCGATAAAACTGGTTCCACCAATACCAAAGACACTTAATTTACCCAATTTTTCAGTGGGCAAATCTATTTTGAACGTGATGTCTTGGTATTCCGGAACGGCAGCTCCAGTGCCGAAGTCGATGCCCAATGAGGTCATGATTCCCAAAAAGCTATAGCGTGCATTGACCATGTACGTGGCCCCCGACTTGCGGCTCAAAGGCCCTTCGGCGCCAAGCTCAAAACCGTTGAAGCCCATTTGCCCCATGAATTCGTGTTTGTCGCGATTGCCGCTGCGCAACCGAAGATCGAATACACCGCCAAGGGCATTGCCATATTCGGCAGCAAAGGCGCTGGTTGCAAAATCAGAGTTGCTCAAATTGTTGGTGTTGATGAGCGAAATGGGGCCACCGGTTGTCCCCAGTGTGCTGAAGTGATTGGGGCTTGGAATATCAATGCCTTCAAGTCGCCAAAGAACACCTGTGGGCGAGTTGCCGCGGATGATGATATCGTTTCGATCGTCGCTCGCACCACTTACACCGGCATAGTTTTGTGCCATGCGGGAAACATCTTGCAAAGTTCCACTATAGCGTTGGGCCTCTTCGATGCTCAATGTTCTGGTGCTTACTGACGACATTTTATTGATGGTTTCCGATTTGTTTTGTTCTGCGGTAATTTGAACCTCGGCGGTAGTGGTTACCGATTCACTGAGTTGAACGTTCAATTCGAACTCTTTGCCTGAGTTGACCAGCAGATTGGGATGCAAGGACACTTCATAGCCCAACAGGGTGACTTGCACCGTTTGTCGGCCTACAGGCACTTGGGGCAGTTTGAATCGTCCGTCGACGTCTGTAGCCACGGCAATGGCAGGATCAGAACCTACAAGAAGCACGATAGCCCCGGGCAATGGATATTGGCTTTGCTTGTCGACGACCGTTCCACGAATGGATGACGTATGGGCGGTGCCTTGAGCCAGCGCCAACACCGATAGGAGAAGAGCGCCGAGAGTGAGTAGTTGTTTATACATGAGTTGAATCGTTTGATGCAGCAAAGATGCAAGCGGCATTTGGCAACAATGGCGGGATTTGCGATGAAGTGTTACAATCGATCCTTGAAATGCATGAATAGCGGATAGGGTCTTTGCGGCTGCCAACGAGACGTGCCGGATGTGCGAATAATTAAACAACAGTATCGGCCAATCCAATGAGTAAACAAGTTGTAAAATTTTCGAGCTGTTGTTTTATTTGTTTTGTATGTTTGAAGGGCAAGTAACGAGCACGATGGTTGAAGACGGAAACATACATTTTACCCCATGATGGACGCCCTAGTTCCCCTCATTTCCCTAATCGCCTTAGAAGTGGTTTTGGGCATTGATAATATTATTTTTATTTCCATTCTTGCCGATCGTTTGCCGCCTGAGGAGCGCAATAGACTGCGGTATTGGGGCCTTGGATTGGCCATGGTGATGCGATTGGCATTATTGGGTTTTATCTCTTGGATACTAAAACTGGATACCACCCTGTTTAACGTGGCGGGAATTGATTTTTCGGGCAAGGGGCTGATTCTCTTGCTGGGTGGACTTTTCTTGGTTTACAAAGCCACCCGTGAAATTTATCACAAGACCGAATCGAATCGCGATGATCTTTCAAAACCCGCAAAAAAATCTACTTTTTCAAAGTTGTTGATGGAAGTGATCGTTTTGGATTTGGTGTTTTCGGTGGACAGCATCATTACTGCTGTTGGCATGGTGTCGGAGTTGTGGGTCATGTATACAGCGGTCATTGTCACCGTAGTGATCATGCTGGTGGCCTCGGGCCCGATCAGTGCATTTATTCAGCGCCACCC
The DNA here is from genome assembly GCA_947463065.1 of Flavobacteriales bacterium. Taxonomy (GTDB): domain Bacteria; phylum Bacteroidota; class Bacteroidia; order Flavobacteriales_D; family Sanyastnellaceae; genus CANHSF01. The sequence goes on along the minus strand of CANHSF010000018.1, from coordinate 17,156 downwards.
GTCATTCAAGATATTGGCGCTGTGTTTTTTGATGGTGATAGGCGTATCCCTCATCGCTGAAGGCTGCCAATTCGAAATCCCCAAAGGCTATATTTACTTCTCCATGGCATTTGCCTTTTTGGTCGATGTCATACAAATGAAAGCACAGCCAAAACCAAAGGAGTAGGTTTTGGTCTTGATGAGCTTCACCACCCAGGCAAAAGGACCGCTGCTTGGTAAGCCTTATTCCACTAACAATTTGAATCCCTTGCCGTGGATGTTGAGAATTTCTACGGTGCTGTCTTCCTGCAAGTGTTTGCGGAGTTTCGCGATATAAACATCCATGGATCGACCGTTGAAATAGTTGTCGTCGCCCCAGATGTTCTTCAAGGCATACGATCGCTCCATGACCCCGTTTTTATTCTTGCACAGCAGATACAGGAGTTCGTTTTCTTTGGTGGTCAGTTTGATCTCGTTGGAATCCAGCATCAATCGCTGTTTGTTGTAGTCAAATCGGTACAGACCAATTTGCTGTTCGACAGCTTGATCGGGCATATCGGGCAAAGCACTGCTGCGGCGTAAAATGGCATTCATGCGCGCCAATAGCTCTTCCATACTAAACGGTTTGGTCATGTAGTCGTCGCCACCAACAGAGAAACCCTCCAAAGTATCTTCCTTCATGCTTTTTGCAGTCAAAAAGAGGATGGGCACATGTTTGTCTTCGTGGCGTATTTCTTGTGCCAACGTAAAACCATCCTTGATGGGCATCATGACATCCAAAATGATAAAGTCATAAGGTTGTCGTTTGAAGAGTTTGGCTCCTTCTTGACCGTCAACGGCCAGGTCACATTCGAAGTTTTTTGCAGCGAGGTATTCGCGCAACAAAGTGCCTAGATTGGGATCGTCTTCACAGAGCAAGACTTTAATTTTTTTCTTCATTTTTATAGGGCAAATAGATGGTGAATGTGCTTCCTTTTTTGAGTTCGCTTTGCACCGAAACGTGTCCGCCGTGTTTTTCTACGACGCCTTTGACATAGCTCAACCCAAGGCCAAAACCTTTGACGTTGTGGATATTTCCGGTGGGTACGCGATACAATTTATCAAATATTTTTTTCTGATTTTCTTTGGAGATGCCAATGCCGTTGTCCTGAAAGGAAATGGAAATACCGTCGGGTTCGTTGCGTGTTGTAACCAGCACTTCCGGTGGTCCTTCCGCATACTTTACAGCATTGTCGATGAGGTTGTAAATGACATTGGTGATGTGCAAATTATCGCCTTCAATAAAAGCCTCTCGCGCCATTAAATTGGTGATGAGTTGGCCTTTGCGTTTTTTGAATTGAATATCGATGTTTTGAATAACTTGCTCAATGATGCTGTGCAAATGCAGTTGTTGCAGACGAAGTTTCATGTCTCCATTTTCAAATATCGATGTCCGCAATACATTTTCAACCAATACGCCAAGCCGTTTGTTTTCCTCGTTGATCATGCTGAGGTACGACTTCATTCCTGTGGCGCTTTTTTGCATGTCGGGATCATGGAGGGCTTCGCAGGCAAGACTGATTGTGGCAATGGGCGTTTTGAGCTCATGCGTCATGTTGTTGATGAAGTCATTTTTTATATCGCTCAATTTTTTCTGCTTGTAAATGGTGCCAATGGAGAAACTGAAAAGCACCATGATAACCAGCATCAATATGCCCGAAGTGGCAAGCATCATCCACATGCTTCCGATGAGGTATCGGCTTTCATTGGGGAAAAAGACTTTGAGGTAATTGGGTTCTGCAATCGCGTCGTTGGTGAATAGTTGAGCACGATACCCATTGACAGCTAGATTTTGCAGATGCGCATCGGCACCAGTGCTTTTGTATTCCGGTTGTTGGAGCCGGTTGAAGATTCCATAAACATAAGCCGCTCGCACGCCCCGGTCGAGCAAAGCAGCTTGCAGCATGCTGTCGAGCAAGGTGGTATCGACGCGGTCCAAAACACTCCGATAAATATCCAATTCGATAAATCCCCCCATGATATCGTCCAGAATTCCCGATTTAGTAAGAATATCGGCGTTGGGGTTGATGCTGTCAAATTCGCGTTGTAGCGACTCATCCCGCAAAAGCGCCTGACCTTGCTTGCCATAGTCAACGATGAGTGTGCTATCGCCCTTGGATCGGATGGACACCGAGCGGTCATTTCCAGCCAATGCTTGTTTTTGCAATTCGATTTTTTCCAATTGATTGCTAACCTGCTGCAATGCCTTGCTCACGGTGCTGGCAAAATCTTGCTCACGAAGAATAAATGTATTGTTCACCCAATAGACTTGTATAGCGATGAGTCCGGTGATCGCAATGGTGCTGAAAGCAATGAGTATTTGAATGTATTTCTGTTTCAACGAAATCTTCTGGGTTCACAAAGGAACAACGTATTTGCCAAAAGATAAAGTTGGCGTTAACTTTCTTTAACTGAGGTTAACCGTCGATTAACAGTTGATGGTGCTAGGCGCTAGTACTTTTGTGCCGTTAATGTTCTTGCATGCGAAGGTTATGCAATAGTCCAAAAGTGGATATGTGATTTCCGGTTAAGGTTAAAAAGGTCTTTATACAGGTTTAGAAAAGATACATGCAACGAACACAAAGGGAGCTTTAGCTCCTTTTTTGTTTTTAGGAAGATGGTTTGATCTTCTTCAACCTGAAAAGGGCAATCTGCTGCTCAATCGCTTCTGCAGTTCATGACTTACCCGTTCTGATGGACCGCATGGGTCGCATCATTGCGCGGTGGCCGCCTTTTCGTCATGGCCTTCACGCTTGGGCTGAGTTCAAACAATTTGTGTATTTTCTTAAACGGAAGATCAGGCGGTTGTGGTGTTGGCATGTATGATCCTGCAGACCAATAAACTGCCCATCGAGAGAACGAGCATGGTGGTCCAGAGCGCTGGATACCCTGCATTTACCGCAATGAAAGAAGCCAGCAAGGGCGTAATGATATGAGCCAACGACCAAGCAATGATATACAAGGAGGAATACTGGCCTTTGTTTTTTTCGCTGGATCGATCGTTCATAAACGTATTCATGAACGGCATGGCCAGCATTTCTGAAAGCGATGCCAATATGGTGATGAGCACCATCCAGGCATATCCTTGAGCAAAATACAAACTCACATAACACAAGATGAGCAAAACCCCACCCCAAGTGATAAACTGCATGGGCTTGCCGCGATTTCCGATTTTGGAAATAAGAAACATTTCGAATACAGCCACAATACCTCCATTCAACGCCAAGAGCTTACCGATTTGGATTTTGGTGAGGTGTTGAACTTCTTCGTAATAGATTGTCATGGTTGTGAAAAGCTGCAAGAAAGCGATGGAATACAACGATACCATGGGTAGAAACAGCATGAACCAGACATCTTTGTAAGGCGAAATAGCGGGAGCAGAAGATTCCTCTGCGTTGGCAGTATCCGGTTTGGTTCTCTGCTTGAGGAATAAAATCGCCATCCCCGCTGCGAGCAAACTGGAAGCGGCATCGGCCCAAAAGATGTATTGGTAATTGAGTGTTGCCAACAATCCGCCCAAAGCAGGGCCAATCGAAAAACCAAGGTTGATGGCCAATCGGTTGAGAGTAATGGCCTTTAAGTAATTGGATGAGTTGCTGTAAAGCGATACAGCCGCCATGTTGGCCGGTCGGTACGCCTCGCTGGTGAAGGCCATCAAAAACAAGCCCGGAAGAAGAAGGTAGAATTCGGTAATAAACGAGACCGCCACAAAACAAACGGCCCCGACCAATAAACTAAACACCATCACCGGACGGTAACCGACCTTATCGGTGAAGTAACCTCCCGTTTTGATTCCAGTGATTGAACCCGTTCCGTAAATGGCCATTGCCCAGCCCACTTGGGTAAAGTCATAGCCCAATCCCTTTTTGAGATAAATGGCCAAGAAGAATACCACCATGGCACCCGCCCGATTGATCAATTGGGTGATGGCCAATATCCAGATGGACATGGGCAATCCGCCATAGGTATTTTTTATTTCATTGCGAAGATTGAACATACGATGGAATAGAGGGGTCCGGGGTCATCAAAAATCAACCAACGCAAAAGCATGGAACTGATCACAACCCCAAGGGTAATCACCAATGTCTTGAGCAGCGTGGTGAGTGCAGCTATGCGTATCAAGTGCAGGATCTGAGCCAGATACAACATATACCACAGGGCGTTGATCAAAGCGTACCAACCCATGAGCGCAATGAAATCGAGGCCATACGTTGCGCACAGGCACAAAGTGATCAATCGCACAAAAGTCAGGCTCAAATGGAAAACGAAATTTTGCCGCTCTGCCTTTAGCACAAAGAACACAGCAGAAATGGGCGAACTGATCATGCGGAAGAAGTAGAATATGGCGAGGAGCTCGGCGATCAACCCTGCTGTTCTCCAGTTGTTTCCAAATACCAACACATAACCCCATTCTCCCGCCGACAAAACCACAAATAGAAAAACACAGCTTACGATAAGCATGTTGTGATACAGCTTGGCGCCTTGAGGACCGAGCTCTTCGGGTCGGTCGCGGTTGATCTCAGCCGCTTTTTGTGTAAAGACCGACGCGATGCCCGAACCCATGAGTCGAATCGGAATATCCAGCAATACAAGGGCATGAACATAGTATCCAATGTCCTGCAAAGCATATCCATAATAGGCAAGCACAGCAGGAGGAAGAGCACCCGAAAAGATCACCAAAACATTGGACCAATGCACATAGGTCGGATACCTGGAGTAAGCTTTTGCTACCTCAAGCATGCCTTTGTAATTCCAGTTGTTGCGGCGCAAAGCGGTTAAATTGCCAATCACAAAACGCAGGTATAGCAATGTGCGCAGGATATGTTGCAGTCCAGTGGTGATCACCAAACCGATGGCATCGGGACCAATGATCCATCCGTGGTATACGTTGTAGATGCGCGAAAGAATGGTGGAGGACACCGAAGTCCACATTTGATGTTTGAATGATTTGATGCGTATGGCCCAATCGGAAGCAATGCGGTCAAATGCCATGAGCAATGCAACGGGCGCCACAAGATGGATGTACCAGCCGAGTTGCTGATGACCGAAAGCATGCAACGTCCAATCGCCCCAGAACCACATACAGAGCGCGAAACAGGTGCACGTGATGGTGCTCACCGCAATGGTGAGATGCAGAAGTTGACGAAATTGTTTGTCCTGGGCTGGAAGGACAAAAGCTTGATTGTATCCAAATGAAGCCAAGTTGCCCAATGTAGATGCGTAGATGTTGAATACTCCAAAAAGGCCGTAGTCAGCAGGAGCGTAAATTCGGGAAAGGAGGTAAAAGAATACAAATTGAACCACGATGCTCAAGCCCGATGAACTGAACATCCAGGCAGCATTTTGCACAAATGAACCTTCGGTTTTCAGGTCGCGAGATATGTTGAGCCATAATTTTTTCAAATTGGGGGCAATAAGATACGTCGTGTTGAAAAAGAGCCTAACTTAGGGCTGCTTGAAAGCAACTATGTACAATATTCGCAATACATGAGGCTGTGCACGTACCATAGGACAAAGAAATGGCTATTGCTGATCGCGTGGCAGTTGAGCGCCATAGGTTATGCACATGCCCAATTTAATCCAACGCAACTGCCAGGGTTGCGGATGTGGCTGCGTTCGGACCAAGGAGTACAACTCAATGGCACCTTTGTGAGCCAATGGACAGACCAAAGCGGCAACGGCAATCATGCTGCTTCCTCCCCCAATGCTTACCGTCCCGTGTATACGCCCGATGCAATCAATGGCTTGCCAGCTCTCTCCTTTGACGGCATCGATGATTTTTTGCAATTCCCTGAAATCGCCGATGTGCGAACTGTTTTTTGGGTCATACGAGAGCACCCCGAAGCCAACAGTTCCACGTCGCGACCATTGTTGGGGTGGAATGGCGGTCTGAATTTTTTGCGAGGCGACAACATGCAATTGTGGAATGGACAGTTCGCCTCACCGCAAGTATTCAATGGACAAACCCGGCTCAATGGCAATAACGTAGTGGGCACAAACACGCTCTTGTTGCCCGGATTCAATGTCGTCGGATTGCGCACTGCGGGAGCGGTTCAGGCCAGTCATTTGACCCAAGAGGCCAATATCTTCTATCGCACATGGTGGGGCGATTTTGTTGAATTGATCGTTTTTGATGAACCCCTTTCAGACGAGCAAATGGCACAGGTGGAAGCCTATTTGTTTGATCGTTATGTGCCGGTTTATTCAGGCATAACAGATATCGATATGGGCGCTCAGTTGTGCGATACGGTGATATGTATACCTCCTCACTTTACCAATGTGGTGTGGAACGGGACAACGCCGGGGTCATGTACCACCATTTCTTCATCCGGAACGTATTCTGTCAGTTTTAAAGATGCTTTCCAACGGAATTATGCAGACACATTTGAGGTACACTTTGCATTTGACAACATCGCGATGTCCGACACCGTTTGCGAAGGTCAAACCTATATGTGGGGAAGCACGGATTATGCGTTCGATTATTTTTTGAACGGCTTAGACGTAGAGTCCATTGCACTCTCCCAGCCCGGAAGCTATTCGATTGATGTCATGGATGCAGCGGGCTGTTCGAAAACAGTTGGTTTGCAATTGATGTCCGATGCATTTGCATCTTCGTATGGCATTGCTCCGCAGCCACTGTATTGTGCGGGTGCGGTGCTTCAGATTGAACCAGACTTGCCACCATCGACAACGGTGCTTTGGAACGGGTCAGTAAATGCCAATACAATAGAAGTGACAACAGGTGGCCAGTATATCGTCGAAGCTTACAATGCATTGGGTTGTGTCGTGCGCGATACCTTAGCGGTGGAGTTGGCAGGAGCCTCGAGTGCCTTGGAATTGCAAATGGATGGCCAATGCGCTGGCACGGCGGTGGTGTTAAATGCCGAGGCAATCAGCGGTGATCCATTGGTGTGGGGCGAATGGCGGTTTGGCGATAACACGGAGGCGCAAGTACTCTCCGTTAGCCACACCTATGCCAATGCAGGCACTTATATTGTGGAGTTTACTGGGATCAATGCAGCAGGGTGTACATCCTATGCCACCAGCGAACTCATCATACATGCTTTGCCCCAACTGGACTTCGCAGTTGAAGGACAGTGTAGCAATACACCGCTTCTTTTTGAGTCCAATGCAGTTTCGACAGACGGTGAAATTGTATCCTACAATTGGCTGATTGATGATGTCTTTTATGAGGGACAACAAGTCGAGGTGGTTGTGGATGGCCCAGGGCAAATTGCAACATTGGTGGCGGCGACCACGTCATTTGGTTGTTCATCGGAATGGAATGGGACGCACACAGTGTATGCCCCTCCGACCATTGAGGCCTTTGCCGATCCTGTTTGTGTGGGCGATTTGAGTCAAATGCATTGGGACTTGATGCAGTCAGGCGACGGCAGTCCCAGCACTGCAGTGGTATGGCATTTTGGCGATGGTGCTGAATCAAGTCAAGCGGAACCTTTTCACTACTACACGTATCCGGGCGCATATACTGCCGAGGCAATGACCACCAATTCATCCGGTTGCACAGACACCACCGAAGTCCTTGCCGTAGTATTCGATGAGCCAGAAGCCGATTACTTGATTTCCAATTTTTGTGTCAACGAACCACAAGTTTTGCTGGATGCTTCTACAGCGGCACAAGGCGATCCCATTGTTTCATGGCTGTGGACAGTAGATGGAACAACACAGCTAACGGGACAACAACCCCAACTCACCTTGGCTTCTGAAGGATTGCATCCCATCGCATTGGAGGTGCTAACGACTGCAGGCTGTTCAGCGCGAATGGAACAACAGGTTCCGGTGTGGCCCGTTCCAGCAGTGCAGTTTTCGTGGACTCCATTGTTGGCTGAGGCGCCTTGGGAAGTCACTTTTCTGGCTACTTCGGACCGCGAAGTCAATTGCACTTGGTATTTTGGAGAAGGCAACACCGGCCAAGGTACACCTGTAGAACATTTGTACGCGATGAATGGAACATACAATGTTGTTCTGACTGGAACTACACCGCAAGGCTGCAGCCAATCCACTTCCCAAATCATCACGGTGGCAGCACCATTGAAAGACATTGCGATTGAAGCATTGGAGTTGCAACCTACAGCAGATGGAAGTTTGATTCAGGTGCGTGTCACGAACACGGGCAATGTGGCCTTGGACAACGTGGTCATGAGTTGGCAGTTGGGTGGAGATGCCAAAGTCCAGGAACCTTGGTCGGCGGCGTTGGCTCCAGGCGCTACAACGATTTATACTTTTCAAAGCAGGGTGACACCGGACGGAGCCCTTTGGCCCTACTTCTGTGTGTATGCTGAGACCAATGCGTGGTTGGTGGCCGAAACCAATTTAACAGACAATGCTTATTGCAAACCCTTGGAGATGGGAGGCCTGGAGTTGTTGCCGCCATTCCCCAATCCGGGAGACGAGCGAATGTTCGTTCGGTTGATATCACCGTCTAACGGATTGGCGCAGATGCATGTGATCGACCAAAAGGGCACGGAGGTGATGAGATTTGAAGACTTGGACGTGAGCAAAGGGTTTCAGCAATTTTTTATCGATATTTCGGAATTGCCCAACGGCGCCTATCAACTTATGGTGTTTATGGACCAGTCGAAAAGCGTGGTTTCATTTTTGAAGATCGCAAGCAAATGATGAAGGGATACATTCAGAAAAAGTGGTTTTCGGTTATGTTGGGGATGGTGATTGTCCAGTTCTCGGCCTTTACGCTTCGTGCCGATTCGCCTTTGACCAGTTGTTTTTTTGCACCCGCTTACAAGGATGTTGCTGAAGTGGCTCAGGCCATGCGGGGTTTGGAGCTGGCAGAACAAGGCGTTTTGTTGGACTCGATCACAGCTCACTTTTTATTGCGCGAGGATGTGGACTTGGGTACACGCATGGCCGTGGCGAATGCGCAGGGCTTTGGTCAGTTGGCCAATATTGGCGTAATGTTACAAGCGGTGGCGCGAAAACACGGATCAGACGCGGAGGAATGGCTGATTTTGGCCGAGGCAGGAGAATGGATGAAGTTGAGCGAGCATTGCAAAAATGCAGGGGTTCAGAGCCAAGATCTTTTTGTTATGGCCTACCTATTCGCTATGGCGGATTATACGTTGCCCAGACCTGCACTGCCATTTTTGGCTTTGGCGGCAAAGCAAATGGAGAACCATGAAGTGGGCCATTGGATCAGTTTATTGATTGCATCGCAGATGATCATGGACACAGAGCCATGTCGCGTTTATGTTATGTTTGAAGAAGCCAAGCAAAGGTCTTACGATCAGAGTTTATGGCGTCCAGAGGGAAAAATGTTGATCCTCGATTACATCGCATTGTATGAGTTGGCTTGTTTGCCCGATGAGTATTCAGAAGCGTATTATCGTGTAAGGCCAGTTTTTGACACGACACAAGTTAAGCAAACGTATAGTCCCGCAAAGTATGTGGATTTGCATTTTGTAGGGCAAGTGAACGATGAACTGCCTATCGCGATGCACACCGACAACCGTGCCGAGGAGGGAGGTTATGTTGTGGTGGAAATTAAAAATGGCGGCAATACGCATAGCATACCGACCAATGTGTATTGTGAACTGCGGATCTCTACAGAACAAGGCGAAGAACGACTCGTTCGACAAGCCCAGGTTCCAGGCATTGCACCCCGCAGGACTGAAATTGTGAGCATTTTTTTACCGGGAATTTGGTGGCAAAGCGGCAGCGGTACCATGGAGTTGACCTTGGATCAGGCGGCGCAAATCATGGAGTCCAACGAAACGAACAATGCGGTGCGCCTGAGCCAATAATGAGTAGGTGCAGATCAATTGGGACTGACATCGACGAAAGGTGATCGCACCTCATGGATGATCTCCAATACCGTTCTGAAGGCCACCACTTTTTCACCGTATTTCTGAAGATGATGCGCTTGCAAACCGGGTGCAAATTCGCGCTGGTATCGGTCATAGTCAGCCCGATTTCGGCAGGTGTACTGCACGGCGTAGGTGATGCCGTTTTCCTCGAATTCTTTGATTCTACAAATCTTATTTTCAATAAATAGACCCGTGCGCATCACGTCTGGGATATGAACAAATTTCATCCAATCGAGCCATTCTTCGTGAATGTTCTCGTCCACACTGCAGGTAACATTGTACAATATTTTATTCATGCGGTGAAAATACGTAGCTTTGAGCATTCAACTTACAACACCAAAAGAATATGCATACAGGATTACTACATGCCCACTCGGCTTTGCGTTGGTTAGGATTGTTTTTTCTAGTGGCTGCGATCATCGATTCAGGCATTCGCATGAAACGCCCCATGAAAGAGGGCGCTCCGAAGTTTGCGCTATTTGCACTGATTATTACTCACACCCAATTGATTCTGGGGCTCTTGCTTTATTTCGTTAGTCCGACCGTCAAAGGCTTCATGGCTGCTGGCGAGGTGATGAAAAACAGTGTTGCTCGTTTTTTCGTGGTAGAACATTTGGCCATGATGATATTGGCAATAATTGTGTTGACCATCGGATATTCCAAGGGCAAGCGCGCTGAAGATCAAGCGACGAAACATCGCAGAATCTTTGTGGCTTATCTCATAGCTTTGATCATCATTTTAATTAGTATTCCATGGCCATTCAGAGAAGTAGGAGCGGGAAGAGGCTGGTTTTAATTGCCGTATTTGCATCGGCGATGTACTGGGGTTGTGGCGGCGATGCGGCACCAACAACTTCCAATGCGTCGATGACGGCAGAGGAGGTCAAAAAACTCTATGGAGTGAAATGCGGCATTTGCCATGGACCAGACGGTACAATGCAATATGCGGGCTCCAAAGATCTTTCGGTGAGCACCCTGTCGTTGGAGGAGGTCAAGCTGCAAATTGCCAATGGCAAGGGAACCATGCCCCCCATGAAAAATGTATTGGATCAAGCGTCAATCGATCGATTGGCAGAATATGCCATGACCTTGCGTAAATAGGTCGGAATCCACAAATGCTGCAAAGAGAAGGTGATAGAAAAAAAGATACACACAACCCATAAGGAGCAAGAGACCTGTGTTCTCGTGGGTTTGGTTACCCGCGAACAAACCCGTGAACAATTGGAGGAGTACCTCGATGAGTTGGCTTTTCTGGCTGAAACCGCACATGCGCGTTGTTTGCGGCGATTTACACAGCAGCTGGACCGACCCGATACCCGAACCTTTGTAGGGAGTGGCAAGCTGCAAGAAATCTTGGATTATGTAGACGAGTACAAACCCAGCATGGTCATATTTGACGATGAGTTGGCGCCCTCGCAATTGCGCAATTTGGAGGGAGTGTTCAAGGACAAAGGCACTAAAATTTTGGACCGCAACAATCTGATCTTGGATATTTTCGCCTCACGAGCACGCACAGCGCACGCCAAAAAGCAAGTGGAGTTGGCCCAATACCAATACCTCTTACCGCGCCTCACCCGGCTGTGGAGTCACTTGGAAAAGCAGCGCGGGGGAATCGGTATGCGTGGGCCTGGCGAACAAGAAATCGAGACCGACCGAAGGATTGTTCGGGATCGTATTGCCTTTTTAAAGGAACAGCTCAAAGAGATCGATAAACAAATGGCCACCCAGCGCAACAACCGAGGAGCGATGGTGCGTGTGGCATTGGTGGGCTATACCAATGTGGGCAAGTCGACCATCATGAATTTGATGTCGAAGAGCGAGGTGTTTGCCGAGAACAAGCTCTTTGCCACATTGGACACGACGGTGCGCAAAGTGGTCATTCAAAATTTGCCATTTTTGTTGACCGATACAGTAGGGTTTATCCGCAAGTTGCCCCATCAGTTGATTGAGTCATTCAAATCGACGTTGGATGAGACGCGGGAGGCCGACTTGTTGGTGCATGTGGTGGATATATCCCATCCTCAATTCGAGGATCACTATCAGGTGGTCAATCAAACGCTTCAGGAATTGGGCGTGGCAGACAAACCAACAGTAGTGGTATTCAATAAAATAGATGCGTATCGCCATGTGGAGCGCGACCCCGATGATTTGACCCCTCCAGGCAAAGAGCACATTACTCTCGAGGAGTACCAGCGCACTTGGATGGCGAAGCTGAATGCGAAAAACGTGGCCTTCATTTCTGCAGTGAAACGCGAGCACATCGACCATTTGAGAGAGGTGCTGTACGAGCACATTCGTCAGATACACATTACGCGATATCCGCACAATGATTTTTTGTTTGATATGGGTTGACAATGGCCAGATTGGATGGAGTTGAAGAAAGTGTGCACTATTGTTTTTCTGCCGAATATTTGGTTTTGCCCTAAAAATTAGCCATCCATTGGCTCAATATCTTCACGTGTACAGTTTTATGTCGTCACACAAATGATTCCGCCGCTTAGCGTTTTTTTGATGGGTATTTAAATTTTGGGGTACAGCAATTTCAATTTAATCAAATTCTTTATTTTGAACTGAATGAGGACTTTGGTCCATGGAGGGCGAAATGATAAAAAGATTTTTGAGATTAGCGGAGTCGGGAATATATTTGTCGCTGACACTAGATCTTAATAAAACCAACTACCTATGAAAAACATTTTCTCGTGTATTGTTTTCCTGTTGATTACCAATGTTTTTATTGGACAGGACATCGATATCGATTGGTCCAAGCCCATTGTCTGTGACAACAAGAATTTCGGATTTTTCAACGAATTTATAGGCTCTAACAACGAATACGTGTATGCCAAATACACAAACATATCACTCAGCAGAAAGAAAGCCAATTCCAATGTACGCTTGGTGGCTTACGACAAAGAGACCATGAAGCCTGCAAAAGAGCGCATCATCACGGGATTCAAATCAGACGCTACCAAATCAAAGGCGTACGACGACAAAACCTATTATGGTGAGGCCGTATTTGATGATGCCTTGATGATTTTCTGGGTTCAAAAGAAGGACAAAAAGACCACATTGTTCGCAGAGGTGTATGGAACGGATTTGAAACCCATCGAGAAATTGCAAAAGGTATATGAAGCAAAAGAGGAGGATGCGGCATTGCGCATTCGTTACAACAAAAAGGCTGGCAGCTATGTGATCGTCCTCAATCCAACTTTTGATAAGGACGGTGAAATCATTTTGGACTACGTCAAGGTGAAAACCGATTTGAATACCGATACCAAAGACCAAGTCAAATTGCCTTTTGACCGCGAGGAAGACCTGAAAGAGGTGTCCATATCCGGTAGTTACAGCCTCGAGCCCGATGGAAGACTTTATGCACTTTGCGGCATTACTCAAAACAACAAAAAACTCATCAAGCGCACCTACAAGAGCGCTTCCATTTTGGCTGAAATCAACCCTGAGAAGGGCGACAAAATTACCTACGATGCATCCATCGAAAGCGAGGGCAAGTCGATTTTGTCAAAGAACTACACCATTTCAGGAGGTACCATTTATGTTTATGGATTTTATCGCAATAGCAACGAGAAAGACAAGCGCGGCAATTCAGGTGCAGACGGGTTATTCATTTCCAAAGCCTCCAAGGCTAAAGAAGGTTTGCAGGACTTGAAATTCACAGAGTTCACTAAAGATTTTATCGATCAACTCTATGCCGATGATCCAGAAACCCAAGCGGCAAACAAAAACAAAAAACCGACCAAGAAAAAGGACAAAGACAAAGACGATACGGGTATTGCTTGGACCTATGAGGTGGAGCAATCGCGCGTGGTAGACAATGATGTAATCATGATTTGTACCCAAGAGTACAACTACTCGGTAACCACTTGCGATCAAAACGGTCGTTGCACGACGCGTTACTACTGCTCCAAGAGCGACGTCACTTGCATACGCATGAACCTCAAAGGTGATGTGGTATGGGCGAGCAATTTGGACCGCAAAATCACTTACAGCGGCTGGAATATTCCCGACATTGAATTGGTTCAACGCAACGACCGATTCTATATCACCTACGGCAATACTTTTATGGATAAAGCTGAAGGTCAAAAGAAGAAAAAGACAAAATCGAAAGAGTTGTTGCGCGATGAATTTGAATACGCTGTTTTGGATTTGAAAAGCGGTGAGATTGAAAAGGAAAAATACCGCGTCAACAAACCGAATGCAGAAAAGAAGGATAGAAAATATGTTGGTGCAAGGGCCATCGAAGTAGTAGACAACGAAATGTATGTCAATTCTATCAAAAACAAAATGGATTGGAAGAAGTCGTATATCTGCTTGATCCCATTTTGCGGATGGTACTATTTCTTCTTATCGCCAAACACTAAAAAGGGCGAAGGATATTTGGGCCACATCACCACCCCCTAAAAAAACATTTGCTCAAAACTAAATTAGGCCGCGACATTGCGGCCTTTTTTTGTGGAAGTCAATTCAAGGATTTTGGATATCAGGAATTTGACTTTTGGTTGGGGTTTTGGTAATGCGCCCCAAGTGCCCTAACTTCGCAGCGCAATTGGGATACGTGTTCCATTCACCTGTTTCAAAGCGCTACATCCCTCAACTAACGTATTAAAACAGTCTCTTCTATGAGCAATGCAGCAGGCACGGCAGCCGCAGAAACCAAGGTGTCGGTGATGGCCGAAAATTTGATCGGCTCCGAAATCATCAAATTGGCGGGCGAAATCCGCGAAAAAATGGCCAAAGGTGAAAAGATTTACAACTTTACCATTGGGGATTTTGATCCAGCCATTTTTCCAATACCTGCGCTGCTCAAAGAAGAAATCATCAAAGCCTATCAAGCCGGCGAAACCAATTATCCACCAGCCGATGGCATGCTCGGTCTGCGCAAAGCGGTGAGCCAAATGATTTCCAAGTGGCAACATTTGGAGTATGCAGACAATGAAATTTTGATCGCTGGTGGAGCTCGACCAATCATCTATGCGATTTTTCAAGCCATTGTGGATCCGGGCGACACCGTTGTTTTTCCAGTGCCCAGTTGGAACAACAACCATTATACGCACTTGAGCCATGCCAAACAGGTATTCGTTGAGACCAAGCCCGAGAACAACTTCATGCCCACGGCCGAGGAACTGCGTGAGCACATAAAAGGAGCGGCGCTATTGGCTTTGTGTTCACCACTCAATCCCACGGGTACAGTCTTTTCCAAGGAACAGTTGGAAACCATCTGCGATTTGGTTTTGGAGGAAAACGCACGCCGTGGACCGGACGAGAAACCATTGTATGTGATGTACGATCAAATTTATTGGGTGTTGACCTACGGGGAAACGAAACATTACGATCCCGTTTCCTTGCGCCCGGATATTCGCCCATATACCATTTTTGTGGATGGCATTTCCAAGTCACTTGCCGCAACGGGAGTGCGCGTAGGCTGGGCTTTTGGGCCGAAACGTGTGATCGACAAAATGAAGAGTATTTTGGGTCACGTTGGCGCTTGGTCGCCCAAGGCCGAACAAGTTGCCTCAGCCAATTACCTCAACGATCACGATGGATTGAGCCAGTTTTTGAATTCGTTCAAGGCGGAGATCATAGATCGGTTAAACGGTTTTTACAAAGGCATTCAAACGCTTAAATTCGATGGCTTCCCCGTGGATGCCATTGCTCCGATGGCTGCCATTTATCTCACGGTCAAATTCGACATCAAAGGCAAATGCAAGCCCAATGGAGATCGCATCGAAACCACCGAGCAGATTACAGCCTATTTGTTGGATGAGGCGAAACTGGCTGTTGTGCCCTTCAGTGCGTTTGGTGCTTCAAAAACAAGTGTGTGGTATAGGTTGTCGGTCGGTACAGCCACCATGCAAGATGTAATGGATAGCATCGATAGCCTGCGACGTGCATTGACAGCATTGAAGGATTAAATCAAAAAAATGCTACATATGGTGCAGGAATTCCATTAATTTCGGTGCCAATAAAACATACACCATTTAAAAAAGAACACAATGAATTTTCCATCGGAATTGAAGTACACCAAAGACCATGAGTGGGTAAAGTTGGAAGGCGATACAGCAACGGTAGGCATCACCGACTTTGCACAACGAGAGTTGGGTGATATCGTTTTTGTTGAGATCGAAACCATCGGCCGTTCATTGGCTGAGCACGAAGTGTTTGGTACAGTGGAGGCAGTGAAAACGGTCAGCGACTTGTTTATGCCTGTGGCCGGTGAAGTGATCGAGGTGAATCCTGGCTTGGAAGCAGATCCAGCAGCGGTGAATAACGATCCGTATGGTGCCGGTTGGATGATCAAAGTAAAGTTGGAAGCAGGAGCTGATTTGTCAGGATTGATGGATGCTGCTACCTACGAGGCTTCCTTATAAGTCGATCATGATCGAAGTCCTTTATCGGTTTATCGCAAATAAAAAAATAATGATAGCCGCCTCATGGATATGGGCGGCTATCGTTTTTGTATTGCATGTTGTTCAAATAGAATCAGAAGGCAATCGCCGCAAACTGATTCCTCACTTGGATAAAGTGGTCCACTTTACCATGTTCGCCGTGCTAGCTTTTCTGATGTATCGAGCATTATCTTCCAAGACGCTGCAGCAGGGTCGAAACATGTTGTTGATTTTTTTCGTCTGCATGGCTTATGGGGCAGCAATGGAGTACGTGCAAGCCGCTTATTTTGTGGGTCGCGACGGAGATCCTTTGGATTGGTTTGCTGATCTGACAGGTACGGTCTGTGCCTTGGTATTTGCTCGTTGGCTCAAAGTTATTCCTGCACAGTGATGCCGTGCAATGTCAAAACGGCAAGTGCTTCTTCAAAGCGTTGTGGACCAACACCACGAACCACCCCAAACGATCGGCTTAACGCGTTGAGCTCAGAGCAATAGCGATCAAACAACCGATCACGATCATTGGGATTGGAGCGGAGTGGATCATATTCCCACGGAATATCGGGTGCGCACAGCAAGGTAACATCAGGAGCCAATTGTTGCCATCCATTGGGGCTTTGGCCAAACACCTCTTGACACCATATCTTATGGCACACATCATCGGTGTCTGAGACGATGAAGCTATACGGTTGTTGCATCAGCGCGTGCAATTGATGCATTTGTTGCTGGAGAATGTACATTACTTCATCGGCAGAATCTGCAGATGTTTTGTTTTTGTGCTCGAGGTAAACCCGGGCATATTCTAAAACCGAATGGGCATTCGGCAAGTGTTCGCACAATGCCTGAACCAGAGTGGTTTTGCCGCAAGATTCAGGGCCGGTTACTGCAATCCATAGGGGTC
>CANHSF010000017.1 GCA_947463065.1 Flavobacteriales bacterium | reverse complement strand
TTTACTGTAATTGGGAATCATCATACCATTGGTCACAACCACGCGCGGCGCATCGGCGTGCGAGGGAAACAATCCCATGGGATGGCCACTGTACATAACCAAGGTCTGATCATCCGTCATTTCACTCAAATACTGCATGGTAAGCAGGTACTGCGCCCAGTTTTGAAATACCGCTCCATTGCCGCCATAGGTAATCAACTCGTGCGGGTGCTGAGCTACGCGCGGGTCGAGATTGTTTTGGATCATGAGCATGATTGCAGCAGCTTGCTTGGAACGTGCCGGATAAGCAGCAATCGGTCGCGCATACATGTCGTATTGCGGACGAAAACGGTACATATAAATTCGCCCGTAGGTATTGAGCTCCTCTTTGAATTCGTGAATCAACTCGGAATGCCACTCCTTTTTGAAATAGCGCAAAGCATTGCGCAATGCCAGAATTTGTTCTTCTTCGTTCAAGATCTCCTTGCGTTTGGGCGCATGATTGATGGAGGCGTCCCAACTCTTGGGCTCTGGCAATTGATTGGGTATTCCAGCACGAATGGCTTCGGCAAAATCAAGTTCCTTATCTGTGACCATATTCATAGCACAAACTTAGGCAAGTTCCATGTTTACATTTTGTCATTGCCTTGGAATAAATCGGCTGGATCATGCGTGCAAAAGACAAACACCAGAAGCAGGACCAAGGCCTCAAGGCTTGCGCCAACACAAGCTCAGATTGACCAAGTGCGCCGCATTGGTCAGCGTGGTCTCGTTTTGAATGAAATGAAAGTGTGGTCCATCGAATCGCTTGACCTCAGCACGCAAACACAGCATTTCACCAATCGCATAGTCCATTCCAAGACTATACCCTTTCAGGTGAAATCCATCGGCAAAGGGGTTCACAGCCACCAACTCGCGCTCATCAACATATTGTTCCAATCTGCCATTGAGTTTCCATCGGTTGCCCAATGGGACTTGGCTCATAATAGCTCCGCCATACCAACTGGAAAGAGTGCGTTCTTCATCGTTCAAATCGGGTTGCATACCCCAATCTGCGCACAAAGCCAATAGCACTCCTTTGGTCGATCGATAAACCGCGTATAGATTATGAAATTGCCGTAACGCCACATCGTCGTCTGCACTTTGATCTCCAAAAAAGTTGCTGTAGTTGATGGACCAATGGGCATTGACCTGATGCGTCAGTTGACCTCCCAATGCAGGCGTATAATACCCGTCCGGAATTGCCATGCGCTGCCATCCATTCAACACGGCGAGCATGTACCTCCATTTTTTGGACGGGCTTTCTGCAAGGACTTTAATGCCGCTTTCGTAATACGGGCTATTTTCAGCAATGAGACTCCTGGTCAAGGTTGGACAATCCATTCCTATGGCCGATTCATAACCCAAATGCGAGGGAAAAACACCTGCTTCTAGCCAAATGTTGCGCTTGGAACTGAGGCGTACACCAATGGTGGCCTCAAAAATCGATCGCAAACCCGCAGGCTCCGAGGCGAGATTGCGCAGCGAGTAAGTTCCCGCCATCAGTCCTGCTTTTACGCGCCAAGAGGTGTCCGAATAGCTGGCTTGAATCAAAGCCAAATTCAGAGCAAGTTCTTCGCTTCGTGTGTGATTGTATAGAAAATCAGGGCGTTGGTGATTTTTTGCGCGGAGATCATCCCAACCTGCATACATTTCCCCGTATGCCGACCAATCCAATACGGCAGATGATTGGCCGCGGCAGTTGAATAAAAAACCAAATACACACATGTGGATCAGCACAATTCTCATGGAGCAAATATCAACAAGTCTCCAAGACCACCCCACAAATTCAATTATTTTTCGCGATACGTGCCGGTTTTCTTATCAAAACCAAAGGGACAGTGCCTGCATCCGCTCTGACAGCAATAGCCTCTTTTGAGGTGATAGGCCTCTGTAAATACGATATAACCTTCCTCTGTGGTATAATAGTCCTGAGGTTCACGGGAGGTATTGTTTCTTCCTTCTGTCATTTCTTTCGCACAATATTCAATACAACTGCGTTAAACAACACCTAGTGCCATTAATTTGTTTTTCATATGGACCTGTTAAATCTCACTCACCCCGCACCCATTCAAACCATTTCTCCAGCATTTTGTACTACTCTGGATGTTTTGCGTTTGGATCTTATCGACCCAGTTGTTTCTGGCAACAAATGGTATAAACTCAAATACAACGTGCTCAAAGTACTTGAGCAAAGCACCAAGCATCCCGAGTTGCCCTGTGCGCTGCTCACATTCGGCGGTCCTTACAGCAACCACATACATGCCACAGCTGCTGCTGGAATGCACTTCAAGATTCCCACCATTGGCATCATCCGTGGCGAAGACCATCCGCAAACCAGCCCTACCCTCAAGGATGCCGCCGATTGGGGCATGCAGCTTGAATTCATCTCTCGCAGTGCTTACGCAGAAAAAGACACAGAAGACTTCAAGTCTTGGATATATGAGCAATATGGCCATGTGCATATTGTCCCCGAAGGAGGATCCAACTACCTTGGTCTCAATGGGTGTATGGACATCTTAACGGGAATTGACGTGCAGGGATACGATGCCATTGTATGTGCCATGGGCACGGGCACTACAGTTGCCGGTCTATTGCTGAGCACTCCGGCCACCTTGCCGATATACGGCGTTCCGGTATTGAAAAACGGCGGCTTCCTAAAAGACGAAGTCAGGAAACATCTGTTTTACTTTCTCGTGGACCAAGACGCAGTGACCGACATCATGGACCGACTCGTCATTCTGGATCAATACCATTATGGCGGATACGGCAAATGGACACCGGAGTTGATTCAAAAAATGGCAGAGATCGAAAAAGAATTCCAACTTCCATTGGATCGGGTCTATACCGCAAAAGCTTTTGAGGCGCTTTCAGACGACGCATTGCGCGATAAAAAAACACTGTTCATTCACACCGGCGGACTGCAAGGCAATCGTTAACCAACCCAGACTAACGTTTTTTGATCCAAGATTCGGGATTGAGCGCATTGCCGGTTGAGGCACCCACCTTCCACACTTCAAAGTGCAAGGTGTAATCGTCGCCATCATGCGCCACAACACCCAATGGTTGTTTGGTTGACACCTTGTCTCCTGATTTGACTTGCACTTGCGCAAGACCTGAATACACGGTTTTGTAGCTGCCGTGGGTAACAATCACATTCATGCCAGCGCCAGGTATTTCGAACACACTGGTCACAGTGCCGCTGAAGATAGCCAATGCCTGAGCGCCTTTGTTGGTGCTAAAGTCAACGCCATTGTTCTGAATGGTAACTTGTTCCAGTCCGGGATGGTTGGTCGTTCCGAAATGAGACACGATAACACCCGCGCTCACCGGCCATGGCAAAGCACCTTTGTTTTTTTCAAAGTCTGCATTGGCCAGCGTGACCTCTGGTGCTGCAACAATCGCCTTCGTTCCTTGGCTTGTGTTGGTTTTGGATGCGTTGTTGGTTTTCGCGGGCGCTGCATTCTTCTTTTCAGTAGCCGCATTTTTCTTGCGCTCGGCTTCCAATTCTTGAGCTATGATGTTTTGTATTTTCTTCGACAGTTTATCGCGATCGTCCTTTTGTTTTTGTTGTTGTTTTCGAAGTTGTTGCTCTTTGCCCTTCAGATCTTTCAAACGCGCTTGTTGCTCTTGCTTATCTTCTTCTATTCGTTTGAGTTCTTCTTCTTTGTTGCTGAGGCTTTGGGTCTTTTGTTCGCGTGTTTGTGCGATGAATTCGATCGATGCTGCCAAATCAGTTTGTTGCAATTCAATTTGTCGGCCTTGCAGTTTGCGCAATGTGGCATAGCGCTGGGTCATTTTAAACCTTTTCAAGGCCTTGTTGAAATTATCGGAAGCAAAAATGAACATCATTTGGTCATAGCTATCCCGATGCTTATAAGCGTTGTAAATCATTTTTGCGTACTCTTGCTTCATCTCATCCGTTTGACTTTGCAAGTGTCCTATCGCCTCGTCCTTCTGAACAATTTCTTGATCCAAACCCACGATTTCTTGATCGATTCGCTCCAAAAGCTCTCTGCGCATGGCGATCTGCTGATTCAATATTCTGACCTGAGCCGAGGTGTTTTTTTGATCCTTTTCGGCCTCCTTAATCATCCGTTTCGTTTCGGCAATTTGCTCGTTAAGACGATCCTTTTGCTTTTGCAATTCTGTTTTGTTTTGGGCATGTACACCCACAACAGCCCAGACGATCATGCACAGCACACAGGTGACGATACCCGCTCGCTGGAGCATTTTCCAAAAGTGTTGATTTCGATTTCTCATAAGCTATCTTTTCGAACAAAGTCCTCCGGTATTTCAAAAGTGAATTCAAAAGTCTTGTCCGTGACCAGTTTGGTAACATCCAAATGCATTTCTCGGGTAATCTGAGGATTGCTCACTTTCAAACGAATATCAGTAGGATAAAATTGTTCGCCGTTTTTTTCAAACGCATCATAGCGCACCTCCAAGGAACGCTGTGCCACCAAATCATTGAATACGGATTTCACCAACCGGTATCGCTCAGGATCCAACCAATACCTGGACACAATAAGATCGTCGCCCTCTTCCAATCTGCGAATAGTGCGTTGATAGCGTGGGTCATTGGGGTTGACCACAATGGTGTCGTCTTCCAGTTTACGGTCATCCACACCCACAACACGCCTTACGCGGCGCTTGTAGCGGGATATCAAAAGATGGAGTTGGTCGTCTTCCTCGCTTCTGAAACGCCCCTCGTCCTTATCCAAGCCCAGCGCATTGCCCACCAAAAGATTTTGAAGCATATCAAAATCAATCTCGGTGCCGAGCATATCCGACAACACATCAAAACGACCGACGTAATAATATTTATTGTCGGGAACCTTGGAAATGAGCTTCAAACTGTCCGGCGTGAGCAGAATGCGAAAAACCTCGATGCCCAAAGCCGGACTAATTGAGACCCAAATCGCACTATCCCGACGCATGCGCAAGGTGGCTTTAAATCCCTGGGTTTCTCCCATGGTAATGCTTTCGGCGTCAATCTTCATGCCCACCCAATCAAAGGAAAACCGATTGCGCTCATAATGGCGCAAAAGATGGCCTGCCGTGCGGTGACGGATGGGTTCCTTGGATGTTGCGGTGTCTTTTCCACTCCTGCAGGCCACAATCAACGACATAACCCCAATCCAAGCGATATAAAAAAAAGATGTGTGTTTCAAAATTACTGGCAGCAAATTATTCGATCCATTTGCCGGTGTTTATTTTTTGATTTAACTTTTCCTCTGTAGATCCCAATGCTTTTGCCTTATTCCACTGCACTATGGCTTCACTGGATCGTCCCAACTTATAGAGAATATCACCATAGTGCTCATAAAGTTCGGGACTTTTCTGGTCCATAGCCACAGCCTTTTCTATCCTGCCCAAAGCTTCATTGTATTTGCCCCGCTGAAACAGCACCCAAGCGTAGGTGTCGAGATAGCTCGGTTCATTGGGCACCAATTCATTCGCATACTTGGCCATTTGCTCCGCTTGTTCCAACCGCTCTTTGCGCAATCCTAAAAAATAGGCGTAATTGTTCAGCACATAGACCTCGTTAGGCATCCGTCTGAGGGCTTCATCAAAGGCTTCGTCGGATTTTTTGTAATCGCGCAAGCGATAATACTCATCGCCCATTCCAGCCAAAAACCGAACCATTAAGCCTTCGTTGTCCACCACCATGTCTTTGCCCATCCGAAACGCCTCAATGGCTTCTTCATGCGCCTTCACCGACTGATGATACAGTCCATTGTAATAGTAAAAAACAGGTTCATTCGGAAAAAGCTCCAAGGCCTTTTCACTGTCCTGCATCAGGGCAGACATATTTCGGGTTTCGTGATCGAGAATCAAAACTTGCTGCCAAATCAAATTGCGATCGGGATCGAGATCCAAAGCCTTGCGGTAGCTGCTCAGTGCCTCGCTCAATCGACCGTCGCGGTAATGGAAATCGCCTGCAATGCTGTGCGTTTTGGCCTCATTGGGATTGGTGTTTTCCAAGATTCGCAACAGTTCCAGCGCCTCAGGCAATTGCGACTTGTCGGTATCGGTCAACGTCAGGTAACGAATCATGACCGAAATCTTTTGATCGATTGCAACATCTGCACTTCCAAACGCCAATTTCATTTCCGCTTTGGCTTTGGTTTCGTCGCCAATACTTCGATAATATTCAGCCATCTGAAAGTGAGCCTGTCCATTCGAAGGATCGGCAAAAAGCATTTTTTCCATAGCAATGGCTGCCTCCTTTTGCTTGCCGAGTTTTTGGTAGAACTGCGAAAGCATGGCCCAGTATTGGGGAATGTCGGGATATTGGGCCGCCAATCGCTCCAATTCCAAAGCAGCTTGATCCCACTTTCCTAAATCTCTATACAGTTTGTTCTTGCGGATGCTCAACTCCTCATACACCCCTGTTTTAAGTTCGATTTGATCGTAGGTTTTGATGGCCTCTGCAAATAGTTTTGCGTTGATCTGCGCTTCCGCTTGCTCATAAAGCACATTGATGTCGAGGGGATTCAACTTTGCCACCGTTGCAAACGACTTCGATGCACCGCTGTAATCGCCTTTTCCCAAAAGCACTTTCCCCATGAGCAAATGATACCAAGGATTGAGTTTGTCCGACGCCACCGCTGCCTTGGCATGGGTTTGAGCAGATTCAATATCCTTCTTGTAATCCAAATCCATTCGACCCAATTCAAAATGCACAACGCCATTTTTGGGTTCAAGTTTTTGGCATTCTTCCAACAACATATACGCCTTCTGCCATTCCCCATTGGCCTTTTGCAGCAAAGCATCGAAGAAACGCTCTTGGAATCGGGTGTCCAATGGTGGGGACTTTTCGCCAGCTCCAGCATCGACTTGAGCAGACTTGGTAGCGCTTTTGTTTTTATTGCACGACGGCAACACGCTCACCAAGGCGATTGTTACCACGCCGAAAAGTATTCGTGCAACCTTATTCATATGCATAAGCCAATCCATCAAAGCCGTATCTTACTAAAATCTCCCAAACTTACATCATTCAATGTGCCCGTAATTTCGGCGGACTTGCCCACCATGGCTTTGTGCAAACGCGCATCTTTGATGGTTGCCGAAGATTGAACAATGCTTTCGCTGATGCGGCTATTCTCCACAAGTGCACCACTGCCAATCGATACGCCGGGTCCCACAATCGAATTGCGGAGTTGCGCTCCTGCTTCGATATAGCAAGGCTCAATCACCAAACTGTTTTCAATGATTGCATTTTTGCTGATCCATTCTTTCGTGGCATGATAACGAAGGTAGGAAGAATTGGTCTCAACCATGGCCTCTTTGTTGCCACAATCCATCCAATCCTTGACGGTACCTGGGGTAAAACGCGCTCCTTTGCGAACCATATTGCGCAAGGCGTCGGGGAGTTGGTATTCGTTGCCATTCATGATGCCGTTGTCGATCAAATATTCCAACTCCTCGCGCAAACGATTGCCATCTTTAAAGTAATAGATTCCGATCATGGCCAAGTCCGAGACAAACGTTTGAGGTTTTTCTTGAAACTCCGAAATGACACCATTTTGATCCAAGACCACTACGCCAAACTGCCGGGGATCTTCGATCTTTTGCACCCACAAAACCCCATCGTTGTTTTGATCCAATTCAAAATCCGCGTTGAAAAGGGTATCGGCAAACGCCACAGTCACTGGGCCGTGCAATGCGCTCTTGGCGCACAAAATCGCGTGGGCTGTTCCCAATGGATCGTCTTGGTAGTGAATGGTTCCTTGAGCGCCTAAAGAGGCCGCAACATCAATCAAATGGCGCTCTACTTCATCCCCAAAGCGACCAACAACGTAGGCGATTTCCTCCACCTTTTGCTGGCTGACTTTGACAATATCCTGAACCAAGCGTTGGACAATGGGCTGGCCCGCGATAGGGAGCAAGGGTTTGGCGGTGGTGAGTGTATGAGGGCGTAGGCGTTTGCCCATTCCTGCCATTGGAACAATGATTCGCATATAGGGTGTTTTATTACTGCAATGCTAAGGTAGTTCGAATGGGCTTTATCAAGCGAAAAGCTTAGGATTTTCTAAACATTTCAAGCGTGAACAAATCCCGTGGCTCGCGCTCTAAACCATGTCCAACCCATTGGCTTGATTTGAGGTGCCTTGGGATCAAGCTGCGCACAGCACCAAGCCCAACATCGCAGGCTCTTCGCTGGCCCAGTTTCATGGACTTGCACAAACAAAAAGGCCCACCGTTTTGCGGCAGGCCTTTTTCAAATTTATGTGTTTTGGATCAATTGCAGCCCATCTGGCCGAAACCGTCCACAAACTCAGCTTCCATTTCTTCATCGCCTTCTTCATCAATTGACAAAACGAAGTCCAATAAAGAAAGATATTCTCCTTGGAAGTTCAATGAAGCACCACTTGCGGTGATGGTTCCCGAACTAGAGAAATACAAACCGAAGTTGTTCCAATCCAATACATAAGAGAAAGCGTTGTCAGCTAGGTCATCCGAACCTCCTTCGAGGTCTTCAAACCAGTCCAACACTTCGTAGGTACCGTTGGCTTGGCTATCGTAAACGATGTAGGCAGCAAAACCTTCGAAGAATTCTTCGAAATCAGCGTCTTCGCCCAACTCGTCGTTTGCCAAAGCTTCAAAATCACCAGCGATTCCGATTACACCAGAAACTCCATCAAAAGAGCCTCCGAAATCGAACAAGTCCAAACCAACCGCTTCAACATCGATGTTAAAGCAGAAAGCATAGTCAATGTTCAATGTAGAATTGCCAGCAACAACGGTTCCACCGCCGCCAGCGCCACTGGATGTGCCGTTTACACTGAAGACGACCATTTCTTCGCCATCAGCGCTCACCCAAGAACCAGACGAAGAATACTCCGCGCCCTCGTATGGGTTAGCAAAAGTCCAGTCGCGATTCCAGCGCTCATAGATGTTGATATCCATGTAACGACCATGAACTTCATCGTACAGACGAACCATCGGAATCTGCGCAGAGATTTCACGAACTTGACGCACCTGAGCTTCAGTCAAAGTAACTTTCTTTGCACCAGTCAAAGGGTTTTTTCCAGTTGAGGAAACCTCTTCTTTCTGACAGCCCGTGAAAACAATAGCACCAAACGCCAAAGCGCCTGCAGCCATCGCACGAATAATTGATTTTTTCATGGTTTAAAAATATTTTATTAGTTAAACAACCAACCCAAACGGATAGTTCCTTGGTAGTTTGGACCCCATGAGGCGTTCTTCACATTACCTTGAGTAGATGTAGACGCATCAAAACCGTCGGGAGCATTCTCGTAAGATGTTTCGTTTTCTTTGTCTTTTGTGTTAGCGAAACCGAAGCCAATCTCAGCGCCAAGATAGATCGCATCGCTGAAATAAAAGTCAGCACCTGCAACCAAATTTAGGCCGATTGTTGAAGTCCCACCCTTGGTTGTGGTAGTCATCACTTGTGGATCGTTGTCTTCGTCAGTGTATTGCTCTTGGTCATCAGTTGTTGTGTTAGACATAGCAAACAACAATTCAGCACCTACGTATGGAGACAAACGGTCAGTACCTGCAAAGTGCATCTCATAACCTGGACGGATAGCGAAATCAAAAGTCTTGTCAACATCGATCAATTCCAAAAGATCAGCATCGTTGTCTGCTTCTTGTTGAATTGTTTCAGTTGAGTTACCACCCAAGAAAAGTCCAAGACGGATAGCGCTTGACTCGCTGTTGAAGATACGCAAACGGATACCTGAAATAGACACTGGGTTGCCGCCTAGTGGTGCGAATTGAACCTCGAGGTTTTTTTCACCACCTTGTTGCTTTTGTGCACTAGCACCTGTAACGCAAGCCAACGCTACAGCCATTGACAAAATTACTTTTTTCATAATGTTGATTTATTTGGATTATAGAGTGCAATGATGGCGAATAAAAGGAAAATAAAAAAGAGGTAAATACCTCTTTTTCACAATGGGGTTGTTAATATGTTGTATTTCAAGCCTTTATATTGGCTGATTTAAAGCAGAAAAACAGATGATTTTTATTCTACCGTCACGCTTTTAGCCAAATTCCGGGGTTGATCCACATTGCAGCCTCGCATTACCGCAATGTGATAGGACAACAGTTGCAGCGGAACCACCGATACAATTGGCACCAAGCTGTCGTCTGTTTTGGGTATCTCAATGGTGTAATCCGCTAATTCTCGAACGGTTTTGTCACCTGTATTGACTATGGCGATAATTTTTCCCTTGCGGGCTTTCACCTCCTGAATATTGCTGACTACCTTTTCGTAGGATGCACCTTGCGTAGCAATAACAATTACCGGCATCTCCTCATCGATCAACGCGATGGGTCCATGCTTCATCTCTGCGGCCGGATAACCTTCGGCATGTATGTAGGATATTTCTTTGAGCTTGAGTGCGCCTTCCAAAGCGACTGGAAAACTGTATCCCCTTCCCAAATAAAGTGCATTGCGCGAACCCTTATACATTTCGGCAATGTGCTTGACCTGCTCGTTGGTTTGCAATACCTCTTCAATCTTATTGGGTACACTGTTCAGTTCAGCCATCAAACGATGCAATCGATCCTTGGCAATCGTGCCGCGCTTCTCGGCAACCGCAAGGGCGAGTAAGTACAATACCGACACCTGTGCTGTAAACGCCTTAGTCGATGCCACACCAATTTCTGGTCCTGCATGGGTATAGGCTCCGCTATGGGTGGCGCGAGAAATGGTCGAACCCACTACATTGCAAACACCAAAAATGAAAGCTCCGCGCTCTTTGGCCAATTCAATGGCAGCCAAGGTGTCTGCCGTTTCGCCCGACTGCGAAATTGCAATCACTACGTCGGTAGGAAAAATGATCGGATCACGGTACCTGAATTCGCTAGCGTATTCAACCTCCACTGGAATGCGAGCAAACTCTTCAAACAGATATTCAGCCACCAAACCGGCGTGCCAACTGGTGCCGCAAGCCACGATCAAAATTCTACTGGCTTTGGTCCATTTTTCTTCGTGTTCATCCACACCGCTCATCCGCACGGCACCCAACGTCAGGTTGAGGCGTCCGCGAATACTGTCGCGAATACTGCGCGGTTGCTCGTGTATCTCTTTCAACATGAAGCTGTCGTAACCGCCCTTCTCAATGGCTTCCAACTTCATTTCCAAAGCTTGAATGTATGGAACCTTGATTTGATTTTGAATGGTCACAATTTTCAATCCTTCGTTGCGATCCAAAAGAGCCACCTCTTCATCGTCGAGGTATACCACATTCTTGGTGTACTCGATGATCGGCGTAGCATCTGAGGCAATAAAAAACTCCCCATGCTCACCAACGCCAATCACCAATGGACTGCTCTTTTTGGCACAAATCAATTGATTGGGATTGCGCTTGTCCATCAAAACAATCGCGTAGGCGCCGACCACTTCGGCCAAGGCCAATCGCACGGACTCGAAGAGCGACAATCCTGTTTTGGCATACACATCTTCGATAAAATGGGTCAAGACCTCCGTATCCGTATCGCTGGTGAAGGTGTGCCCTTGAGCCGTTAATGCCTCCTTGAGTGTAGCATAATTTTCAATAATTCCATTGTGGATCAGCACCAAATTTCCATCGCCACTGCTGTGAGGATGCGCATTCACATCGTTTGGCGCTCCGTGCGTGGCCCAGCGGGTATGACCGATGCCCATGTCACCAATGCTGCTGTTTTGAGCAACCAAAGACTCCAGATTGGCCACCTTCCCTTTGCATTTGTACATATTGAAACTGCCTTGGTGCAACATCGCCACACCAGCACTATCGTAGCCGCGGTATTCCAAACGTTGCAAACCCTTTATCAAGATCGGATAAGCTTCTTTGGACCCGATATATCCAACAATTCCGCACATATTGTTTTAGTTATAAGATTCGTAGTAAATGCAAATTAAACGGAAAATTGCATCAATTCTCTATTCGATCGGAATAGGTGACCACTAAGCGCATATTCCGCTTTGCATCATTGGGGTCGTAAGATGGCCCAGCCAACTCCACCTGGCTTACTGCCAATGCGCTGTTGGAAGCCAAAACAAAAAATGTAGATGACAAATCCTCGTCCTCTTGATTCTGCCGAATGAAGGAGGTCACATCCAGCCGGTACGCCCCTTGATCGGAGCGGTATGCGAATGCGTTGACCACTCTAAAAAATGCAGCTTCAGCGCTGTAAAAGGACTGTACATTTTCCAGCTCCTTTAGGCTAACCATATAAAACGGCCTCCTGCGTTCTTTGCTCTTGGTGTCCAACACTGGCATAACCAAGTCCACATTGTGCACAAGCACGGTGTTCTGCCGCAAAAACTGGGTCAGCGAGGAGTAATCCAACTCAAAAACCAAGTGTCCGTTTTGCATCAATATCCGCTCGTTGGCATCCATTTCACCGGCTGCATCAATGCCCATCAACGAAGTGCCATAAAGCGATCGATCGATTTGGGTGAAAAACTCGGTATGGCCCAATGTACCGGACGTGGTGCTTATCCCAAAATCGAGATATTGTTCAACACGACGTCCATTTGGCGCCTCCGGATCAAACGGGGTGCTGTAATACACACGCAGCCTTGTGTTGGACGAACCCAAGTCATAACGCATCACACGGCCCGCTGTTGTGGTGGTGCTGATGCGCAATCCTTTGAAATAATTGCGAAACGCGTCTTTGTCGTTCAAAACAGTTGTTCCAGCGCCCAACAAATACGCACCCAAATCCTCGTGCAATTGCAGGCGAAGGATGTTCTTGGATCCTCCATCCTCTGCGATCAATGCACTGCTCGATTGGGGATCTTGCCGCAACATCAGGTCTGTTGGGTCATATGCCACCTGCGACAACGCATAGTAGTTGCTATCAACCGACATGCGCTCTGTCAGTTGCTGCACACTGTACTGCATCTCCTTTACATCACCATAGACGTACAGTCCACTCTGGACGGCCAAATCCAGTTCCACCCGCAACACTGACCAATCGGCGGGAATGACATCTGAACTCGTAACGCGATCCATTTGAAACAATGCTGCGCAACTGGTGCGGCCGAAGCGTTCATCCTCATAACTTCCGATGAGCACGGATCCGTTGGCTCCATTGCGGTCGGTGCGCACCGAGTCCACCCAAACCATCTTGGTTTGAATCGAAAATGTATCGGTTTCCATGGCCTGGACCAAGTCCGAACTGGGCACCAAATCACCACCCAGACCCTCCAGTTCTTTGGTGCATGACTGCACGAATAGTCCTAGCGATAAAAAGGAAAAAAGCCCCAATCGCTTGAGGCCATTATGTTTGAAAAATGTTTTAATCATATTTTAATCAACGAGCACCCCTTTTCCCTGCAACACCTGCTCATAAAATTCATCCGCACTATTGAGATAATCCGGCTCTGCATGCTGCGCAAATACGGGTATATCATTGGAATGGCAATAACTGACCAATTCCGGATCTACATTGGCTTCGGCAATCATGGCCGCATCCGAGTATTGCAAAGCAAGCTTGAGAAGATTGCGGTGGGTGGGCTGTTCAATGTGTTTGATGTCTGACGCGCTGAAACTGTCGAAAGTTACTTTTTCCAACAACTTTGCATCCAAGGGTTGAGTAAATGCATCCTCGTACAAAGAGGTCACAATTTTACTTTCCGCAAAATGCGGATCACGAGAATACAATTTTTTCACGTACAACGGCATCAACGACGCAAACCAACCGTGGCAATGGATGATGTCAGGAACCCATCCCAACTTCTTTACGGTTTCCAAAACGCCCTTCGTAAAGAAGATCATGCGTTCGTCATTGTCCGTAAACGGTTGATTATCTTCTTGATCAAAGAATGCCTTTCGGTGAAAAAACTCTTCGTTGTCGATGAAGTACACCTGCAATCGAATTTGAGGTACACTGGCCACTTTGATGATCAGTGGATGGTCCGTATCGTTCACAATCAAATTCATACCCGACAACCGAATAACCTCATGCAATTGGTGTCTGCGCTCGTTGATTTTACCATAACGCGGCATAAATATGCGCGTCTCTTTGCCTTTATCATGAACCGCTTGGGCCAAATAACGACAACTGTTGGAAATAGGACTTTCGGGTGAGAATGGGAGGATCTCTTGGGATACGTATAGAATTCTTGTCTTATTGCTCATACACGTGAAAGAAATAGCCGAATTTTAACTTTCGGAATACAAAGGTATGTAAAAAACTTTGTTGATAAATCCAAACTTTTAGCTTTGTCTTTTCATTATCCGACCCAAATATTTCTGAATGATTGTAATTGAGACGATTAGCGATCTGACGGCCCAAATCGCAGAGGCAAAAAGCAAGGGGCTCACTGTTGGTTTTGTCCCAACTATGGGTGCTTTGCACCAAGGTCACCTCCATCTTGTACAAAAAGCCGCCGCTGCCGCCGACTTGGTGGTTGTCTCCATTTTTGTAAACCCCACCCAGTTCAATAATCCCGATGACCTCCTCAAGTACCCCAAAACACTCGAGGCCGATTGCGCTCTTTTGGAAAATCACGCTGACTTGGTGTTTGCCCCCGCTACCACCGAGATGTATACCCGAGTGGAAAGCAAAAAATGGGATTTTGGCCGATTGACCTCCTCTCTGGAAGGGCATTTTCGACCCGGTCATTTCGATGGGGTTTGCACCATCGTTCAAAAACTTCTTACTATTGTTCAGCCCGATTGGGCCTTTTTTGGGAAAAAAGACTTTCAGCAATTGGCCGTTATCCAAGCTCTCGTTCGCGCAGAGGGCATGCCCGTTTCCATTGTACCGTGCGATACCATTCGTGAACCCGATGGTCTAGCCATGAGTTCACGCAACATGCGCCTCAACCATCAACAGCGCCAAGACGCATTGCTCATCAGCCGCACGCTGCATCTTTTGCATGATCACAAAGACGATTGCAACATCGAGCAACTTTTGGATCTGGGAAAAAACGCATTCACGCCCGCATCCGGTCTTTCGTTGGAATATATGGCCATTGTAGATGCTTTAACCTTTGAGCCAGTTGAAGACAAAGCGGCTCATCCCCATGCCGTTATTTTGATTGCTGCTTTTGTCGGCGATATACGGCTCATCGACAACATAGAATTGAAATGGGCGGATACACTTGCGAAAAAAACGGCCTAACCGCAGGCTTTGTTCAGCTCCTCGGCAATACCACGATGCAAATTCACACGAAAGAGAGGTTAAATAGAAGCGCAATTCGCTAAGAAGAAAAAATTCACTTACTTTTGTGCACTGAAGTTATAGATCCCCAAAAATTACGAGAACATGTTCGGAAAATTCGGCACCACAGAAATCATCCTCATACTAGCAGTTGTATTGTTGTTTTTTGGTGGCAAAAAAATCCCTGAAATGATGCGTGGCTTAGGTCGTGGCGTTAAGGAATTCAAAGACGCTAGCAAAGGCGAAAACGGCGATGCCCTAGACAAATCTGAGGGCAAGTAATCACGCCTGTCCTTGCCGCAACTCGATGCGGAATGTTGTGCCCATGTCGGGCTCGCTCTGAGTTACATAAATTTTACCGCCGTGGTATTCGTTGATAATTCGTTTCACCAACGATAAACCCAATCCCCATCCTCGTTTTTTGGTGGTGTATCCAGGTTCAAAAACCGTGGTCCATTTGTTCTTTGGAATGCCCTTTCCGGTATCCGAAATATCAATGAGCAAGCGGCCTTCAATGGAATGGACCTTTCCAACAATTTTGCCTTCCGCATCCATGGCGTCTACCGCATTCTTCAATAGATTCTCCAACACCCATCCAAAAAGCGGTTGATTGAGATACACTTCCTTGTTTTCCGTTTGAATATCCACGCGCAAGCTCACCTTGTTGGACAAACGCGGGCGCAAATAATCAAATGCTCCGTGCATCACCTCCTCGATATTGCACAACGACAACTCGGGCACGGAGCCGATTTTAGAAAAACGATCGGTAATAGTATTGAGTCGATCAATGTCCTTGTTCAATTCCACCAGAATTGCGCTCGACACCCCTTCGGTCTCCAAATATGCGCTCCACGCCATCAGCGAGCTCAACGGAGTTCCCAATTGGTGAGCGGTTTCTTTGGCCATGCCCACCCACACTTGATTTTGCTCGGCTTTGCGAAAGGTTGAAAAAATCAAATACGCAATAAATAAAAACACTCCCACCAATATCAACTGCACGATCGGAAACATTTCCAACTGCTTCAGTGTGACAGAGTCCTCGAAGTAAATCAACTGCTTTTGTTGACCGGCCAGCATCAACACAATGGGTTGATTTTCCTGAGCCATTTTGGCCAACTTACTGCGCAACAAGGCCGGCGTGGCAATCTCAGCCGAGTCTATGCTTCCGCGCTGATAAACCGTTGTGAGCGCACTATCGACCACCAAAACAGGAACAGACGCCGCATTGATCACCGTCTCCGAAATAAACGAATGGATCAAATCGTCCATCGTACCCTGCAATTGGGTAAACAATCGACTATCATCGTAATAAATTTTTTGACTGATCTCCGGCAACTCAATGGGATCGTTGCCCTTGCTCCGTATTGCGGCAAACAAAGAGTCTGTGTACCGCTTGTCTGCACCTCTGCCTTCGGGCAAGTTTACATGATCCAGCACGTTGTTGGAGGCATCACAAAACAATACCGGTATGGTTGTATTCGTCCATAAATATTGTGTGATGAAGGTCAAATCGCTTTCGTAAGTGGGGTCGGAAATTATTTGATACGCATTGGCCAACATATCCGCCTTTTTGCGCTCCTCGGTCTTCAATTCATCGAACAGGATTTTGGTGAAGTTCACCAGCTCCGCACGACGTTTGATGGCTTCGCTCCAAAGCTTGACCTTCTGCCGTTCCTCATTGCGAATGCCGTCGGCTATATGATTGCTATACCACAGCGTAATGCCCACAATCACTGTTGCGACAACCAACAAAAAGATTTTCCACCGCTGTTTATTGCTGTATAAATTCATAGGAGTCTTTGGCTTCGCAAGATGGCACAGATTTCTCATTTTACCATTGTGTTATTGCGCGGTTTGCAAGCAATCCAAAAATTGAATTATTTTCGACGCACACCAAACCCCAAACCCGACCATGAAAATCCATCTGCCCTCTTTGCTCGCTTGTGCGCTATTGTTGCTTCTCATTCCATCATGCACCATCGAAAAAAGGCGCTACATGGGAGGCTACCATTTTGAGCGAACCAGCAAGCCCAAAGACATGGTTCACTTGGACAAAACCGAAAATTTGGATTCGTTGAGTGTCGCATCTGTCGTATCTCCCTCCCCCAAGGTTGTTTTAGACAGCATCGCCATCCAGGGCCAAGATCACACCGTGTGCACCACTGCTTCGGAATGCGTTCCCGAAAAAACAACCACAGCAGCAGAAACCAAAACCACAACGGATCGCGCTAAAAAAGTCAATGTTCCTGTGTTTGGAAAAAAAAGATGGGATGCACAGGTTCAACAACCCAATGACGAGGAGGAAACCCAATCCACCAGCATATTGGCCATCATCACAATCGCCCTTGCGATAATTGCAATGTTGCTATTGGTAATGGCCATGTTTGCATTCGATGGCTGGGCGGCACTCGGTTATGTGATTCTAGCTACCTTGGTGGCCATAGTAAGTCTAGTCATTGGCATTCTTACCTTGGTGATTGATAAACCTAAAAACTTAAAAATACCCATTGTTTTTTACGTTTTCTTCATCGCGATGATGCTCATTTCCTTGTGGGTGGGTGGTGGCATTTTGCTCGCGCGCCTCGGTTTAATTTAACCCGAGCATGGCACTACACTTTTAAACCCGATTACAGCCGTGCGTTTGCCAACGTGCTGGCATCAAAACCTCAGCAAAAAACTAGCTCAGGTAGCGTTTGGTTCGGCATTTCCGATAGATACAACCTCGACAGAGCATGCTTCATCAGCATTGCAGGCCTGTGACATTGCATTTTCGATTACAAAAGAGCTGAGGCATCAAAAAAAGAAGCCATTGCTTAACCGGCAATGGCTTCAACTAAACCAAACTAAACCAACTTATGAGAAATTACGCGATGCACGTTTGCATCAGGTAGATTTTTAATGTCTTGACAAGGTTATTTGTCGTTGAAAATCCAAAGTCCTTGACCTTGAAATTCTTTGTTGAAATTATTCATAGCATTACAGGTTATTGAATGAATATGGAGGTCTTATATCGCTTCAACACGCTTGTGCTGATTTGATAACCTAAAGATGCATGCTCTATTTTATTCCAACTGGGCCAGGTGTAGAATCGGTCATGAAAAGCCGATAATCGGCATGATCCATTGCATGAAAGGCACAGCGCACAACGCTATAAGTGTTAATCATTTAATTATCAGCCAATTAATTAGAGTTTGGACGGTGTGGAATGTATTCATTCCAAAAGCAGGAAGATTCTGAAGAAAAAGATGATTCATCGTTGAAAAAAATATATCGCTGATTATCAATTGCATAGATCAAAAAAAAGAAAAAAATAGTTCAAATCTTCATTACTTTGTTGAAAAGTGCTTGCGAAGTGAAAAAAGCGTACTATTTTCGCACCCCGTTTTTCAGGAATAGAAAAACGCTAGAAATCAAGAGAAAATGGATACGTTGAGTTACAAAACAGTTTCTGGTAACAAAGAAACAGCAAACAAGCAATGGTTGTTGATCGATGCCAAAGGCCAATCATTGGGACGTGTGTGCAGTGAAATCGCATACGTACTACGCGGTAAACACAAAACCAACTTCACTCCACACGCCGATTGTGGCGACAACGTTGTTGTGATCAACGCAGCAGCTGTGGCGCTTACTGGCAACAAGTGGGATGAAAAACAATATATCCGTTACACCGGCTATCCCGGTGGTCAGCGTTTTGCATCACCCAAAGAGATGATGGCAAAGCACCCCACTGCGATGATTGAAATGGGCGTACGTGGTATGCTTCCAAAAAATCGTTTGGGTCGTGCGATCTACCGCAATCTTTATGTATATGCTGGCGAGACGCATGAGCAAACTGCACAGCAACCCAAACCACACACAGTTAATCGTTAAGACTTTAGATTCAAAACAATATCATGGCCGAGATCACAAACACCTCAGGACGCAGAAAAACAGCAGTTGCCCGCATCTACTTGAAAGAAGGGAATGGTTCATTTACCATCAACGGTAAAGATTACACCAATTATTTCCCGACAATGGTTCTACAATACAAAGTAAACCAACCGTTCAAGCTTACGGGAACTGAAGGCAAATACGAATTTAAAGCCAACCTTGACGGCGGTGGAATCACCGGTCAAGCAGAAGCATTGCGCCTGGCGATTAGCAAGGCGTTGATCGACATCAACCCCGAGTGGAAATCGTTGTTGAGTGCTGAAGGTCTTACTACCCGCGACCCACGTATGGTGGAGCGTAAGAAGTTTGGTCAGAAGAAAGCACGTAAGCGCTTCCAGTTCTCTAAACGTTAATCGTTTAGGGTTCCGTTTAGTATCCAAATTTTGGGGACTGTTTTGGCCGCCATTGGTGGTGCAGTGTTGAAGACAGCATTGCGGACGACAAAGCAAGGCATTACCTCAAAATTGTTAAAGTGAAAGTAAACAAGTATATATTTTAAAAATGGCAAAAGTTACATTTGAAGAATTGTTGGATTCTGGTGTTCATTTCGGACACTTGAGCCGCAAGTGGAATCCCAATATGGCTCCTTACATTTTCGGAGAGAAAAAAGGAATCCACATCATCGACCTCAACAAGACCGCAGTAAAATTGGACGAAGCAAGCAATGCTCTTCGCCAAATTGCGAAGTCCGGTAAGAAAATCCTTTTTGTTGCAACGAAAAAACAGGCAAAAGATATCGTATCTGAAAAAGTAGGTGCGATTGGAATGCCTTTCGTTACAGAACGTTGGCCAGGTGGCATGTTGACCAACTTTGTGACCATCCGCAAAGCGGTGCGCAAAATGACGTCAATCGCCAAAATGGAAACAGACGGTACTGCCGCAACACTCAACAAGCGTGAGCGTCTTCAATTGACCCGTACGTACCAAAAAATGAACAAAACCCTCGGTTCTATTTCTGAAATGAACCGCGTGCCTGCAGCCCTATTCGTAATCGACATCATGAAAGAGCACATCGCAGTTGCCGAAGCCAAGCGTTTGGGTATTCCAGTGTTCGCTATGGTCGATACCAACAGCGATCCACGCAAGGTAGATTTCGCTATTCCATCCAATGACGATGCAACAAAGAGCATCGGAAAAATTTTGGATGTGGTAATCGAATCGATCGCTGAAGGTCTATCGGAGCGCAAGCAAGAGAAAGATAAAAACGAAACCGAAGAAGCCACATCTGCCCCAACCGGTAATGCTGGTGGAACTCGCGGCCGTAGAAATCGCTCTACAACAGCACCACAAGCTTAATATTAAGTTCAATTGCACCTCACTTTTGAGGTGTTTTTTTGAACCACAAATCAAGAATTTTAATTTTTAAACATTCATAACAACATGAATATTACTGCTGCAGACGTAAACAAACTGCGCACAATCACAGGTGCGGGAATGATGGATTGCAAAAAAGCATTGGTTGAAGCCAACGGCGATTTCGATGCTGCAATTGATCTACTCCGCAAAAAAGGTCAGAAGGTTGCCGCCAATCGCAGCGACCGCGATGCTACAGAAGGTTTGGTGATGGCCAAATTGGATGCAAACTCCAAGCGCGGCGTTCTCATCGTATTGAACTGCGAAACCGACTTCGTAGCAAAGAATGCAGATTTCGGTGCTGTTGCCAATCAAATCTTGGACATCGCCATTGCTGCTAAGCCAGCGAGCCTCGAAGACTTGAAAGCCTTGAACTACTCGGGAACCGATTTGACCATCAACGAAAAGATTACCGAGGAAATCGGTAAAATCGGTGAAAAAATCGAACTCTCACAATACAACGTGGTCGATGCAGAGCAAGTATATGCTTACAATCACCCCGGCAACAAATTAGCTGCTATCGTTGGTTTCAACAAACCTACTGCCGATGACATGGCCAAAGATGTAGCAATGCAAGTTGCTGCTATGGCTCCAGTTTCTGTTGACGAAAGCTCTGTACCCGAAGACGTAAAACAAAAAGAAATCGAGATCGGTAAAGAACAAGCCATCAACGAAGGCAAACCAGCTGAAATGGCCGAAAAGATCGCAATGGGCCGTCTCAACAAGTTCTTCAAAGAAAGCACCTTGTTGAACCAAGAGTTCATCAAAGATTCAAAATTGTCGGTTGCGCAATACCTAAAAACAGCTGATAAAGATCTTACTGTAACTGATTTCAAGCGTTCTTCCTTGAACTAAGACCAGTATATCCAATATAAAATGTCGGCCCAGTGCCGACATTTTTTTTGTCCTAAAATCCTTCTTTCATTCAGCGATCATTGTCTTTGCCGGGAACCCCAGTACATATCTAATGCAAGTGTGCTCAAAATAATCAATAATCCGGCATAA
Organism: Flavobacteriales bacterium; assembly: GCA_947463065.1. Lineage (GTDB taxonomy): Bacteria > Bacteroidota > Bacteroidia > Flavobacteriales_D > Sanyastnellaceae > CANHSF01. Next base: position 1,882 of record CANHSF010000017.1, on the reverse strand, counting down.
AATCCCCAAGACATATACTCGCTGCTGCCATATAGCGCCAAGGCTATCAGAATGGTATACACCGGCTCCAAATTGATGGTTAAGGCACACGTGAACGGACTAAGCACCTTCATAACCTCAACCGATACCACGAGCGCAAAAGCAGTGCACACCACGCCCAAAAACAGCAAGCACCTCAAGTCGTAAGCCGACGGCACATGCAATTGCCCGATTTCACCGCGCGCAATAAAGTACATGGTAATCCCAACAAAAGCGCCGATCATCTCCCAAAATGAAATGGTAACGGCCGACTCCTTTTGAATAAAACGTGCGTTGGTCAGCGAGAAGCCCGCAGATAAAGCAGCCGCGAGCAGGCCCAATACAATGCCTTTCCAATAGTGCAATTCAAAACGAAAAATGAACACCAAACCAAGAATGACAAGGGCGCTCAAAACAAACTCCTTCGCACGCCAAGGTCCTCTGCCAAACAACGGACCCAACAGGGCCACAAAAAATGAATTCGTGCTAATGGCACACAAGGCTACAGAAATATTGCTCGCTTTTATTGCCGCAAAAAACGTGATCCAGTGCGCTCCGACAACCACACCGCACAACAAAAAAGAACCCAACATTCGACCATCGGCTGGCCACAGTGCGCCTCGCCACCACACAAACAATCCCATGGCTACAATAGCTATCAATACGCGCCACCACACCAACTGAAAAGCATCCAAACTTATCTCGTGGCCGAGAATACCTGTCAAGCCCCAAATCAACACGATCACGTGCATCAATACCAAACTCCACCGTTGACCGATCTCCACAGCAATGATTAGGATTTCGATTGTACTTGTTCGTCCGAACCGGCATTGGGATCAAATTCGACAATACCGCCACTAATGGTGTATTTCATGATATCCACCGGATTGCCTTGCAGCGGCTTTACATTGCGAATGGGAACCACCAACATATGTCCCGAAAAACTATAACTCATGGGAAAATAGACGCTCACCTTGCCTTGGATGTTGCCCAATTCGGCCAAGTCCGTATCGGTCACAAAGCCAATCATCTCCAAGTCCATATCATCACTTACCTTCACCAAAACCGGTTTATCAAATTTCTTTTTGTTGCCCACAAAAGCACCCAACATGTCGCTAATGGTATGGTACAAATTATTGACTCCTGGAATACGATCCAACAAACTCTCAAACAAACCCTTGAGCCGGTCATTGATGAATTTCGCTCCCAAATATCCCATCACAAATAACACAACGAGCAAAATAACAATGCCCCAACCGGTAAAAGAATTTCCCCGCTGAGCGAGCTCCGCTTCCGTGTAATACAAAGCCGGAACAATGCTATCCAGCCATTTCAATGTATGATAGATGATATACCCCGTGCCAAACACCGGTAACATGATGACCAGTCCATTCAGCATGTAATTGATCATCGTTTTAATCCACTTATTGTTCATCGCTTGTGTGCGTTTAAATCGCGCCTGCAAAGGTATTCGCTTCACGACACAATCCTAGGATGTACATCAAGAGAAAACAATAGCACTTTGCGGTAAGAATACAAGGGCTGACCAGCACCGCATTCGGTCATGATTCGCAACTACTTGCATATCGCCGCGGTGACACCAAGCAACTTCCACTTTTTTGTTTACAACCAATAAAAAAAGCCGCACCATTCGGTGCGGCTCCTTCCATAGAATTCTATTTTAATTTTTGATGAAGCGCGTTACCAACAATCCATTTGCTCCAGAAGCATGCACCACGTAGGCACCTGCAGACAAATGTTCTACGGACAACACTGCAGAATGTGCATTCACGTTCTGTGCATAAACCGCCTTGCCCGTTAAGTCATAGACAATGCACTGATCAATTACCTGATTGGAGCGAAC
>CANHSF010000016.1 GCA_947463065.1 Flavobacteriales bacterium | reverse complement strand
TCAGTTTTTGGGCAACTACACCTTTGCCGACGTCAAGGCCGAGCCCACCTTGTTGTCCTATCTCAAGCTCACCACCTCTTTGGTTTTCGGAACAGGGCTCTTGTTTCAACTCCCCGTACTCATTTATTTCACAACAAAAATTGGACTCACCAGTTCGGCGTTTCTCAAAAAATACCGCAAACACGCCTTTGTGGTCAATTTGATCTTGGCTGCCATTTTGACCCCACCCGATGTGACGAGTCAGATCGTTGTGGCTATGCCGCTGCTCCTGCTCTACGAAGTCAGTATTCTCATCGCAGCCCGGGTCGAGAAAAAAGCAGCATCATCGCCTGCCTAATTCCCCAAAAGGTAGGGTTTTAACTTGTCCCTTGGTATTGCCGAATGGGTTGTTGAATTAATTCAGATCAATGCTTGAGTTTGACCTGATTGATATATATTTGGCCACCTTTTTATAGACCTATTTAGTTTAATCTTAATTCAATCCAATGAAAAAAATCTACTTACTTGCATGTTCGATCCTTGCAGTAGTTAGTGTTTCTGCTCAATACAAGCAGAACCCTGCTGCATCAGGCCGCCAGTCTTTGCGCGGTGAATCAGCAAACACAACTCAACAGTACGAGTTGCCTGCTGATCGTGATGTTATCTACTCCAACGATTGCAGCGTTTGCACCGATTGGGAATTTTACAATGCGTTCGACGAAGGTTTCACCGAATTCATCACCGGTATCAACTTTGAATGCTCTACTGCTGGTCCAACTGGTCCTGCTTCCATCGACCCACTTGCCTCTACGACTGGCGAAAACGGGTTCATCATGGTAGACTCCGATGTATTCGGTGGTTCTACAGGTGGTACATGGGTTGAAAACTGCTGGTTCCAAAATGCCGCTCCAATCAACTTGTCTGCCTATGACAACGTGAGCTTGAAATTCCAAACGTTCTACCGCATGTGGGACAACGGTTCTAGCGATGGTAGCGAATATTGCCTTGTAGAGATTTCTACAGACGGCGTGACTTGGCCAGATGAAACCACCTTCGAAGTGAGCGAAGCGCCAGCAGGTACTCGTTTCGAATTGTGGCCTACTATGGAAACCCAAGACCCAGTAAACAACCCTACCACCATCGTATTCAACATCAGCGAAGTTGCTGCTGGTTCTGAAACGGTATACATTCGTTTCCGTTGGAAAGGAACTTGGGGTTACGCTTGGATGGTTGACGATATCGAAATCTTCGAAACGTTTGCCAACGACTTGAACGTATTGAAAGTGTACAATGGCGATATCATCAATGACTTCGAATACACTGCTATCCCAACCAGTCAAGTTACTGATTTGGTTATCGGTGGCGTTGTGGCCAACTATGGTTTCAACAATCAAATCGACATCCCAACTGCTATGGATATCAACGGAACTTTGGTAACCATCGACTCCACTTACACTGCTGGTGCTCTTGACACTGTGTGGTCTACACCGATTAACTTCGGAACTGCTGTTGGCACTTACACTGCCACAGTAACCGTTCCCGATGACGATGAGGACACTTTCAACACATTGAGCAAAACATTCGAAGTTACTGCTGACGTTTACGGCCACAACACCGATCAAGCTCCCGTTCAACGCGGTTGGGACATCGATGACGAAGTTGCTGTAGGTGCGATCTATGGCATCAATGCAGATGCACAAGCTGGTGGTATCCAAGTATGGTTCGGTCCAAACACCACTGCCGGTGCTGCTTGCCAAGCCATCCTATATCTTGTTGGTGACAACATCCAAGACATGGAAGCCGTAGCATTCTCTGAAGAATTCACTGTAACTGCCGATATGATTGACGCTGGTTATGTTACCATTGGATTCAACGAATCCGGTGCTGTTGATATTGCTGCTGGAGCACTCTATGTTGCTGAGATCCGCAAATACGAGAGTTCAGACCGCATGTACATCCGTGCCGATGTATTGGACGAAGATTTGGGTACTGTAAACTATGGTCCATTTGGTTCTGGTGATGCTGTAAACTGGTACAACGGTTGGAGCTGGACACCTGCAGTTCGTTTGGTGTTGGATGCCAATATCGCTGTTAGTGAAACTACTACCGCTGACGGTATTCGTGCCAATGTATATCCAAACCCAACCAATGGTTTGACCACTATCAACTACACCTTGGTTAACAATGCAGTTGCTCAATTCACTTTGCGCGACATCACTGGCCGTGTAGTATCTACTCAACAGTCCAACAGCACTGAAGGTAAATTCATTATCGACGCTGCTACCATTGCTCCAGGTGTTTACACCTACAGCGTACAAGCTGGCGATGCGGTTGCAACTGGTGAATTGATCGTACGTTAATTCGCTGATTCTTCGTCGTTTGACGAATGACAATAAAAGTTAAAGGCCCCTTCTTGGGGCCTTTCTCTTTATCTAGGAGTAGGGAAAACCGACATTTGTGTGTATTTTTCGCACCGAATCAATGCGGCCACTGATTAATCCCATTGAATTCACAGATTGCATTAACAGCTTAATCAACCAATTAACAAATTTCACAGAGAATGAAAAAAACGTTTACCCTCCTTTTTGCACTTGGATCGGTAGTTTTTGCAACTGCGCAGCAGAAGCAAAACATCAATGGGAACCATGTCTTAAAAATGAAACCTCGCAAGCTCAATGAAGAGCAAGTTCGCGCCGCCAAAGAAGAAGGCGCAGCGCAAATCGCCCAATTTGATCAAGCCAATCGCGGAGCGTCATTCTTCTCTGAAGATTTTGCCAATGGTGCAGCCGGAAACAATGGCGTTGGTGCTTGGACCATCGAAGACTCTGGCAACAACAGCATCTGGATGTTGGCCACAGCCGCTAGCCCAGCCGGTTTCTATTCGGATCCTACAGAGGGCTTAGTTTCTACCACAGCAGCCAACGGTTGGATGATTTTTGATGCCGACCTTTTTCAAGGTGGTGAAATTGCCGCCGATAATCCTGCAGAAGATGTAACGGGCTACCTTACCTCGCCTGTTCTTGACTTGAGCAGCCAAACCTCAGTTATTCTTAGCTTTGAGCAAGCTTTCCGCTACTGCTGTGCCGACGACCGCCCCATTTTTGTTGAAGTCACCAACGATGGCGGAACAACTTGGGTGGTATTCGATGGCGCCCCAGAATTCACTGGCGGAGCAAATGATGCAAGTGCCAACCCACTTTTGACCACCATCGACATCTCGGGTGTGGCTGCAGGTGAAGGCGCTGTGCAATTCCGCTTCGGATGGCAAGCCAATGGCAATGCTGCTCACTCTCACTATTTTTGGGGAGTAGACGATGTGTTGCTTTACCCCAACCCTGTTCAGAATGACATTGAAGTGTCTTACGTTTCTACAGGCGACATCCTGCAAGACTTTGAATACCGCGCTATCCCGTTGGATCTCGCCAATCCAGCCGACCTCGGTGGTATGATTGTAGGTACCATTTACCGCAATATCGGTGTCAACGCTCAAACAGCTACCATCACGTGCGACGTTTTGGATGCCACCAACACCGTGGTTGCAACAGCTTCGCAAACTGTAGATATGTTGGCCACCATCGATCTCGAAAACCCTGCTGACTTCTACGACACCGCATTTGTGGCCACCAACTGGGTGCCAACAGCCACGGGTGATTACAGCGTGCGCACAACAGTGACTTACGCCGCTGAAGATGCCACTCCAACCAACAATACGTTGTCCAAAAACTTCACCATTACCTTGGATGAATACGGACACGACGACATCACGAACCTCAACGACGACATGCGTCCGTTTTCGGGTACCGGAACTACTGCTGATCCATTTGCGCCTGTTGGTTATGGCTCGTATTTGACTGTCAACACCGACGGATCAACAGCATACGGGCTGACAGTGCGTTTCGATAGCTCTACCGACACCAACTGTCCAATTACGGCATTGCTCATGCAACAAGGCGACGACTACAACCTCACCGATGGCGAATTGGTGGCCGGTGCAGAATTTGAAGTCGATGGCGATTGGACACCAGCGGGTAATCAATCTTATCCTTACTATTTGCCTTTCGATGATGCGGCAGATTTGGCTGCAGGCGCGCGTTACTTCGTGGCTGTTCAAACCAACGACGAAACAACCCAAGAATTGGGTGTACAATCTACAGGCGAACTTGATGCTGACTTCTCTACCGGCATTTGGGCAGAAACCACGGAAGGCACCTTCATTTGGTTCTTCGGTTTGACCGGTTTGACCGATGATAGCCCAGCTATCCGTTTGATCACCAGCGAGCGCGTTGGCATCGAAGAATCTGCACAATTGATTAAAGACCTTACCGTAGGTCCCAACCCCGCAGTGAATTCTACGCGTGTCAATTTCACTTTGGACAATGCCAAAGCTGTAGCCTACGAAATTCGCGATATGCAAGGCCGCTTGATCACTTTTGCCAACAAAGGCATGTACCAAGCTGGTGCACAAAACTTCGAAATCAACGTAACAGACATCGCTGCTGGTAACTATATGCTCAACATCGTTCTTGATGGCGCAGCTATGGTTAGCACTCAGTTGGTTGTATCGAAATAATCATCGATCCACATACCTAAAAAACCCGGCCCAGTGCCGGGTTTTCTTTTTTCTGCTCATGCAGCTTACCTTTGTCTGGTAACATTCCATTTCGCGTGACTATTCATACCTCATTTGATACGTTCAAACATGTCCGACATCCTATCGTCACAATTGGCACCTTCGATGGCGTGCACCTGGGCCATAGTTCGATCTTGCGCAAACTTCAAGAAATCGCCCAACATGTAGGAGGTGAAACCGTGTTGCTTACCTTCTATCCGCATCCGAGAATGGTACTTTACCCCGACGATCACGGTTTGGAGCTGCTTACGAGCCAGGAGGAAAAAGCAGATTTGCTGGGCCAATTCGGATTGGATCATTTGGTGATCCTGCCCTTTACCCCCGAGTTTTCGCGAAAATCCGCATACGATTACGTGCGCGATCTTTTGGTCAGCGGATTGCACACGCACACGTTGGTCATTGGCTACGATCATCGGTTTGGTAAAAACCGCGAGGGCAATCACCATACCCTGGTCGAACTCAGCGATAACTTCGGATACTATGTGGTTGAAATCCCGGCCCAACAGGTCGACGAGGCAGAAATCAGTTCTACGAAAATCCGAAAATCCCTGCATGCCGGAGATGTGCAACTGGCCAATCGATTGCTCGGTCATCCTTACAGCATCACCGGCGGCGTAGTGCCCGGCGATGGTCGAGGCAAAACCATCGGTTTCCCAACGGCCAACATTGAACCCGACTTCCAATACAAACTCATTCCGTTGAATGGTGTATACGCGGCTCAATGCACCGTTGACTCCGTTGTGTACAAAGCGGTGATCAATATCGGTATTCGCCCCACCTTTGACAACGGCCATGATCGAAAAATCGAGGCGCATCTCCTCGACTATAGCGGGGATCTATACAATAAAACCATATCGATTCGTTTTCTAGCGAGAATACGGGATGAACAAAAATTTGGCTCAATCGTTGAACTTACTGATCAAATCCATAATGATATCGCAACTGCTCTGACCCATTTGCCATGAAACGCCTTGTCCTCATACTCGTTTTGCAATGGGCCCTGTGGTGTCCTGCTCAAACCGCTCTGAGGTTGGAATGGGATTCCCTGCCCGTGTTTCATTCGTTGGAAGAGGCCCTGAAGCAGCCCGAAAAAGTTTATCGACTGCATTTGACCAAATTGAAATTCAAGTCATTTCCAATTGAAATCCTTCAATTCAAAAATCTCATCGACTTGCGGTTGGAAAAAAACAAAATCGACTCCATACCCAATGGGATCGCGGAGTTGTCGCAACTGGAGTTCGTCGATCTATCGCACAACGAAATTGAAGACATCCCCGAAACGTTTTGGCAACTCTCCCGTCTGCGCTATATCAATCTCGCAGACAACATTTTGAGCACCCTCAGCCCATTGGTGGCGCAATGTTCCAATTTGGAAGAAATTGTTTTGTACGACAACCCATTGGAAGAATATCCTGACCAATTGTCGGAACTCCCCAAACTCCGTGTGCTCGATCTTTTGCACAACAACATCAGCTACGATACCCAAGATCGTTTGCGCGAGCTCTTGCCGCAGTGCAAGGTGATCATGTCGGCCCCTTGCAATTGTGCTGACGGAGAATAAAGTTTCATCTTCTTTTGTCAAAATGCAATGCCCAACCGTATTTCAAGGGCTGGCATCTTATTCGACTCTGTATAAAAAAAGACCGAACGCTTGTTCGGTCTTGTACTATTTAGCAACTCCGTCAATGGGCCACTTCGCTCATGAACCTGATGCGCATCAATCGGAGTTGTTCCTCTTCGTAATCGCCATCAAAATAGGTCTCTGCTTCACGAATGCTATCGGACGTACTTTGCATGAAATACTCCATGATCTCTTCTTGCTGCTCATCATCCAACTCCTCATCGATGAAATACTGGATATTTAGTTTAGTTCCCGAATTGCCGATGGCTTCGAGTTCGTCAATCAATTCGGTCATGGATTTGCCTAGGCCGCGTGCAATGTCGGGCAAGGGTATGCGCTTGTCGATGTTCTGGATGATTTGAACTTTATGGGTGCTTTTGTGTCCGGCACTTTTTACCACGAAATCCATTGGGCGCTCAATGTCATTCTCTTTGGTGTATTTGCCGATGAGTTCGACAAAAGCCTGACCAAATTTTTGAGCTTTTCCTTTGCCTACGCCACCGATCTGTGCCAACTCATCCAAGGTGATGGGATATTGCGTGCACATTTCTTCCATGGCAGGATCCTGCATGATGACATAAGGCGGCACACCCTTTTCCTTGGACAATTTTTGACGCAATTCTTTGAGCATTCCAAACAACACCTCGTCCACAGCACCGCCGCCTTGCTTGGGGATGATCAATTCGTCATCGTCCACTTCGCCGATCTCCTGTTCTTTGACAACCGGGAATGAAGAAGGAGACTTGAGAAAGGCCTTGCCGACGGGGGTGATTTTTAAAACACCGTAAGTTTCGATTTCCTTCACCACCAAACCACGCACATACATTTGGCGCAGAATGGCATTCCAAAACTTCTCTCCTTCATCTTTGCCCACTCCAAAGAATTCGCTTGTGTGGCCCTTGTAGGTGGTAATCTCCGATGTTTTGATGCCACAAACCACTCGGCAGATAAAAGCGGCTTTGTGCAATTCTTTGAATGAGTCGATGCATTGCAGCAATGTCTTGACATACTCCATGCCTTCGATGCGCTCCTTTGGATTTCGCGAATTGTCGTCCATTCCGTTTCCTTCGCCAAGCACAGGATCCCATTCCTCTCCGAAATAATGCAACAAGTATTGTCTGCGGCTCATGGCCGTTTCGGCATATGCAATGACCTCCTGCAACAGCAGCATTCCAATTTCTTGTTCAGCAACGGGTTTTCCATGCAGGAATTTCTCCAACTTCTCGATGTCTTTGGGGGAATAAAAAGCAATACACACCCCTTCGCCACCATCGCGGCCCGCACGACCGGTCTCTTGGTAATAGCTCTCTAGCGATTTGGGAATATCGTGGTGAATAACGAAACGCACATCGGGTTTATCGATGCCCATTCCAAAGGCTATTGTGGCACAGATCACATCGACATCTTGCATCAGGAATTGATCTTGCACACGGTTGCGTTGTGCGCTATCCATGCCCGCATGATACGGCAAGGCCTTGATGCCATTGACCTGAAGCAATTCAGCGATTTCTTCCGTTTTGCGGCGGCTCAAACAATAGATGATGCCACTCTTCCCACTGTTGGCCTTGATGTATTGAATGATTTGTTTGCCGATGTTGTTCTTGACGCGTACCTCGTAGTACAAATTCGGTCGGTTGAAGGAAGCCTTGTAGACTTTGGCCTTCATCATGCCCAAGTTCTTTTGGATGTCTTGCTGCACCTTGGGCGTAGCGGTAGCGGTGAGCGCCATAATGGGTACATCCGCGATTTGTTCAATGATAGGGCGCAACCGGCGATATTCTGGACGAAAATCGTGGCCCCATTCGGATATACAATGCGCTTCGTCGATAGCGACAAAAGAGATTTTCACGCCTTTGAAAAACTCCACATTCTCGTCCTTGTTGAGTGATTCTGGTGCCACATACAACAGTTTGCAGTGGCCGTTTTGAATATCGCTCTTGACCTGCATGATTTCGGATTTGTTGAGCGATGAGTTGATGAAATGCGCTATTCCATCCTGTTCGCTAAAACCGCGCATGGCGTCCACCTGATTCTTCATCAGGGCAATGAGCGGAGACACCACAATCGCAGTTCCCTCTGACATGAGCGCAGGCAACTGATAACACAAGGACTTACCACCGCCTGTAGGCATGATAACGAAGGTGTCCTCACCCGCTAAAACGGAATCAATGACTCTTTCTTGTAAACCTTTAAAATGATCAAACCCAAAAAACTGCTTCAGGGCTTGTTTGGGTGTTAATTCTGCTACACTTGACATATGATCAATATATTTTGAAACCGTGCTTTGATCTCTAACAAATTGTTTTGGTACATTCTCGTTGGTCACAATTCTACACGATGGCCCTTCCGTTTGAACGGCCACCTTTGTTGAGATCGTGAACACTGAGCCCCCCTGGTCCCTAATTTAAGGAGAGGTTATGGTCCAACGCGTGAATGGCAATACACCGATGATGAGGACCGCTCCAATTTTAGGACAGCGAATATAACGCTCAATCTTAAAAAATCCATGAAAAAAACGCACTAATTTTTGATGGCTGAGCGGCTCTTATGTCGCTTGTTGTCGGCGCAAAATCCGTTCGAAAAGCTTGGGGAAAAAGCGTTTCACCCAAAGCCCATTCAGCTCCTTGCCTCCGATGGGCAGCTCCCTCGCTCCTCGCGCTACGCCTTGCAAAATCTTGTCAGCACACAGCTCCACGGGCATGCCCCCCGCTTGATTTTGATCCATCTCTCCAGTGGGCTTTCCGTCGCCTGACAATGCATTGCGCGATATGTCAGTGGCAATAAATCCAGGCGTCAGAATGGTGACTTGAATCCCTTGCGACTCCACCTCCATGCGCAAGCTGTCGTAGTAGCCATGCAGCGCATGCTTGCTAGCGCCGTAGGCACTGCGGAGATAAAAGCCCCATTTGCCCATCAGACTGCTTGTTACCACGACATGTCCCGAACCGCGCTCAATCATGCCCGGCAGGACTGCTGCTGTCAATTGGATATTGGCAAAAAAATTCACCTCCATGATGCGCCGCACCACCGATTCATCCGTGTCCACCGCCTCGGAACGCTGGCTGATGCCTCCATTGTTGAACAATACATCCACCCGTCCCTTCCAAGCCAAGGCCTGCGCTGAGGCCTGTTTGACCGATTCTGGAGACGCCTGGTCCAAGACCACCACATGGACTTTGTTTTCACCGTATTCTGCCCGAATTTCTTCCAATGCTTGGCGCTGGCGTGCCGATACAATGAGCCAAGCACCACTAGAGCGCAAAGCAAGGCACAGCGCCCGACCAATGCCCGAACTGGCTCCAGTTATCCATACCACTTTATCGTTGAAATAGCGCTGTGTTGAATTGTCGACCATGATGCATTGTGTGAGCTGGCAAATTACAGCGAATGTTGGCCTAAATCAAAAAGGAAAATCAATTGAGGTCGGAGTGTGCCATGTCGGTTACATTTGTCTTCAAGAATCCCCAAATGGCATGGGGAATGCCGCAATATCATAAGGTTGGCTTAACTTATTGTTAATACCTTTCCTGCAATATTGCACCGCCTAACAAGAACATCAAATTTGGACCCCATGAGCAAACAAAAAATCCTTCTGGTCGACGACGAGCAAGACATCCTAGATTTGTTGAGTTACAATCTAGAAAAAGAAGGTTACGAGGTCTATACCGCACACAACGGACTAAAAGGCCTTGAAGTGGCTCGCCAGGTTATTCCGGATATGATTGTGCTGGATGTCATGATGCCCGAAATGGATGGCATGGAGGCCTGCAAAGAAATACGCGACGACGAGCGCCTAAAGCATGTCATTGTTGCCTTTCTAACTGCCCGCAATGAAGATTACAGTCAAATAGCCGGTTTTGATTCGGGAGCTGACGATTACATTGCCAAGCCGATCAAGACCCGTGTGTTTATCTCGCGGGTAAAGGCTCTCCTTCGACGAAACGAAACAGTTCGGCCCGAGGCTCCAAAGGTTGAACAAGCCGGTATCGCCATTGACAAAGACCGGTACGTGGTATTCAAAGAAGGCCAAGAGTTGACCTTGCCCAAAAAAGAATTTGAATTGCTCGCGCTGTTGCTCTCTCAACCGGGCCGCGTATTTACCCGTGATTTTATTCTGACCAGCGTATGGGGCAACGACGTCATTGTCGGTGACCGAACCATCGATGTGCATATCCGCAAACTACGCGAAAAATTAGGTGACGATCATTTTAAGACCATTAAGGGAGTTGGTTATAAATTTGAAGCCTAATCATGGCTTTCAGAACCAGAACTCCCAAAGATGTCGCATTGATCTCGTCCATATGTTTGACGGCGATCGCTGCATTGATCTACTTTCTGATTATTTTTTACCTCGAGAAAGAGTTTGAAACCCTATGGCTCATCATCTTTTTGGCCGTAGGATTCACCGTTTCGTATTTGGTGATCTACTACTTTACAGAGATCTTCATTTACAAAAAAATCAAAATCCTCTACAAAACCATTCACAGCGTCAAAACCTTGAGCGATGGCAAACGGCGCGTGCAGATGAGTGCTGAGGTGCTCGAAGACGTCAATACCGAGGTGGCCAAATGGGCCGATGAAAAAATCAAAGAGGTCAAAGAATTGGCCAGCAAAGACAATTACCGCCGCGAGTTTATCGGCAATCTGGCGCATGAGTTAAAAACGCCTCTATTCAACATTCAAGGCTACATCGATACCTTGGCCGATAGCGACTTGCAAGACGCCGAACTGACGCGCAAATTCCTCAACAAAGCCAGTATGAGTTGCGATCGTTTGGCGACGTTGATTCAGGATTTGGATCAAATCACCAGCATCGAAAGTGGATCCATTCCCTTGCAATTTGAACGATTCGATATCGCCCAACTTGCCCGTGATGTGATCGACTCTTTGGAAGCCAAAAGTCAAGAAAAAAACATCCACCTCAGTTTGCGCAATGCCAACGAAAAAGGGATTTATGTGTTGGCCGATCGCAACAGAATACAGCAGGTACTGACCAATTTGCTCGTCAACAGCATCAATTATGGCAAAGACGGCGGGGCCACCTTGCTCCATTTTTTTGACATGGGTGACAGCCAATTGATCGAAGTCTCGGACGATGGCATCGGCATTGGGCAAGAACACCTGCCGCGTTTGTTCGAGCGTTTTTATCGGGTCGACAAAAGCCGTTCGCGCCACGAAGGCGGATCCGGTCTAGGACTTGCCATCTGCAAGCACATCATCGATCAACATCATCAAAGTATTAGTGTGCGCAGCACTGAAGGCATTGGAAGCACCTTCAATTTCACCCTCAAAAAAGGGTAAGCTGCAAACTATAAATACGATTCGCTCAAGCGCACAAACGTGTTGTTTTCCTTTTCAAAGCCAATGGTTGTTTCAGGACCGTGGCCCGGATACACCACAAAATGATCGGGAAGGGTGTACAGTTTCGTCTGAATGCTGCGCACCAAATCGGCTGCATTGCTGCCCGGAAGATCAACTCGGCCTACGCTTTGGCGAAACAACACATCGCCCGCCATAATCATTCCTTCGTTGTGCTCGATCAATGCAATGTGTCCAGGTGCATGGCCAGGTACAAAAACAACTTGCCATTGGTATGCACCGCATCGCAGCACGTCGCCTTCATTGAGCATGTGCTGAGGGGTGGGCGACATGCGGTAAGGAATGTTCCACATCAACGATGCTGCAGGAGCGCGCTCCAGCGTAGGCAATTCAAGCGGATGGGCCCATATTTCAATGCCGTATTTTTCGGAGGCCGATGCATTGCCCAATACGTGATCGATGTGGCAATGGGTATTGATGATTTTAGTGGGCTTCAATCCTTTTTCGGCGATGAAATCGAACAACACCTCATCCTCTTCGGGGCTGGACATGCCAGGGTCGATGATCCAACATTCCCCCGCCGCGTCAAACAAAACATACGTGTTTTCGGCAAAAGCATTAAACGTAAACTGTGCTAAATTCATGGTGCAAAGTAGCGCCAGACCGCAGCCAACTTCCAAACTTTTCTATTGCCTTCGGTCAGACCTGTGCTTATTTCTCCATTTCCGGCACATCTGCAGGCAACAAAACAGCCGCTTCAATAGTTATCTCCATGATACAGGCTGTGATGTCCCGAAAATTTTTGTATTTCCCGCGAATCTCCTGTACTTTAGCAAGCCACGATGTATTTTTTACCCATGCCATTATTGACTCGCATTGTCCCCTTCATGATCGGATTTCTGCTGATAGGGATAAATGCATCTGCTCAATTCTACCAAGGCACCAACATGGAGTTCGGCAAAAACCGAATCCAATACAAAGACTATGACTGGTTTTTGTATCCCTCGCCCCATTTTGAAGTGTACTTTTATGTGGGTGGCGAAAACATGGCCGAATACACGCTCCAATCGGCCGAGCAGCAACTCCCACAAATCGAGAAGTTCTACGACTTCACGATGGAGGACAAAATTCAAATCATCACCTATCTCACCCAAAACGAATGGCGACAAAGCAACATCGGCTTGGGCAACGACGATCAATTCAACATCGGTGGTGTGGCGAAAATCATGGGCACCAAGATGTTTGTGTTTTATGATGACGGCCGCGAAAGCCTTGACCGACAGATCCGCGAAAACATCTCTCGGGTGATGTACATGCAGCTCATTTACGGCGGAGACTGGATCGATGTCATCAAAAACTCAACGTTGCTCTCGGTGCCGCAATGGTACGAAGAGGGTGTAATTGCCTACGCCGCCAACGGATTCAATCCCGATGCCTCAATCTATATGCGCGATATGATTCGCTCCAATTCCTTCAAAAGTCTCAACTTCCTCGAAGGCAGAGATGCCCAATTGGCAGGCGAAGCGTTTTGGAGTTATGTTGGTGAGGTCTATGGCGACAATGTCATTCCCAACATACTTTACATGGCACAAGCCAGCAAAAACATCGAGAGTGGCTTTCTCTATGTACTGGGTTTATCCATGGATACGGTCACCAAGGACTTCATCCGCTTCTACCGCGAAAAAACAACAGGACCCAAACAGGAAACCATTCCCGGCAGTGCTCCTTTTCCAAAAACAGGCGACAAAACAGCTTGGAAGGCTTGGAAAAAACAGAACAATCATTTGGGTGAACTGCCCATCAAGCACAAAACCAAATACCATTACAGTCAATTTCGCCTGTCGCCCGACGAAAGCAAATGGGCTTATGTGACCCACGAACATGGTCAATACCGCATTTGGATTTACGATCGCACCACACAAAAACTGCGGTGCATTTTGAAACGCGAGCATCGACTGGATCGCTTGGCCGATGAAAGTTATCCGCTCTTGGCGTGGCACCCCTCTTCGTTGACCTTGACCTACTTCTTTGAATCGGAAGGCCAAGTATTCACAGGGAATTATTCCATTGAGGAAAAAGAATCCATTGAAAAAAACCTGAAGCTGGTCCAAAAAATCCATGATATTCATTACAGCCCCGATGGCAAGCGCATGGTGTTCAGTGGTGTGCGCAACGGGCAAACCGACATTTACCTTTATCAGATCATTGGCAACAACTTCACGCAACTCACCAACGACCCTTGGGACGATGTGCAGCCGCAGTTTGTCGACCATGGCACGCGCATTATTTTTGCCAGCAATCGACCCGACGACACCTTGCGCAAAGACGTCCCCAACAAGGTATACCCCCACTACAAAGACCTGTACTTTATCGATATTGAAACGCAAGACAATATTTTGGAACGGCTCACCAATACGCCCGGTGTGGATGAATCCTTGCCGGCCGAATGGGCTCCGCTTCACTATACTTACTTGAGTGATGCAGGAGGATTGACCCATCGGCACATTGCCCATGTGGACAGCGTGATCAGCGCCATTGACACCGCCATTCATTACAGATACTTTACGGTGAGCGAGGAAGTAGGCGTGTACTATCGCAAACCCGTGGATTATCAAGTATTGGCCAATCAACGCTTTACCACTGTTTTTCAACGCATGAACAGACCAGTAGTGGCCATTGGAAGCAAAGAGTCGACGCCGGTGATCCAGCGCCCCGCCCCCAGCTCAACCACCACTGACACACCCAACGGAAAGCCCTTTATCATCAGCAACGATAGCATTCGAAAGGGTCCGATCGATGTGGCCAACTACATGTTCGACGACGAAATCAAAGACTATGCTTATGAGAAGGAGACCGTGCGCGTTACGGAATACAAGGCCGATGGCACGCCCGTACAAACTCCTGTATCAAAACAAGAATTCGTGATGCCACGGTCGCGCAATTACATGCTCAATTTCACTGCTGACCGACTCACCACACAGGCCACCAATGTGTTTTTTACCCCAACGTATCAAAACTTCACCTCGCCAAGCAGCATCACTCCGGGCTTGTCAGGCATGACCCAGATTCATCTTACCGATCTGTTCGAAGACTACCGCATTGTCGGTGGTTTCCGCTTTGGATTGGATTTGAGCAATCAAGAATACGGTGTGAGCTTCGAAAAGCTGGCCGATCGTTGGGACCGCAAACTGCAATTCATTCGCCAAGTCGAAACCTTCACTTCTTCGTTGGGTTTTGAATCCTTCAAACTGCAAATGAATACCATCTCTTATTCTGTCAAATACCCATTTAGCGAAGTTGCAGCGTTGCGCTTTAGAGGAGATGTGCGACAAGACAAGCTGGTTCAGCAAAGCACGGATGTGTATTCTTTGCGCGAGCCGAATCTATATGAAGTCAACCTTATGTTGAAAACCGAGTTTATCTACGACAACACATTCAACTTGGGACTCAACCTCTTCTCTGGAACGCGATTCAAGTTGTGGGCCGAACGTTTCCAACAGCCCAACTTGAGCTCGGAGCGCACCGATATCAACACTTTGGGTTTTGACTTCCGCCACTATCGCCGCATCCACCGCACCTTTATCGCTGCGTTCAGAGCTGGAGGTACAACCTCATTCGGCCAATACAAAATCATCAACTATTTGGGTGGCGTAGACAACTGGTTGCTGCAACGCATCGACAATGCCACACCGATTGACTACGAAAATGGTGGGTACCGATTTCAAAGCTTTGTTGGCCCAGTGCGTGGATTCTATGTCAATGCCCGCAACGGAAATTCTGCAGTAGTGACCAACTCCGAATTGCGCATGCCCATTATCAAATATCTTTTGAAGAAACCCATCCGCAATGACTTTCTCCAAAACTTGCAATTGATCACCTTCTTTGATGCAGGCGCCGCTTGGACGGGCAAAAACCCTTACGATGACGAAAACCTATTCAACCAAACCACCCTTGATCAACAGCCCGTTTCTGTAACGGTTCGCAACAACCGCGAACCCATTGTTTATGGCTATGGCTTCGGCATCCGTTCGCGCCTATTGGGTTATTTTGTTCGGGCCGATTGGGCGTGGGGTGTTGACGACGGTCAAGTCTTGGATCGGGTATTTTACCTCTCTTTGAATATGGATTTCTGATTTTGGCTCTTGTTTCAAAATCACCTTCTTGCTCTTCCAAAAAGATTCAAAACGAAAACCCAATCGTGCACCGGTTGTTGGGCTGCATCGATCTGCTCACCCCTTGCAATTGCTCAGGGGGAAAGCACCCTGCATCAACATGCAATTGCGCTATTGGTTAAAGATTATAAATGGTGCGCAAGACCGTTTGTCCGACCGCTTTCAATGTATTCTTGCTCACACTGGACATGTCGTCTTTGTGCGTGTGATGGTACGAAGGAAAGCTGTAATCGCCCAAACCCATGCTAGCCGGCACCGGACGGGTATCGATGATATCAATGCAGCGAACACCGCCCCGATTGAGCATCACGTGATCATCGATTACACCGCTCACTTCTTCATCCCGAAAAAACATGGTATACCCTTCTTTGCCGGCGTTGGCCCAAACCAGATTCACCACATCGGGAGCGATTTCCATACTGAATTTTTCGCGATTGAATTGTGCATCTGCAGCGCCCACCATATCGAGCAAAATTCCGAACATTGCATTGTACCCTTTGGGCATTGGGTTTTTGGCCCAATACTGCGAACCCAAACACCACGAACTGTAGTAATCTGGATTGATAAATGTATCCTCTTCGTTGTCGTTGCTCGAGCCATAATCCTCGCCATCCAACAACAATATATCAACGCCCACTGCAGTTGGTACCGTGCTCAAGTGTCGCGCTATTTCGAGCAATACACCCACGCCACTTCCGCCATCGTTAGCGCCAAGAATGGGCTTGTTGCGTCGAGCAGCATCTGGATCTTTGTCTGCAATGTGTCTCGTATCCCAATGCGCGCAAAGCAAAATCCGATTGGCCTTCTCGGGTTGAAAAGAGGCCATAATGTTTTGCAGTTTCAGCGCCGTTTGATCGTATGCTTTGAGGCTAAACTCTTGCGTGGTGACTTGCGCTCCAAGTCGCTTGAGCTCGCTTACTAGCCAAGCTCCACAAGCGTCATGACCAGGAGAATTGGGCACGCGTGGACCAAATTTTACTTGAGCAGCCACTTTGGCCAATGCAGAATCGCCACTGAATTCGGGGGCAACCACTTCGGGTTTGTGTTGCACCTTGCCATTGGTAGTGGGTTGAGGAACAGGCGAAGGCCCATCTTCTAGAAAAAAAGAAGTGTATATGCCGCCACCAACCAACAGCACTACTAGGCCGATGGCAATTATTTGTTTTGCTTTCATGCGTTGCAAGTGAATGGGACAAAGGTAAACGCAAACCCAGCGGGCGACAAGTCAAAAACTAGTTTGACTTCACCTCCCACGTTGCTCCTTCCTTGGTGTCTTTGATTTCGATCTGCATGGCAGCCAAGGCGTCTCTAATTTTATCCGAGGTGGCGTAGTCCTTATTGCCCTTGGCCGAAGCTCGCAAATCGAGAATGACCTGCATCAAACCATCGGCCAACTGATCGTTGCCCTGCTCCTCTTCCCATTGCAAAC
This sequence comes from Flavobacteriales bacterium, assembly GCA_947463065.1. GTDB lineage: Bacteria > Bacteroidota > Bacteroidia > Flavobacteriales_D > Sanyastnellaceae > CANHSF01. Next base: position 6,780 of record CANHSF010000016.1, on the reverse strand, counting down.
CCATGACTTCGATGCAGTAACTGTCAAAAATATTCTTCAGCTCTTCGATGTCGTTTGCGGTGAGGCTCAGTTTGCCGTCGTTGGCCGAGTTGATCGCTTTCACCGCATCGAACAAATGGGCGATGAGAATTGGCGTATTGAAATCGTCGTTCATCGCTTCAGCACATTGCTCGGCCAAATGTTGGAAATTGTATGCGCTGGTTTCGCTGGGCTTCAACTGTTCCAAAAGCTTACGGGCCGCCATCATGCGGCGGTAGCCTTTCTCAGCAGCCTGCAAGGCCTCGTTGCTGAAATCGATGGTGCTGGTATAATGTCCAGTCATGAAGAAAAACCGAACCGTCATTGGGCTATATCCCTTGTCCAACAGCTTGTGGTTGCCGGTGATCAATTCCTCCGGTGTAAACCCATTGCCTTCGCTTTTGGCCATTTTGCGGCCATTGACGGTGAGCATATTGCCGTGCATCCAATAACGAACAGGGGCTTCGCCGGTGGCACCAATGTTTTGCGCGATTTCGCACTCGTGATGCGGAAACTTGAGGTCCATGCCTCCTCCGTGGATATCGAAAGTCTTGCCGAGGTATTTGGTGCTCATCACCGAGCACTCCAAATGCCAGCCCGGGAATCCCTTGCCCCAAGGACTATTCCACTGCATCAAATGCTGCGGTTCTGCCTTCTTCCACAAAGCAAAGTCCAAGCTATCGCGTTTTTCATCTTGACCGTCCAAGTCACGGGTATTGGAGATCAAGTCGTCAATGACTCTGCCCGACAACTTGCCGTAGGGATATTTTTCGCTGAATTTGCGCACATCGAAGTAGACACTGCCGTTGCTCACGTAGGCAAATCCATTGGCAATGATCTCTTCGATCATCTCGATCTGTTCAACGATATGGCCTGTGGCGGTGGGCTCGATCGAAGGATTGAGCACATTGAAGATGCGCATTACATCATGAAAACCATTGGTGTATTTCTGCACAATTTCCATGGGTTCCAAATTCTCCAACTTGGCCTTTTTGGCAATTTTATCCTCGCCTTCATCGCCATCGCCAACCAAATGGCCGACGTCTGTAATGTTGCGCACATAACGCACCTTGTAGCCCAAAAATCGCAAGTAGCGATACACCATGTCAAAGGTGGAGAATGTGCGGACATTGCCCAAATGCACATCGCTGTAAACGGTCGGACCGCAAACATACAGACCCACATGGCCTTCGATTTGTGGCACAAACTCCTCTTTTTCTCGGGTATAGCTATTGTAAATTTTTAATTTCGATTTCATGCGAAGGGGTGGTTTTCTTGGTGCGAAGTTAATGCGGTTTATCGAATTGAATGTGACTAGCGTCGGTTTGTCGGCACCAATGACAAAGACGCATTGCTCTGCAATACGCAAATCCATTGAATTGGTTGCAGCAGGGCTTGTCCTTGGACCTCCACGCCAATGTACCATTTTAAGTCTGCAAGTTTGAACGGTTTCTTTATTTTTACGCGCTATGAAGTCGATGCTTTGTGTTGGTGCCTTGATCATTTGCTGCTGTTTCGGCGGATGGGCGCAGTCGCAATCGGTATCCTACGACTTCAAGGGCACATCGTTGTCCGACGCACTCAAGGAATTTCACCGGCAAACGGATGTGGATTTTGCTTACGATAACTTCGCTCTTTCCAAAATCCTTGTTTCGGATAAAGCGCAGAATATCCCGCTGCAAAACGCCTTGGACCGTGTATTGAACAAAACCGGTTACCGGTGTCAATGGGTGAATACCACTTGCATAATTGTAAAAAACCAAGAGCAGCCTCAACCCACGGACATATCGTTTCATGACATTCTGGCCACCATTGTAGTAAGTGGGACATTGTATGATGTGGAAACGAACGAAACACTGCCTTTTGCTAGCGTGAGCAACAGCTCATCAAAACAAGGGTTCACGACCAATGCGGATGGTCATTTTCATGCCGCATTTCAGCAATCGCATCCCGAGGACACCATTGTGTTCACCTCTGTGGGTTACGAAACCAAAAAAGTTATGCTCGTTCACCTGATCCAACAGAAACCCCAAGCGCGAATTGGCCTCGAACCCAAACGTCTTTATTTGCCCACAGTGCTGATCACCGCAGGCAGTAATGAGATTTTTAAAACGGATGCCGACAACACCAATGTGGTTTTCAATCCCAACGACTTGGTTACCTTGGAGGGACTCGGCGAGGCCGATGTTTACCGCGCAGCTCAAATACTGCCGGGCATATCATCGACACAAGAAAACAGCGGAGGATTGTTTATTCGCGGGAGCTCGTCGGATCAGACACTGATGAAACTGGACGGTTTTACGATTTACCATCAAGACCATTTGTTCGGTATGTTTTCGGCCGTCAACAGCGAGGCGGTAAAGAGCGTGCGCATCCACAAAAATGTACCGCATAGCCGACAAGGAGGGCGGATTGGCGGGCTGGTAGAAATGATCGGCAAAGAAGGCAATACCGCAAAAGGCAACACACAAATCAACTTGGGCATGTTGTCGGGCGCCTTCAGTGTTGAAGGACCATTGGATACAGCTGGCACCATCGGCTTCATATTCAACGGGCGCCGCGCTCTCACAGATGGATGGTACAGCCCTGCCTACAAACGCATCTTCTCCACGGTTTATTCCAACGCCATTGTGTCGGACAACAACGAAAACAAATTGTTCGAAGGAACCAATGAACCCAGCTACTTTTTTCAAGATGCCAACATCAAACTCACTTGGAAACCCAATGCAGAAAACAAATTCAGTTCGAGTTTTTATACATCGCGGGACCAATTGTACATCAATTATCTCGACACCACGCCACAGCCGGGTTCATTGCAACCCAGCGCACGCTATACCGATGAGAGCAGATGGGAAAACACTGGATTCAGTGTGAACTATGTCCACCAACGTCAACCGGGCAGCCCTTTCAGCGTGCGCGCCACGTTTAGTGACTATACCGCCAATTACTTTTCCACGGACACGATCGTTTCCATCAACGACGTCACCACTGCGCAGATTCAAAACACCGAAACCAACCTGCGCAACTACACCCTAAATCTTGAAAAGGAATGGGCATTGACCTACCATGAAATCAACATTGGTGCAGAAACCGAGCATGTGGTGTCCAAACGCGAACATCAATACAGCAGCCAACAATTGCCGCAAAAACTGCAGCAAACGATATGGCAAAGCGCTTTCATTCATGATGCATGGGCACCTTCGTTGAGATGGCGTTTGAGCGGAGGTTGGCGCATGACCTACGATCAACTTACCAAACGCCTGATGCAAGAGCCCCGCATGCTTGTAACCTATCGTTGGCCGCTTTTGCGTTTGCATGTTGAGGCCGGTTATGCGCGCATGCATCAACTTATCCAAAGGCTACGCCCCCAAAACCTCTACCAGAATAATCCCGATTATTGGGCATTGAGCGACGACCAAAATATTCCTGTGCTGGCATCCGATCAATGGAGTGCTGGCATCCACAAAGCATTCACAAAAGGCCATGTCCATCTCGATGCGTTTGCGCGGCTTCAACGGGGAAGTACGCTCTTTTTGGCCGGATTACCCGGTTATGAGCAAGGCAATGATTTGCTCGACAGCACGCTGCTCACCCGAGGCAGCAGCCAAAGTCATGGCATTGAACTTTCAGCTTTCTTCGCCCATCGCAATCATCAATGGACTGCCTCCTACACCTGGCTCTCATCTACCGGAAATTATGAGGCCATCGACAACCGGATCATCGTGAACCCCTTTGAACACCGCCACGAACTCAAGTGCTACTATGAATACCAAGCCAACCGCTGGGATTTCGGCATCTTTTGGACTTATGGCAGCGGTAGGCCTTTCACCCCTGTATTGGGCACCTATAGCTTTTCGTTCCCCAATGGCGACAATGCAGAGCAGTTGGTATATGGCGACTACAACTCACGACGTCTTCCGCCCTATCATCGCATGGATGTAAGCGCTCACTACAAATTGAATTGGAAAAAATCCAAAGTCGTATTGGGTGCGTCAATATACAATGCCTACAACCGAACAAACATTCGGTCAATACAGTATTTTGCCATCGCACAAGAAACGCAGTTGGACTACTTTCAAAGCAACCTCAACATGCTCGGTATCGTCCCATCATTGAATATAAACATACGATTTTGAAGAAGTGGTATGCCATAGCCATGGTCATTTTGGCCGCATGTTCACCCGAAAAACCGATTCGGGAAGTGATTGTTGCGGGAACGTTTGTAGCTGACGAAGATGCAGAGCTCCAGCTCTTTTATGCGGACGACCTAAGTCCGGTCACCGATGCCCGAGTGAAAATAACATCTGCCGATGCCACTACCAACTTGCTATGGAACGGCATCAACTATAGTACATCGGACGATATTGTCCATGCCGGAGCCCAACTCTCCGTTGCCTTTGCCTTTGAGGACCATGCTGCAGCTGCTTCCGTAAAAGTGCCTCCTGCCATTGCCCCCATCAACTTGGGCAATACCCTCATCGCCATCAACCCCAACTCCACGGGCTCGCCTGCATTGGTGCTTCAATGGACCCCACTGCCTGCATCCCAATACAGTTACCTCTTGCAGTTGGAACCTTTGGATGCCTCTCCCGAAGCCATTCCGTTTACCGTGCCTGCTGGTCGATTCGATGTTCAATACAGCGGGCCCATCGCACAAACGGGCACTATTCTTTTCGATACCGACTTTAAGTATTACGGCCCGCATCGATTGACCATTTACGCCATCGACAAGTCCTTTGAAGAAATGTTTTTTTACAATAAATCCGATCTTAGAGGATTGGCGCTGTTGTCGCCCGACAATATTCAAAACGCCAAAGGATTTCTCACTGCGGTGAGCAAAACCACCATCTTACTCACCATTCAGTGATATTGAACGAGCTATGGTTTATACTCCACTGCGTTTTCTAGGATGTAATTCATTTGATAGACATCATTCGCGTTGAGTTTGAGTTTGCCTTTGAAGGTTAGGCGCTCATCGGTTCGGTATGCCCTATTCTTTCCGGCAAAACGAAGGTCAACCACACTTTCTGGACCTCCCCCTCCGCAGAAATAACAATTGGCGTAAGGATAACGCGATACCACATAAAAATTCTCGTCCACTTCTACTGGGATGACATAGCCGGTGATAAAAACTTCGCGGCCCTCCAAATACTTCACCGATGCACCAAAAGTGGGCTTCCAGTAGTACTGGTCCAACTCGGGCACATAAACTTGTTTGTATGATACATCGGTAAGGGTCATCCAAGTCAATTCAGCAATTCCACCTTCTGGTACTTGGGGCAATAGCACCAACGACTCGCTTTCTACCCAAGGCTGAATGCGCTTGGCCTTGACCACGGGGTCGGGTTGATTTTTCCAATGGATGAAACCGAATGTGCCCACTGAAACCAAAATACCTACAACAACAAAAAATAACTTTCTAAGCATGGCTTAATGTTTTTGAAATGTCTATCCTCATGGCTTGCCAGGCAGGCAACAATGAAGCCAATATTCCAATGGCCAAAGTTACAGCGAATAAAATCAAATCCGTACCGCTCACTTGCCAAACTTGCAACGGATAGCGAAACGTATCTTCCGAAAGTCGACTCAAGAGAAAGGTGCCCAATCTGCTCAGAAAGAAACCTATGACCGATCCAATGGCTACGATCCACACTCCCTCCAATAAAATCAGACGGGAAAGGGTCCAACGCGTTCCGCCCATGGTTCGCAACAGCGCTAGTTCGTACTGGCGCTCCTTGAGTCCATTGTATAGCGATATAAAAATGCTGAGAAATGAAATCAAACTGATCACGTAGGCAATGGCCTTGAGGGTGTCCAATCCCACTCCAAAATTGTTCATCAATCGATTGCTTTCCACAGCCACATTGGCCAATTGCATGGTTGTGTTTTCGGTCATTTTGGCCAAAAAACCGAATGCTCCGCGATTGCGCTTGCGAATGAGATAGGCCGTCATTTCTTTATCGTCATTCAATTCGCCTCTGCCTGCCATCATTGGTCGCGCTCCCATTTCGGCCATTCGGCGCATCACCTCAGCTCCGCTGATGCCCTGTTCTTCGTTGGTGGTGTCGGACGAGGAATTGGTGGCCGGCGCAGGCGCAACAGCACTTGATTCGACATCTTCGGCCACAGCATCTGCAGCAGGTTCATCGGCATGTTCGTGCACCAACCAAGTGCTTTCGACGGGGGTTAGAATCAAACGATCCACCACACTTCCACTTTCGGCATAGATGCCCACCACCGTAAAAGGCTTGTCGTGGTGATGCGCATCGTCGGATTGATTGTCGTATCCGTGCATGCTGGTAAAGGTGCTGCCCACTTTAAGCCCGGTTTCTCTCGCCACCAATGAACCAATGACCGCTTCGAATGGCGCTTCGAAACTTTTGCCTTCTGCCAATACACACTGGTACAAGGAGGGGTAAGCTGCTGTGGTACCAACAATGCGGTACTTCTCATAGTTGTCGCCATAGGCCAAGGGTATTGCTTCCTCGACCCAGGTGTTGCGAATGATTTTCTTTGCATCGCCCACCTTGATATTGCCTGTAGGTACATCGACATGGTAGACATTGGCCAATATGCTTTGCAAAGGACTGCCCTTGGCGGCCAGTACAAAATCTATGTCCTTGATGTTGCGTTCAAATTGTTGGCTCAATTGCCTTTCGAGCAGCAGCATCATTGCTATTGTGCCCACGCCAAAAGCCAATAGAACGACACTGAGTATGGTATTCCATTTTTTGTGGCGGATATTGCTCCACGCTATTCTTG
>CANHSF010000015.1 GCA_947463065.1 Flavobacteriales bacterium | reverse complement strand
TGTGCCCTTGCTCAAGCAAAAACCAGAGAATATTTTTATTACGCTAGACCACGCATTGTCACTGGTCTTAGAAGAAGATGAGCGATATATATTGTGTAGTGTGTTTTTGATTTCGTATTTGTGTAGTGTAATGCCGAAGGAGTTTTCTCCTTCGGCGGTACAAGTGCAAATGATTGAAGCGCTGCATCAGCGCGTCGAACCTCTTTCGTTTGTGCTGAATCTCTCTTCATTTTGGGCGGCTGTGGCACAATATGCCGCCAGGGCCAATCCTAAATTGGAAGAGGATTTGAAAGTCTCGGATAAGGCCTTACCAAGTTTGCCGCAGTATCAATTTGCAGATGAACGCTGCGGTTGGAATTGCCCAGTGGGTATGGAGCAATTGAATGACTGGTTATTGGCATATAGTCATTTGTATCATCCAGAGTTTAGGAGAGGAATGAAGATTGTTGACTGCGGCTATTGGGTGTTTAAGTGCCACAGGGTCAATGCCGATGGGTACAGGGAGTATTCGAGAGATCATCTTTGTGTCCAACAAAAACCGAACGGAAGTGTCGCGATATTTTCAAAAAATATTGCTCTGGAGGATGATGAACTGCTTCGACAAGAAATCATCAAATGGCATTACTCGCCGTGGGAGTGTGTTACGAAAAACCTTTAATTTAATTAAAATCAAAATAAAATGAAAGAAAAGATTGAAGCATTAAAGATTCAAATTGAATCAGGCCAAATTCCAGTTTCGCACGAGCATTTTGCTGGGACAGGATTGATTATCACCGACAATAAACAGTATAAGGGAGGTGAAGACGATATTGTGATATGCACCAACCACGCGGGAGCATGGAGTTGGTTTGTATTTCGGTTGAAGCATATTTTCCAGTCGAATTTGAATCACAGCACGAAGTGTGTGTTTTATCATCAGATTGGAACCATTATTCAATCGAAATTTAGAAGTGACGGAGATTTGATGGACGTGATGTTGACCATTGTGACGGAGATGGAGGAGATGTTTCCTCGCAAAGCAGTTCTAAAGGAGGTGCCTTTTTGAGTTGCTTGAAACGATGTTTATAAGAAGCTTCGCATGGAGATAGGTTGAGGTATTTTTCCCCAACATTCAAAGATCGATTAGAATACTTAGGTGTACTTCATTTGCCTCAGTTGGGACTGATCCATTCGAATTATGCGGATGAAAATGCAAAGACGCGCAATTTTGGTGGAGTTTCTAAGCCGTTGAAAATAGGTTACAATAGAGCAGTCGCTCTTGTATAGAATTGCTTTAGCCATTGAAAATAGATGGCTGAGATGGATTCCATGAATTGAACAAGCCTTAGCGAATGGTAACCAAAGCCGCTTGGTTTGCAAGTGGGCAATGAACGAGGGTTCATTGCCCAAGGGCTTGAAAATTGCGGAATTGGCAGTTAAAAAGTGATCTGTTCCGATGCGTTTGCTTTTACCCTAGAATGATTAATAGATGCGCGCATGCTTTCATTTTTAACACGTCGAAGTTCTTCAATCTTTTCAGCTCTGAATTCGAATGGGTAAATTCGGATCGCATCTTCTTGTATCAAAGAATTCCAGCACTCTAGGACATTTCGATCATTGAACAGATCCTGTTCTGCCGTGACAAGGTAGTAGTTGACAATTTTTCCCCAGTTGCCATTCGCGTTCCAGTTCTTCATCGTTTCATCGTTTGAAGATTTTCGGTCGGCATCAAGTCCTGATTCGATGAACACCATCATATAAGCAATGAAAACACACAACTGGGTCACATTGGTATGATCAAGATGGTTTAACATGGAGTACAAAAGGATGTGCATCATGTTGATCTGCACTTTTCCATGGTCAATTTTCTCTATAAATAAGAGCGGCAGCTTTTGTTTTTTCAGTTTTCCGATCACATCTTCCTCATCCACGAGCTTGAATACTTTCTCAGCGTAAGCGTGATATTCGCTCCATGCATCTGAAGGAAAGCGATCGTTTGTGAAAGCCTTCAAAAAACTGGAGAATTCTTTGAATGAGTTCAGATGCGCAATCGAATTTTTGTAGGTAGACACCCGAAGATACAAGGTCCAAAAATCAATAGGCTGAATCTCTAAAAGGGTTGCGACTATTTCAGGGCTCAGGTCCCAATTGGCACGGATGCAAGTATCCCAATCATGATTGTGATATACTGACCATGTTTTATAATCATTGCGGCGAACATGAAATTGAAGATTGAACAGCAGGGTTTTTCCACACCACTCCTTGGTTTCGAATAACAATTCGTGTATCCTGTGGTTAAAATTCTCACGGTCTTTTTCAAACTTATTTACGAGGACTTCCCTTATGATACGACTAGCTTCATGGAGGTTTTGTGAGGTCTGGGACATGTGGTTATGTGTGAACGGTTAAGTAGTTGGTTAGAGATCAAATGTAAGAAAAAGAGGGTACGTTCCCTGAACCAAATGTAGCCTTCCCTAAATAAATAGATCGAGCGTTGGTAATAGTTGTCCAACGAGTTTAGTCTCGCACCAACGTCAAATATCCCGACTTGCTTTCGCCCTGCTGCCCTTCGAGCGGCTGCAGAATCCAATAGTACGTGCCTTCCGATGCATCCGTTCCGCTCCATCCTTGCGACGCATTTTTTGTGGCGAATATTTCCGCGCCCCAACGGTTGAAAATCGTGAGCTGCCAATTGCCTGGAAATGTTTCGAACGGTACAAATACGTCGTTGTCGCCATCTCCATTGGGTGTGAATACGTTGGGCATGGTGATGGTGCCGTTGCTTTCTATAATGATGAATGTCGACAAGCTGTCAACACAGCCGTTGGCATTTTCTACGAGCAAGGATATTGCATAACTACCAGGAATGGGAGGGAAGGTGACCACTGGGTTTTGTGCTGAAGATGCTTCGGGGGTTCCATTCTCAAAGCTCCATGTGTAGGAGAGTGGAGTGGAAGTGCTCGTTGAGGTGAAGGTAATTTCCGTATCGTCGATCGTCGCTGGTTGAGGATTGGCGTTGAAACCTGCGATTGGTGCATCGTTCAGGGTGATAGTGATGGTGTCGCTGAATGTACAACCGAATGAGTCAGTGACATTCAAGCTATAGGTGCCGCTTGCATTTACCGCATAGTTTTCGGACGTGCTGCCATCTTGCCAGGTGTACGATTCGAAGCCAGGTGATGACAACACGATCGTTTCGCCTTCGCATACGACGGCGTCATTGCCCAGGTTCAAATTGCTGTTGCGAATAATGAGGGTCGTATTGGCGGTGCATACACTTTCCGATGCATTTTGTGGTAGCGCATAGGTCAAAGAGGTCACAAACGATACGGGTTGCTGGCACAGCACTTCTTCGATCACATCTCCGTTGGCGGGGTCGATGTGATAGAGGGTTCCGCTTGCATTAACTCCCCACAATTCATTGGTGGTATAGTCGAAGGCAAGACCGCGCAAATCGGCAATGGTGTTGCCAATTGCAATAGTTTCTGCTGTATTCGGATTGATTTCGAGCAATGTGCCATTGGCCGTTGTCGCCCATAGTACATCTGACAATGGGTCGTAGGCGAGTCCGTTGATACCATCTTCACCAGCATAGAAAAAATTGTCGATTGCTAATAGATCCAAATCGCCAATGGCAGTGAGCTCTCCTGTGGTCACATCGATGGTGTAGACAGTTTGGACCAAAGGATCACCATTGCCGGTTTCTGGAATACCAATGGCAAAGAATCGATTGTTCGTGTTGTCATAATCACCTGCATAAAATTGATGATTGGAGTAGGTGAAAATTGGTGTTACAACTCCCGATTCGACATTCACCCAAGACAAGGCAGGGATAGTTACAATGTTGGAAAGTCCATATAACATGTTGGTAGCAGCATGAAAACCCATGGCCGTCCAGTCGTTGCCGGTGTTGCTTTGAATGGTGTCTAGACTGCCATCCACCGTACTAATGTAGAATATCAAATCTTCTCCGCTATGATCGTATGCAAGGAAATTGCCTCCTTCATTATCCGTCTCTGTAATAAATACTTGCAGTGTTAGATTGGCTTCACCGGCTTGCACTTCTTGCGCCGATGGAATGTACAAGGGTTGCGCCACAGAGTCCGATGGGATGAAGGTTCCGCCACCTATCCATTGCAGGCTGGCGTACGATTCGAAAAGGCTAAGGTCTGCTTCGAGTTGAACAGTATCTCCTCCGCAGATGCTGATCGTAGCCGGAAGATCGAGCAAATCGCAAGGGGGCTGAGCGATTGCGCATGGCAGCACTGTTATCTGATCCGACGAGTCGCAGCCATCTGCTCCGTTGCCATCGGAGCAAGGTCCATTCACACAGGCTACATAGGTGCCGGGCTGCGTAACTGTAAAGTAGCGCGTGCTGTTGTCGGGCCAGGTGCTTTCTGGACCGCTGAAGCAATCGCCACCCCATTCCCAGTAATCGCCAAAGCCTGCGTCGAGTACAATCGAATCACCAGGGCATAGGTACACTGTATCGGGGCCAAACTCGATATAGTCGGAGTATGGATTGTAAAATATCCATGAGGGGAAGTTGGGAAGTGATACGAATACTTCACTCGGGTTGTCTCCGTAACTGAAAACTTCGGGGGTCACATTTGGAGTGGAATTGTTGGCGCAGGAGATGGCGCCAATCTTTGTTTCTCCAATCATATTTATCCAAGTGAAGTAGATGTTCATATCAGGTGCCATTTGCATGTGGTATGCAGTGATATTGTCTGCAATGACTTCCTGTGTGGAGGCCACACTCACTTCAAGTTCGAATGCGGTGGACAAATTATAACGAACCAATTGCTGTGTGCCGTTACCACCATCAGTGAGGGTGGAATAGAGATAGGCAGAGTTGTGAGAAAATTCCATGGCCTCCCAACCAACCGCGGGCAATTGCTCGGGATCGTACAACAGACCGGTGTTTAGATCAAATTCGAATAACAAACCACTGGAGGTTACGACTTTGCTGCAACATGGAAATAGCGGATTGGCTGCAATGGGAGATGCTTTGATGACGCCGAGCGACGGTGTGTCGGTTTCAAACACGGAAGAGAGAGCAACACCTTGCGAGGTGACACTGTACACACCAATGCCGGTGGTATCTTGATTGATCAGGATCCAGTAGTCCGAGCCGTTCGCATGGCGAATGGCGCAAAGTCCTTCCATGGCATAATCATGAACAGGAACGTCTGCTTCCACTACACCACCAAGGCCATCGTTCAAGGTCATGTCGATTTTGAAATAGCGAAGACCTCTACCATTCGGCTCTGCAGCCAACACTTCGGGGGTGGCATCTACATAGTGCTCAACTTCGTCAACTGTAAACAAGTAATAGATATTGGGTTGGCTTGGGGCAGGAACAATGACAGACGATTGCGCTGCGCTGAAACCGCCGCCTTCGAGCCCCTGCATGTCGTACATGACTTGGTGATTTTTGTTCCAAATGGTCCCCGGATCCTGTCCCCCTTCTGGAATGCGACCGCCGCCATTGGAGTAAAAGAGTAGGCTACCAGCCGAGTCACAATAAGCTGCACAACCCTCAATTGTTGACATGGCCCCCGTTATTTGAACTGCTTGGCCAGAGTTGAAATCAAGTCCATAGCCATATCCGAAGTGCCAAACGTTGGCTTCTTTTTGCGCGATGAGCGAAGTGGAGAATAGCGCTAGGCCGAGGGCGATGATGTGGAGTTTCATGGTTTAATTTCGAGAGCAATGTGCACGAATCTTTCTCATTAGTTATGGTTAAATGCATTTAGCCATTTCTGGTTAATTGACCAATTCCCCATAGCTCAAATATACAACGAAACGCCTATATTCATTTGATGGCTTGGGAAAAGTGGATTTTTCAACTTTGAACCCAGATTATGCAGTGCGTTTAGTCCATGAGATTCAAAAGCCCAAAGAATTCGTGTGCTCCCGCAAGTTTTGAGCGCGCAGGCGTGATCACACTCACGGTGAGCACTCGAAACGAGGAAGTACGCGAATTCACAGGGATTTTGGATCGCAATAGAAAGGCAATGCATTATCGGGTTTAAATAACTGGAATGATAACAAAGCTGCCTTTGGTATGTTCAAATGTTTTGGGGGCATACGTTATTTGGATCTTAATATACAGACTTAGTAAGCTGTGTGCAAATTTGTGCAATACTCAAAGCTAAATGCTATCTTTACAGCCTGTCGAAAAAGACGGCCACTTCCAAAACCATGCTAATTACTAAAACTCAAATTAATCTTCTCTTTCTCAATTGGGATTGAACAGCCACTATCATTTCAGGAGGGTACTTGAATCGTTCACGGTAGTAAATTCTGAGCAACTCATTATTCGGTTTTCCAGACACCATCGATACCCAATCACTTAATTCAGTATGTGCTTGTTCCTGCTTTATGCTTTCTATTGCCTGTTTTTGAGTATTGATCCTGATCAAATCATCTTCAATAAGTTGGAGTTTTTCTGCCTTTTCTTGTTCTTTCTCATTCTCTTCGGCTTCGAACTTTGCTTTTAGGGGCATGTACTCAGCGCTTGCTAATGATTCGGAGTAATTGCATATTTTGCAATCGAGATGGTATCGTGTTCCTAGTCGAAAGACGCGAAAGCGAAATAAGGTAAAGTACTTAATGGTGCTCTTCAACTCCCATTTGGATATATATAAGCACTTTGGGCATTTCTTTGAATTAACGATAACTTGCGAAATCCGTGACTCTATTGTTCCAAGAATGATTGCCATAATTAATAAACTTCAAGATGAATAAGAGAGCAATGTACTTCAAATTTTGGTTGGTAGTATCCAATTCACATTTGATCTCATACATCGCACATAAAACAGATCCTGTAGCGATTTTCAACACAATTAAGGTTTTAAATTTCATCAAGTTCAATACCCCTTGATGTTAAATACAATGATTTTCGACTATTAGATAACATAAAATAGAATGGCAAATAATTCAACTGGTGTACATACTATTGCGCTCTGCGAAGAGGAGGACTTACAAATTAATAAAGAGTTTTTTTTACTGAGCGCCAGCTGAATTTGAGAATTTGCAGCAATTATCAAAATTCTCCTCGGTTAACACCAACCAAAAAAATGAACAATGGGACATTTTCGCTTGGGGTTTATTTCCTTTGGGGGGTGTGCGAGCATGTATATCATAGTTTATCCTCATGCCCCCCCCTTGACGCTGGCTTAGCGCTGAACTGAGCGACGACGGATGCGCAGAGTTGGTATTGAGCACCGCCGAAATATCCCGTGCCTATACTCTCGCGGGCTTGTAGCCCGCATAGATGATGTTTGAAAAAAAATACGGTGATCTCCTGTGTTGCTCGTTTTGCGGCGCAATGCGTGGCGATGCAATGCATTTCCGCATAGTTGATGTTTGAAAAAATGTGCAGGTTTTATGCGAGGCAATTCGACGCAATGCGTTGCGTTTTGTGCGACGCAATGCGTTGCGTCGGTACAGAGATGGTTGTATGTGTATTGTGGCGGCCGTATTATGTTTTTTCCTAGAACCTGAAGTTTCTAGCGGCCGGAAATGAACTTCGACGGGAGAATGATGCAGGTTATATGGTGTTTTGAAATCTTTAAATTTTAAATCCTTAAATCCTCTAATAGCGCATCCCGCCAGGGCGAAGCGTGCCACTCCGCCTCGCTGCGTGGTTTCATTTTTTGCGCCTTCCTTCACTCGCGTCTGAGACGCGGGTGCTTCGCCATTTGATGTGTTGTTGATTTAGTTGGCCCGCCTATGAATGATTTTACTATAACCTGAATTCCGTGAAGCCCGGGGCTGATGTTCGTCGGGAGAATAATGCTGGTTCGTTGGTGATTTTAAATCTTTAAATTTTAAATCCTTAAATGGTCCATCCCGCCAGGGCGAATCGTGCCACTCCGCTTCGCTGCGTGGTTTTCATTTTTTGCGCCTTTCTTCACTCGCGTCTGCGACGCGGATTCAGAAAGTCTCAAAAATGAAAAATCCCATTACCTGCACGATGCATCGTGTAGCTTTGATGGATTATACCAATGGGATGAATGAATTTTTTGTAGGGGGATTACCAGCGGTGATCCCTGAATGGGGGAGGCTTCAGATTTTTTAGAATCGTGCCACTCCGCTTCGCTGCGTGGTTTTCATTTTTTGCGCCTTTCTTCACTCGCGTCTTCGACGCGGATTCAGAAAGTCTCAAAAATGAAAAATCCCAACTGCGTTGGGATCTACACGATTCTAAAAAATCTGGCGGAGAGTCAGGGATTCGAACCCTGGATACCCTTTTGGAGTATACACACTTTCCAGGCGTGCTCTTTCGACCACTCAGACAACTCTCCGTTTTTGCATAAAAATACTGAATGGGGGCGCAAATATATATCGAACGGGGCTTTTTACAATGCTTTCGTGCTAGAGTAAACTAAACGTGGTCAACTCGCCACGCAAATTCACCTGCAATTGCTCCTCAACGCGCTCGCGATCCGGGTATTTCGCCAACAAATACATCAGCTTGGTCAATGCGGCTTCAATCGTCATATCCGCTCCTCCAACCACACCGATCTGCTGAAGCGCTGTGCTCGTCTCATATCGCCCCTGCTCCACAAAGCCTTTGTTGCACTCGGTGATGTTCAATACAATCAATCCGCCTTGTATCGCCTCGCGCAAGGCCGAAATCAACCACTTATCCCGAGGGGCATTGCCCGAACCGTACGTCTCCAATACAATGCCCCGCAAACCGGGCGTGCCCAAGATCGCCGTCACCAATAGGGGTGTGATGCCCGGAAATATCTTCAAAACGGCAATGTCGCGGCTCATGTTTTTTTCGACCGAAAATGCACCCGATGGCCGCAACAACAAAGCATGGTGGTAAAAGATGTGGATGCCAATATCGGCCAAACCACTCAGATTCGCACTCTCAAAGGCATCAAAATTCTCTGTGTTGTATTTATGTGTGCGGTTGCCACGAAACAACTTGTATTCAAAATAAACACATACTTCTTGTATCACCGAAGTGCCATTGCGTCGCGCTGCTGCTATCTCTATCGAGGTAATCAAATTCTCCTTGCCATCGGTCCGCAATTTGCCAATCGGCAATTGGGAACCGGTAAACACCACGGGCTTGGCCAAATTTTCCAACATGTAACTCAATGCGGATGCGCTGTAGGCCATCGTATCGGTTCCGTGCAATATCACAAATCCATCGTAATGGTCGTAATTCACTTCGACCATGCTGGCCATTTGCTGCCACGATACCACATCCACATCAGAGGAATCGATCGGCTCCGCAAACGATACCACATCTATTGTGAAGTTGAACCGCTTCAACTCGGGAACATGGTCCTGCAATGCCCCAAAATCAAAGGGAATCAAACTTCCAGTGGCTGCATCTTCCATCATGCCTATCGTGCCGCCAGTGTATATCAATAATATCGATGAATTCATCTATGTTGCGCTCATTTCAATTTTTGCATCAATTCATTCAACATTGCCTTGCGACTCTCATTGTAAGTCGCATCGAAGGCCATGTCTTTTGCATTCATGTCATAGTACATTTTCAAAACGGGGGCTTTCAACACACTGCAATCGATGTTCTTCGGATTCTGAAACAAGTCGCCATCCAAATTGACCATCAACAACGGTGATCGCGGCCCCATCGCCAACAAATCCAATTGGATGCGTTTGACCACATAGGGCGCTGTGCCAAATTCCAAAACATAAACGCTGCCGGCTTTCAAACGGAAATAATAACTGCCAAAATGATCTGCTTGCAAATTCATGATTTCCTTATCTTTTTCAAAAACTTTGATCTCCGTCAAACTCAACACATTGTTGTTGTCGGTATCGGTGATCATCCCGAATACCGTCACATAAGTGGAGTCTTCATCGTAGAAAATGTTGTTTTTGAGCTCATCGCCTGAGGTCACTTCTCTTTGTCCATTGGGTCCAGCCGGCAAATCCGCAGGTGTCTTTATTTCGATGGTCTTGGCCGTCAATACAAAATCGCCCATGTCGGTGGGAATCACAAACTTCAACGGCATGCCTTTCAATCCTGGACACCACGAATGCACACCATTCAATTTGTCGGTGTAATAGACTTCTATCTTTTTTCCAGAAAGTCCGTTTGCGTCGCCTATTGTTCTGTAAGTGGGATAGTTTAAAATGGGATCGCTTTTTTTTGCCTTGCCAGTGGTGACAATGGTTTTCGAAACCAAGCTGCTATCGAGTATCTCGCCATTGTAGCGCAGCCATTGCCCGTAAGAGGTACGCTCCGACCAACTGTTGCTTTCCCCAATGCGCGCATCAAAGGTTTGGTGGAATGGAAGATTGGTCTTCACTATTGTGTGACCGGCCGAACAATACACCAGCATCGGTGGCTCTGTGCGCAACGCCATCAGCGAGTCCTGCCAATCGGCTGGGCAATCAATGGTATAGGTGATTTCAAAGACGTCTTGGGCATTCATCTGCGAAGCCAAAAACACCATGCATATAGCTAGTAATCTCATGTTAAGGTAGAAAATAATCGCAAACTGTTTTCTGTCGTCGTTTGCACAACTTCTTCAAAGGTAACATTTTTTACTTTGGCCAGATGCTCGGCTACAATCCGCACATAGGCACTTTCATTGCGCTTGCCACGATAAGGCACAGGTGGAAGGTATGGGGAGTCGGTTTCCAAAATCAAGGCTGCCATGGGCAATTCAGCCACCACTTGCGCCAATCCGGATTTCGGGTAAGTCAACACGCCGCCAATACCGAGATAAAATCCTCCGTAACTTAGGATATGTTGGCCCTGGGGCAAAGTGCCCGTAAAACAATGAAAAACCCCCGTCAAGCGGTCATCGTTGAGGCGATCGAGAATGGCAATCAACTCATCGATCGATTCGCGGGCATGAATCACAATGGGCAGTCCGTATTGTTTGGCCCATTCCACCTGAATTTCGAAAGCGCGACATTGCAAGTCATACGTGCTTTTGTCCCAATACAAATCAATGCCCGTTTCGCCAATAGCAACATATGCCCCTTGCGCCAAGTGTCCCGACATGATTGACAATACGTGTTCAAAATCTTCCTTGACATCGCAGGGGTGCAAACCCATCATGGGGTAACACACCTCGGGAAAGGCTTGCACCAACGCGTCCATTCGGGGTATGCTCTCCAAGTCAATATTGGGCAAAAGAATTTTTTGAACTCCTGCATCAAGCGCTCGTTGCACCATAGCCGCTCGATCTTCGTCGAAGGCGGGCTGATAGATGTGCGAGTGGGTGTCGATCAAATACATGCCGCGAAACTAATATGTTTTGCGCATGGATGACATTTTTGAGGTTTGGCGGGGTCTCGTTTCTATTTTTGCCCGCACATGGAGGTCTCTTCGCCATATCGGGTCAAAGTCTTGGTCATTCGTTTGAGCAGTATGGGGGATATCGTGCTCACCACTCCGGTGCTGCGTGCGCTGCAAACGCAACTGCAAGGGGAAGTGGAAATTCATTATCTGACCAAACAATCGTTTGCCTTTTTGCTCGACGCCAATCCGCGCATTGCCCGGGTGCATACGTTTTCCAAAACTGTGCAAGAGGTGTTACCGCAATTGGAGGCCGAACAATTCGATTACATCATCGACTTGCACAACAATATTCGAAGTGCGGTGGTCAAGCGTCGTCTGAAATGTTTGACGTTTGTTTTTGATAAACTGAATTGGCAAAAATGGCTGTTGGTCAATACCGGTTTGAACCGCATGCCCAATTTGCATGTCGTCGATCGCTATATGGCCACTCTCAAGGCATTTAGCGTCAAAGACGATGGTCTGGGTTTGGAGTATTATATCCCCGATCAGCATGGGTTATTGGTGGAACACGTGAACCGTTTGCAACAACAACCTTTTTTGGCCGTGGTGGTGGGGGGGGCGCATAGTGGCAAGCGTCCGTCGCCCACCGTGCTCGTGGATTGGCTCAAAGCGGTGGATCATCCCATTGTCTTGATTGGTGGTAAAGATGATCGCTCCGATGCAGATCAGGTGGCATCGCAAATTCCTTGCATCAATTGGGTAGGGGAGTTGACGGTGCATCAAAGTGCGCACGTCATTCAAATGGCTCAGGTGGTGCTTACGGGTGATACAGGGATGATGCATATCGCCTCAGCATTTCAGCGTCCCATCGTTTCGGTGTGGGGCTGCACTACTCCGCTTTTGGGCATGGCGCCTTATCGGCCTCATCCAGCCAGTGTGGTGGTGGAACCGATCGGGCGTAAAAAACGTCCATGCTCCAAGTTGGGCAATCGCTGCAAATATGGTATGGACCACAAATGCATCGATCAAATCACCCCCGAGCAGGTGCTATCGGCTATTGAAACGTCTTGGGCTCAGTAAAGAGGGCTTTGAGTTCTGTGGCTTCCTCTGGCTTCATTTTTCCCGCCAAAATCAATCGCAATTGTCTTCTGCGCAATGCTCCTTCGTAACGGCGCATCTCTTCTTCGGTCTCTGGAACCAAATCGGGCACGTTGATCGGACTGCCCAATTGATCTACCGCAACGAAGGTGTAAATGGCTTCATTGCACTTGGTGCGCTCGCCGGTTGTAGCGTGTTCCACAAACACTTCCATGTACACTTCCATGCTCGATGAAAATGCACGTGATACTTTGGCCTCGATGGTCACAATATCTCCAAGCTTGATGGGGTGTTGAAAGCTGACATTGTTCACTGCGGCAGTCACCACAATGCGGTGGCAATGGCGGTGGGCACTGATGGCGCTGATCACGTCCATCCAATTGAGGAGCTGTCCGCCCATCAAATTGCCCAGGGTATTGGTGTTTTCGGGAAGTACAAGGTGTGTGGCGACAGCAAACGTGGAGCTGGCTTTGACTTGGTTGCGTTGCATGAGAATGTTCTAATTTTTTTTCGCGGCGCAAAGGTAGGCGGTCGGCCATTCTTCAATGCTTAAAAAAAATGCAAACTTCTTTTTTGTCGGCGATTGGCCGGGCGGTGGTAGTTTTGCATTGGCCTTGCATTTCATTTACTTAACGCAGTCAATTATGGATCCCAACGCAGTCAAGTCTTTGCATATCGTCTTTGTGGTCACCTGGTTCGCTGGGTTGTTCTACATTTTTCGTCTTTATGTCTATCATGCCGAGGCCGCTGCAAAGGAAGAGCCTGCGCGCAGTGTGTTGCTGCAACAATTCAGTATTATGGAGCGCAAACTGTGGTACATCATCACTTGGCCATCTGCGGTATTGGCTACGTTTTTTGGGCTCTGGTTGATTGTTGTCAATACCCAGTTTTTGTTGCACCCGTGGATGCACATCAAATTGTTTTTTGTGGCCTTGCTGTGGGTGTACATGGCTTACGGCGAACGGGTGTATCGCCGTATTCAAGCGGAGCCCACGGCTTTTTCGAGCGTGCGGTTGCGTTTGCTCAACGAGGTGCCGACCTTGATTTTGATCGCGGTGGTTTTTTTGGTGGTCATGAAGTCGAGTTTCCACTGGATTTATGGCGCACTCGGTATTCTAGGACTAGCGGGTATTGTTACAGCAGCCGTCTATTATTTCAAGAAAAAACGGGAGATGAAATAAACAAGCCTTTGGTTAGCAAGGCCAGCTCAGGATGTGCCAATGGTGGTTTCCTTCCGTTGGATTTGCCTATAGCCTTTTATGCAGGAGTATTGCGGTCGCTTACCATTCGGCGATCACCGTCTCATTGCCTTTGGTGACGTCGCCAATTTTTGCAATGATTTTCGTGTCGAGTGGGAAATACAAATCCACGCGTGAACCAAAACGGATAAAACCCAATTCATCGTTCTTTTTCACGGCCATGTTTTCTTTCATATAGAAAATAATGCGGCGTGCCACAGCGCCAGCGACTTGGCGAACGAGAACTTCTTTGCCATTGGTGCCTTTGAATACAATGGTGCTGCGTTCGTTTTCGGTCGAACTTTTGGGATGCCATGCCACGAGGTATTTGCCGGGGTGGTATTTCACATACGACACGCTTCCTTCGCAGGGAACCCAATTGCAATGCACGTTCAGCGGCGACATGAAGATCGATACTTGCAGGCGTTTGCCTTTGAAATATTCAGGTTCTTCCACTTCTTCGATCACCACGACTTTTCCGTCGCAAGGTGCCACCAATTGTCCTCCTGTGCTGGTGTTTTTTCGCGAGGGTAAACGAAAGAATTGGATGACCAAATAGAGCATCACCAAAATGCCCAAAGCCAAGGGGTAGTAAGCCAAAGGATAAGCGGCTAAAAAGTGATGGTTCAACCAAAGGAGTACACCAGCGCCAATCAAGCTTCCGGCAACAATTTTATATCCTTCTTTGTGCAATGTCATAGTGTTGTGGGTTTAGAAAATTCGTACAAAATAGAGATAGGCCAATACAACGGGCATGGATAGCAGCAGGCCGTCAAAGCGATCGAGCACACCACCATGTCCTGGAATGAGCTGGCCGCTGTCTTTTACCCCGAAGGTGCGTTTGAGGTGGCTTTCGAACAAGTCGCCCAAATTGCCAAATATGCTGATGATGACGCCCATCACCAGCCAATGCTGCAGGTCCATCACGTTGTCGAAGAGTTGACTCAATCCAAAACCTGCTGCCATGGCCATCAACACGCCTCCTGCCAAGCCTTCCCAAGTTTTGTTGGGCGATACTTCGGGATACAATTTGTGGCGACCAATCGAACGGCCTACAAAGTATGCGCCGGTGTCGTTGGCCCATAAAATGAGAAAAAATCCAACGGGCAGTTCGCACGTGAATTCACCGGGATACATCGCCAATAGATTCACTCCGGCAAACGGAAGTATCACGTAGAAAACACCAAATACGGTAAACGATAAATTCGCAAAGGCTTGCTGATCCAATTTGTACAATTCCAAAACCATCATCAGGGTGCTCCATGCGCCGATCAGCCAAAGGTATTTGGTGTCTAGCAGGTCTTGGACATGCAGGTAGGTCAATGCATAAACCATAAAGCCCAAAATCATGCCTGCTGCTATGCGGGGCTTGTGCTGGCCCGTGCCGCCCGCTATGGTATAAAACTCATGCAATCCGACAGCCGCGAAAAACAAAAACAACAAGGCCACTGCTTCCTTGCCAAGGACGGCACTGCCGATCACGGTGACCGAAAAGATAAAGCCTGCTATGCTGCGAATGACGAGATTGCTCAAACCTTTTTTTTTTAACGCGGGCAAAATTAAGGGCATTCGCCTCTAGCCGAGTCTTTTTCGGCAGAAATATGCGCTTTTGGACTAGAATTTCTCGCGGCGTTGATGAGCGCGATGCATTTCTTTCAACAAATAAAACACGGCCATGTGCCCAATGTCCGCGTGGTCGTGGTCTTTGAGATGCAACAGGGGAGGATTGTATTCGTATTTGCGAAGCTTTTTCAGCATGCGGTGCAGGCGTTTGGCATCACCTACCATGATTTTGCCCTCACGTCCAACGGCCATGTAGATTTTAGATGTAAGATTGGGGTTTTCACTAAGCGCTGCCTTGTATCGGCGCAGCAACGATTCATTGTCCCACCACAAACTAGGGCTGATGATCAAGTAATCGGTGAACAGTTGATTTTTCTCCAAATAGATCTGGCAACCCAGCAATCCTCCTAAGCTCTGACCCACCAGGATCTTGCGGTACGTAGTGCGGAAGTGGCTATCCACAAAGGGCTGTAGCTCGTCGGCAAGAAAGGAAATGAAGGCGGCCGAATGTCCGGTCGTCGGCCAGGTTGCCGCGTCTTCGGCGACTGTGGTGGGAAATGTGAAGTCCCGCCGGCGATCCACGTTTTCGATACCGACAATGATCGTGGGCACACACTGCGCGATCCATGGAAAACTCAAAAACTGAACGGCACCGCAGACGTGAATGAAGTCCTCGTCCATCGAGCCGTCCAAAAGATACATCACATCGTAGCGTTGTTGGGGCAGGGTGTCGTAGCCCAAGGGCAGGTAGATGTTGAGGATGCGGTCTTCATTTAAGTGGGTGGAGTGCAACTGCATGCGCTGAAAAGGTCCCGAAAACGGCAACGCCGACTGTGTTTGACAGTCGGCGTTGATCCAAAGGGCAAGGCATGCGATAAAAACGGTTAGTGCTCTCATCGTGCGCCTATATTATTCTGCTGCCGGCGGTTGTGGAGCGGCGTTGGGCACCACTGGAATTGCCTGCAATTCGGGTTTGTCCCACTGGCGTTGACCCAAGATTTCTTCCAAGTCATCTTTGAAAATTACCTCTTTATCCAAGAGTTTTTTGGCCAATTGATCCAACTTGTCGCGGTGTGTCATCAAAAGCTCTTTAGCGCGCTTGTAAGCGCCTTCGATCAACGTGCTCACCTCTTGGTCGATCATGCGTGCGGTATCTTCGCTGTATGGCTTGGTAAACTGCGATTCGCCCGAGCTGTCGTAGTAGCTACGATTGCCGATGGCCTTGTTCAAACCGTACACGCTCACCATCGCATAGGCTTGTTTGGTTACTTTTTCCAAATCGCTCAGTGCTCCGGTCGAAATTTTTCCAACGGCCACCTCTTCTGCAGCGCGACCGCCAAGTGCAGCGCACATTTCGTCCATCAATTGTTCGGTGGTGTTGAGTTGGCGCTCCTCGGGCAAATACCACGCTGCACCCAACGATCTTCCGCGTGGTACAATTGTGACTTTCACCAGTGGCGAGGCGTGTTGCAACAACCAACTCACAATGGCATGGCCACTTTCATGGTAGGCAATGGTTGATTTTTCTTCAGGTGTAATGATTTTGTTTTTCTTCTCCAATCCTCCGATAATGCGGTCTACGGCATCCAAAAAGTCTTCGCGACCAACCGTAGGACGGCCTTTACGCGCTGCGATCAATGCGGCTTCGTTGCAGATATTGGCGATGTCTGCTCCACTGAAGCCCGGTGTTTGCTTGGACAAAAATTCAACATCCACGGAGTTGTCGATCTTCACGTTTTTCAAATGCACATTGAAGATCTGTACGCGCTCATTCAAATCGGGCATGTCTACGTAGATCTGACGATCGAAGCGTCCGGCACGCAACAACGCCTTGTCCAAAATATCAGCGCGGTTGGTAGCTGCCAAGATGATAATTCCGCTGTTGGTGGCAAAACCATCCATCTCGGTCAACAACTGGTTGAGGGTGTTTTCGCGTTCGTCGTTGCCTCCGAAATTCAAGCTTTTGCTGCGGGCGCGTCCTATGGCGTCGATCTCATCGATGAAGATGATCGCAGGGGCTTTTTCTTTGGCTTGGCGGAACAAATCGCGCACGCGGCTGGCACCTACTCCCACAAACATTTCGACAAAGTCGGAACCGCTCAACGAGAAGAAAGGTACTTGTGCTTCTCCGGCTACCGCTTTGGCCAAAAGTGTTTTTCCTGTACCTGGAGGTCCCACCAACAATGCTCCTTTCGGGATTTTGGCTCCCAACTCGGTGTATTTTTTTGGGTGTTTCAGAAACTCCACGATCTCTTGAATCTCCGTTTTGGCGCCTTCCAATCCTGCCACATCGTTGAAGGTAATATTCGACGATTTGCCTTTTTCAAAAAGCTGTGCTTTCGATTTGCCTATGTTGAAGATTTGACCTCCGGGTCCACCTCCTCCGCCCAAGCGGCGCATGATCAAGACCCAAGCGCCAATGATCAATGCAAATCCAATGATCCATAGCAATAGGCTTTGTCCAAATTCATTGACCGGCTTGTATTCGGTTTTGAATTGATGGGTTTTGCCCAAGGCGATGATCTCATCGATCACTTTTTCACTCGGTGGTATGTTGAACGAAAATTCGGGTGAGCGCGTCAAACCCAAGCCGCGTTTGGGTATGCGGTTGGCCAAGGCTTGTATTCCCGCAGTATCCAAGTACACGCGTCCTGTTTGATGGTCGTACTCCAAACGCTCGATATACCCTTGTTCTGCGTAGCTGGTGAAGTCACTGTAGTTGATGCTGTTGCCGCTGTTGCCGCTGTTGAACATCATCATGCCAATCAAGATGGCCGCAATCAATGCATAGACCCAATAGAAATTGAGACTCTTGTTTTCTTTGTCCTCGGGCTTTGGTCGTCTCGGAGGTACTTTTGAATTGTTATTTTGATTCGTGTCTGACATATATAATTTTAAATTCTAAATTCGTTGGTTTCATTAACTTTCTGAAGATGCGATCTTTTCAAATTCGCCATCGCTCCACAGTTCTTCCAATGCATAATGCTTGCGCGTTTGGTCTTCAAATACGTGCACTACAACATGCACATAATCCATCAATATCCAATTGCTCTGTCGCTGCCCTTCGATGTGCCAAGGTTTTTCATTGCTGAGCTTCAACGTTTGTTCTTCCACCGATTGGGCAATGGCTTGCACCTGTGTGGTGCTGTTGCCGTGGCAAATCACAAAGTAATCGGTCATCGCAAATTCGATATTGCGCAAATCAATCACAACAATGTCTTTGGCTTTGCGCTCCTGCATGCCTTCGATGATCGAGTCGATGAGCAAAACGGTGGCGTCTTTTTTAATTATTTTTTTGGTCATATGTCCTAATCTGCAGCCTGCAACAAATGTAGGTGGTAATGGTCGCCGCTTCAACAAAAATAGCACCATGTGGGCGATATCTGACATTCTGCCGCATTTTATGCCAACTCACTTGGATCAACACCTGCAAAGGGCAAACGGTTCACGGGCAACGGTTTGTGTAGGGCCTTTGTTTGGTGACTTCGGACAATCGGCGCGGTGAAATGGCAAGCGGCGCATTTTCAATGCGGCATTCGCATGCGGCTGAGCGATATGCATGACGGCTTGGCAGGATATGACGCGAGGTTCTCATGCCCGCCGCCGCTGCTGTTGGCAGGTATTCTTTTCTCCCAACATTTCGTTCCCATATTGCATAGGCTGTCCAATGCGCGGTTTAACAATTTAGAATTGGGTTTTTCAAAATATTACTTCATTTTTGTTGCTCGGGGGACAGGGGGTAATAGTTTTGATCATGCTGTTTAAGAATCGTGCTATAATCAATCTCGATGTTACGGATTCGACCAATCAATACGCGGCGCATTTGTTACGCAATGCTCCGCCGCCGGATGGTACCGTAATCACCGCACAATCCCAACACCAGGGACGCGGTCAGCGCGGTACAGCGTGGGAAAGTCAGCCGGGTGAAAATCTCCTCTGCAGTTTTATCGTTTACCCCAACTTTTTGGGTGCCGCCAACCAATTTTATCTCAGCAAAGTAGTGGCACTCGCGCTGCAGGAACTTTGCGAAGATTTTATCGAACGCGAGGTTTTGCTCAAATGGCCCAACGATATCATTGTAGCTAACAAAAAAATTGGTGGCGTGCTGATCGAAGCGGCTTGGAACGACCAACGCATGCAATCGGCAATCATCGGAATTGGTCTCAACCTCAATCAGCTGCAATTCGAATCGCCGCGCGCAACAAGCATCAGACTCATGACCAACAAGATCTGGGATGCGCAAGATTGCCTCATTGCGCTTATCAATAAATTCGAACGGTATTACTTCAAATTGGCTGCTGGACAATTCACCGAAATCTCAAAACTCTACCGCGATCATCTTTATCGTCTGGGGCAACCCATGAAGTTCGATTACCACGGCGAAATCATAGATGCCATGATTACAGGGGTGGACGAAGATGGCAAATTGCGCTTGCACTGCGGCGACGGCCGAAGCTTGAGCTGTGGTCTCAAAGAAGTAAAAATGCTCTACTGAACGGTGGTCGGTGTATCGGCCAGATGTCCTACTTCGGCAGCAACGGCCTCAATCCAGTTGTTGTACAATTGTTCTTCTAACCGACACGCGCGATCTGCCAAGGTTTTCCAAGCGGGATCAAACTGCTGCAATAATTGCTGCATCTCTTCCAAATGGCCTTCCTCTTCGGCGATGATCGACTTCACATTCACTCTGCTCTGAACACCATCAAGGGCCTGCTGATAGGTCCCATACAACTCGTCGGCACGCACTTCAATGGCATAGGTCACCAACAAATATGCGCCTTTTTGCATGCGAGCTCGGTCGATTCGATCCTCTTGCAATAACATCCTACAAACGGCGATGTCCAATTGATGCAAGTAAAAGCGGGACGCGCGCGGGGCCAAGAGGTATTCGGGAGCATAGGTGGGACAAGAGTTTGTATCCAATCGGCCAATGAGTTTTTTGAGATAAAAGGCATGCCTGAATTCTTCTGCAGCATGCTTCAGCATGGTCAGATCCACGTGCACAGGATGCTCGCTCGCACTGATTTTGCGCGCTCCAGTATTCTCCATCAAACTCAATGTGTTGAGCCACTTGCAATGCATTTCGGGTTGGTGCACGATGGCTTGGCATAGTTCGGTAAGGGCTGTCTTCATAGGTCTTGCAAAAATGAAATCGTGGTGTCGTACACGTGTGTTAATTCTTGTTCGGTGATGCAATAAGGGGGCAAAATGTACATGGTTTCACCCAATGGTCGAATCAATATGCCGCGCTCTGCATAGTAGGGAATCGCTTTTTCCCGAAGCGGTGATCCATATCCTTTTTCTGCCGAGTCCACATCCCACGCAACAATGGTCCCTTTGTGCCGAATGCGCGTGGCCTGGGGTTGGTCTTGCAAGGTGTCGACAAACTGCTGATGCAGCCGGGCAATCATCTCGCGTTGGGCAAAGCACTGGGGATCGAGCAGAAGTTTCAAAGATACCAGTGCCACCGCGCAGGCCAATGGATTGCCGGTGTAACTGTGGCCATGAAAAAATGTTTTGTCCATCGACGTAAATGCGAAGGCGGAATACATGGCCGATGTCGCCAAGGTTGCACCAAAGGGCATGGTGCCTCCTGTGATGCCTTTGCTCAAGCATACCATGTCGGGCGATGTGTGCAATTGGTCCGATACAAAGAGGGTTTCGCTCCGGCCAAATCCAGTCATGACTTCATCGGCGATCAACAGAATGCCATTTGCTTGGGCTTTTTGGAGCAGGCGGTCGAGTAGGCCCACGCCATACATTTTCATGCCCGCACTGCCTTGGATGCAGGGTTCGTAAATGAAGGCGGCGATGTCTTGGCGCGCGCAAACTGCATCAAATGCAGCCTCCAATTGCTTCTCGTCTTCAACACTGGGCAGCGCGATGATGTCAAACAACTGCCGGTCAAATGCTTGGGTAAACATCGAACGTGCACTCACCGACATCGCCCCGAAGGTGTCGCCATGGTAGGCATCGCCCAATGCAACAAAAATCTTGCGGTCTTCGCCACGGTGCTGATGGTATTGCAAACTCATCTTTAATGCAACCTCAACGGCTGTGCTGCCATTATCGCTGTAAAACACTTTTTGCATGCCGGGAAACAAAGCCAACAATTGCTCGGCCAATGCAATGGCAGGTGGATGGGTATGTCGGGCGAATATTACATGCTCCAGTTGTGCGCTTTGACGCGCCAATGCTGCACTCAGCGCTGGATGGGCGTGGCCGTGCAAGTTCACCCACCACGACGATATGGCATCGATGTACGAGGCACCCGATTCGTCAAAAAGCAAACTGCCCGATCCGCGCACGATCACCCGATTGCTGGGCGCGTTGGTATGGGCTTGATAGGGATGCCAGAGGTAGGCGTGGTCTTTTTCTTGCAGCGTCATGACAGCCAGTTTTCCAATGTGACGCGCAACTTGGAGGCAACTTCTTCCAATTGCGCAGTGTTGTTTTCATCGATGTTTCCCAATCGAAAATGGCGATATTGGGGCTTGCGTTGGGCAATGAATTCCTCAGTGGTGGCATTTTCTTCATCGGAGAACAAAATGCCCACGGGGGCCAAGCCGCGAGCTTCCAATGCTTCTATGCTCAGCAAGGTGTGATTGATGCTTCCGATGTAATGTCTACTAACCAACAGCACGGGCGCGGGATACGCACGCATCAGGTCCAACATGGTCACGGTGTCGTTGAGTGGCGAATACAATCCTCCTGCTGTTTCAACCACCAGGGTGCGCGTGGTTTGAGGCAGTACAATGTCCGTTAGGGCAATATCCACAGCATCGATGCGGGCTGCGGCATGCGGCGACATGGGGGTGCGCAATCGAAAGGCTTCGGGATGCACCGTCAACCCGCTGCCGCGCAACATATGCGCAACGCGATGGCTATCCGAGTTGTCCAGTCCGCCAGCCTGAACGGGTTTCCAATAATCTGCCTGCAGTGCTAGAGCCACTAGGCCAGAGGTTGTCGTTTTGCCGGCATCGGTATGGATGCCTGCGATCCAAACATGGGGTATTTGTTTCATAGGTTTTGTTGTATCAGGGCAATGAGTCGCTGCATGTCTTCTTGTTTCTGGTAGCTGTGCAAACACACGCGCAGACAGGTATGTTCGGGCTTTACCGTTGGAGGCAATATGGCCTTAACTCCCAATCCTTCGGATTGAGCCATGGCCGCCAATGCACCCGCTTGGGGGTGTCGGATGATTTGAATGGGACCGTCGCCGGCCGTGGATGCTCCCATGTGGTTTTTCCAGTAGGCGATGTTGTCGAGCAACGCAGCTGTTCGCTCGGCATGCACGAGCAAGTAGTCGTAAGCACTGCGTATGGCGGCAACCAGATGCGGAGTGGTCGCGGTGGTGTAAATGAAGGGTGCACTGAAATTGACCAAGTAATCCCGAAGCATACGGCTTCCTGCTATTGAGGCACCATGGCATCCTGCTCCTTTGCCATAAGTGAAAACTCTTGCCAACAGGGCCTTGTGAGGGGCATGCACCATGCCGATGCGCTGCGGTCCTTGCCATCCAAAGGCATGGGCTTCATCTACGATCAATTGTGCATCATAAAGTGAACACATTTCCAAGAGGGATGAAATGTCGGCACAATCGCCATCCATGCTATAAACACGCTCAACATAGACAATGATGCGTCCTTTGGTGGTGCGAAGTTTTTGCTCCAAGGCATCGAGCCGGTTGTGCGCAAATTTGTACACATGATCGGCTTGGCTTTGATGGGCCGATCGAACAATGCTGGAATGGCAATGGGCATCCAATAGGAATGTGGTTCCGCGTTTTCCCAAGGCAGTTATCAAGCCGTGATTGGCCATGTATCCGCTGTCGAACAATAGTGCAGCTTCTGTTTGGTGTTGGGTAGCTATGAATCGCTCAACGGCTTCATGATGGGCGGCATGTCCACTGATCAATCGCGATCCGCCACTGGAATAGGAAGCACAATTCCATTCCTTCAACCACATTTCAATGGATGCTTCGAGAACACGATCTCGTCCGATGCCCAAATAATCATTGGAACAGAAGTCGATCCATCTGCTGTAATCGGCGGTTTGGCGCAACAATCCCTGGTGCTCGCGCTCCTTCAACTCCTCCTGCATCCACCGTTGGAACTGATCCATGTTTTTTACGCTTGCTGTATTTCCTCCTTTTTGCGGGGGTCGTTGGCAAATGCGGCTCGGGGTTGCAATCCCAAGACCTCAAACATGGCCTTATCGGCATCGAAATCGGGGTTGGGGGTGGTCAACAATTGATCGCCGGCAAAAATGCTGTTGGCACCGGCAAGAAAACACAAGGCTTGTTCTGCAACACTGAGGTCCATGCGTCCGGCAGATAGTCGGACATCGCTCGTGGGCAAAACAATTCGTGTGGTGGCAATCATGCGAACCAAGGTGTCAAACGGTATTTTTTTCATGTCCTCCAAAGGAGTGCCTTCCACAGCCACCAAGGTGTTGATGGGCACGCTGTGGGGCGGCACGGGCATTGAGGCCAAGGTGTGCAGCATGGAGATGCGGTCTTCGTCGGTTTCGCCCAACCCAATGATGCCGCCACTGCACATGGTGATGCCCGCTTTGTGCACGTGTTGCAAGGTGGTCAAGCGATCATCGTATGTGCGGGTGCTGATGATCTGCTGGTAGTTTTCTTCCGAAGTGTCGAGGTTGTGGTTGTAAGCGTAAAGGCCTGCCTCAGCAAGTTTTTGTGCTTGCTCTTGGTTCAACATCCCGAGGGTGCAGCACACCTCCATACCCATGGCATTCACTTCTTTGACCATGTCCAAAACGCGGTCGAAATCCCGGTTGCTCCGAACTTCGCGCCAAGCTGCTCCCATGCAGAAACGCGATGCTCCGCCGGCTTGTGCATTTTTTGCCGCGTTCACCACTTCGTCCACTTCCATC
>CANHSF010000014.1 GCA_947463065.1 Flavobacteriales bacterium | reverse complement strand
TTACGGTTTGAACGCATGTAGCGGTATTGCCCGATGCGTCAGTCACTGTCCAAGTCACATTCGTCACACCCACTGGATAAGTTGCAGGGGCATTGTTCGTCACGCTGGCTACCGCACAGTTGTCGGCAGTTGTTGGCGTGCCCAAAGCAACACCTGTTGCAGAGCATGCACCGTTAGCTGCGTTTACGGTTACGTTGGCAGGACATGTGATTGTTGGCAATTGGTTGTCTACTACGGTTACAGTTTGAACGCATGTAGCTGTATTGCCAGATGCGTCAGTCACTGTCCAAGTCACATTCGTCACACCCACTGGATAAGTTGCAGGGGCATTGTTGGTCACGCTGGCCACCGAACAGTTGTCGGCAGTTGTTGGTGTACCCAAAGCAACACCTGTTGCAGAGCATGCACCATTAGCTGCGTTTACGGTTACGTTGGCAGGACATGTGATTGTTGGCAATTGTGTATCTGTTATTGTGATGGTTTGCACACAAGTTGCAATATTGCCTGACGCATCTGTTGCTGTCCAAGTTACGTTGGTGGTTCCTACTGGGTAGTTGCCACTCGCGTCTGAAGTATTGTTGAAACTATTGGTCAAAGACACACCGTTGGTCAAGGTATTATTGGCCACAACAAAGTTTGACCATGCACCATTCAATGCGAAATTGTTCAAGGTTGCATTGTTACCTGTTGTTGCGGTCAAAGTGGTCATGCCTGTGTTAGCACCGCCGCCGACACCTTGGTTCATTCTGAAATAACGTACCAAACCGGCTTCGTTTCCATTCAAAGAAACCGCCATGCTTTGTTGAATTTGTGCTTGAGTTCGCGCCACGTTCCAGAAACGAACCTCATCGATCATGCCATCAAAATAGCCATGAGAAGCTGTTTGCGATCTTCCGATGCGATTCGTAGAAGTGCTACCCAAAGAGGCAGGACTTAAACTGAAGGAGGTATTCTGAGCCACTTGAACCCCATCGATGAATAGACGTGCAGTTGTTCCGCTGAGGGTAACTGCAATGTGTTTCCACGTATTGATCGGAAGTGGCGCGGTAGCGTTGAGTTGTTGTTCGCCACCGCCTATGTTGATCGCGAATCGAGGAATTCCTGTTAAAGCGTTACTTGTAGATAAATACATGCTCACGCCTGGGCCATTGCCCATATCCAGCACACGTGCCCAGTTCCTATGATTTCGCACATAGACCCACGCTTCGTATGTGAAGCTGGTTGCAGTCGACAAAACATTGCTGGACAAGTTGATGAAGTCATTGGTGCCATCAAAGGCAAGTGCGTTCGAACTGTTACACAATTCTGATAAACTTGGTGGAACAACAACGACGGGTGCATTGCACAGTCCCGAGGTCGCGTTTGCTGTGACACCGGCTGCACAAGTGATTGTTGGAGCGACGTTGTCTGTAACGATTACCGTTTGGGCACATGTGGCGGTCAAACCACCTACATCCGTTACTGTCCAGGTTACCGTTGTTGCACCTAGACCAAAATTGGTTGGCGCATTGTTGAACACATCTTCCACACCGCAGTTATCGTCGATGGTCGGAATGCCCAAAGCAACTCCGCTGGCAAAACAATCGTTAGGATTCAGAACGGTGGTAACTGTTCCTGGACAAACAATCGTCGGGGCAATGTTATCATTTACAGTAATCGTGAATGAACACGTTGAGCTATTATTTCCCACATCGGTTATCGTATAGGTAATTGTTGTTACACCCTGTGGAAACACATAGGTGCCGACATAATTGATACCGGTTGCTGGTGAGTTATCTTCGATCGCCCCCGTCATTGCCCAAGTCAAACGTGAAACGGTACAATTATCCGAAATGGTGGGGTTGGTTACCGAAACGGTTTGTTCACAAACAGAAGGATCCACATTTACAGATACGTTGGCAGGACAAGTCACGACTGGTTGCACCGTATCGGTGACAGTCACAGTAAATGTGCATGTTGTGCTGTTGTTGTTGGCGTCGCGAACGGTATACGTGACCGTTGTTACACCCACGTTAAAGGTGTACGTGCCAACGTTGTTGATTCCAGTTGATGGCGAAGAAGCCGTTGTAGCACCTGTCATCACCCAAGTCAAACGCGTCACCGCACAGTTGTCGGCCGTTGTAGGATTTGATGTTGAAACGCTTGCCGAGCAACCTGCACCTGAAGCGCTTGCGGTTACATTCGATGGACAAGCAATGGTTGGATTGATGTTATCGGTTACAACTACGTTGAATGAGCACGAGGTAATATTACCCGCGGCATCTTCTACCGTGTAGGTAACAGCAGTGGTTCCCGCATTAAACGTGTATGTGCCCACAAGATTGATACCTGTTGAAGGAGAAAGTGCCACAGTAGCGCCGCTCATGGCCCAAGTCAATTTGGAAACTGAACAGTTATCGGCGTAAACCGGGTTTGCGGTTATTACACTCGCAGAGCAAGAACCTGCAGCCACGTTTGCACTGGCATTGGCTGGACAAGTGATGGTTGGAGCTATATTATCGTTTATTACTACATTGAAGCTGCATACTGAAGAATTACCTGCTGCATCGACCACCGTGTAAGTAACTACTGTTGTACCAATATTAAAGGTATATGTACCAAGATTGTTAATGCCCGTCAGTGGTGAGTTGGCCACGGTGGCACCGGTCAACACCCAACGCAAAACAGCTACGCTGCAGTTATCTGCAGTAGTTGGAGCTGTTGTAGAAATTGTTGCCGTGCATGATCCTGCGGCTACCGACTGTGTAATGTTTGATGGGCATGAAATTGTAGGATTGATATTGTCACCAATGGTCACGGTGAATGAACATGTGGCCGTGTTGCCTGACGCATCAGTAGCTACATAGGTCACGGTTGTCACACCGACATTGAATGTTTGGGTGCCGACATAGTTCAAACCAAGTGTTGGAGAAGACAAAACGGTTGCCCCGGTCATGGACCATGTCAATGTTGTTACACTGCAGTTATCTGCAAAAGTAGGGTTCGTTGATGCAATCGAACGAGAGCAAGTCCCTGCAGCCACGGTGCTCGTGACATTGCTTTGGCACGAAATAGTAGGGTTGATATTGTCTACCACCACTACATTGAAAGAACATGGTGCAGACGTATTGCCAGCGATATCGGTTACGGTGTATGTATTGACCGTAGTTCCCACTGGGAAAACAGAGCCCGATGGCAAACCAGCCAACAAGTTGTAGCTGCAATCAAACTCCACGATGTAATTCGCAGTGCCGGTTCCTATCCAATCGTTCCATGCACCTGAAGTATTCCATATGGCTATAAAATCTTCATTTCCGCTATTGTTCGGCTCACCAGATTGCCAATTCGTATAGGTCAACGACTCGCCTGTTACCCAAGCATAAATGCCTTCGGTCACTTGGTCGGTCAATCCAATCCAGTGATTTGCGAAGGTCTGCAAATAGGTATTCTCAGCAGCGCTTGTAATGGTCACTAAGTGGCCACCCAAAGCATTGGCTTGTGTATTGGCAGCCGTCCATGTCAATGGTGTGGTTGATCTGAAATACGTATGGCCTCCAAATACACCAATCTTGATGAAACCAGCTATAGCGTCTGGTGAGCAATTGGCTGGAGTCGTGCAATTATCGGTCATGCTGAGTGTGTAGTTCACTGCCGCGCTGCAAGAAACTCCCGATACATTGGTTGAAATATTTGCTGGACACACCATGGCAGGTGCCGTCGTATCCAATCTGTTCACATTAAAATTACAGCTTGTTGTATTGCCTGCCGCATCTTGAACTGTTAATGTCACCACGGTTGTGCCTTGGCCGGTAACCACAGTTCCAGCGGCTGGACTTTGTGTAATAACCAAAACAGAATTCGCTGTGCAGTTGTCCGAAACAATCGCCAATGAGGCATAATTGGGCAATGTTGCAGTGCAGCTAGCACCCAATGTTAAATTTTGTGCCGCTGGACAAGTGATGGTCGGAGCGATATTGTCTGTAACCACTACGTTGAACGAACACGTCACGGTGTTACCGCTAGCGTCTGTGGCTGTATGGGTTACTACAGTAGTTCCCAAGGGGAAGGTGCTTCCGCTAGCCAAACCAGCAGTGCGTGTCACAGGAATACAAGGCAATTCCACAACATAGCGCATACTAGTTGAACCGTTGTTATCATTCCACGTACCGGCCGCTGTCCATACTTGACCAAAATCCTCTGCATTGCCTGAATTATCGGGCTGACCTGAGTTCCAATTGGAGTAAGTTACAGGTTGACCATTGGACCAAACAAACGTACCTTCAGCGGCAGCATCGTTCAATCCCATCCAGTACGGATTAAACGATCCCAAAGTGGTCGTTACAGCATTCAATACAAACGTATTTTCTGCTGCCGAATTGATCGATAACAAATAACCGCCTGCTGCCAGGGCCGCTGCATTTGCTGCGTTCCAGTTGGTTCCAGCATTGGAAATATAATAGGCCGCTCCATTGTTGGTTCCCAACAAGGTCATGCCTGAGATTGTAGGCGGTGAAGCGCAGTTGCCACAATTGTCAATGGCCACAGGTGTAGTATAGGTAACTACTGCTCCACACGTTCCCGCCGCTGTCGTTGCATTTATGGTGGCTGGACATGTAATGCTTGGCGCCAACGCATCAATCAGTGTAACGGTGCTTGTGCAGGTAGATGTATTGCCTCCTGCATCTGTAGCTGTCCATACGATAGAGCTTGTGCCGAGATTATAGGTACCAGAAGCATCGCATGTATTGGTTCTGTTGTTGGTGATGAACACACCATTGCCTGGCGCATTGTTTGTTTCCCAATCCGAATTGGTCATTGTGGAAGATACTGTTCCATTGTGCGAGGCAGAAGCTCGGTTAAATACCACTGGACCACCGATACCCGATTCAAAATCGTAATTGATAATCAAACCACTTGGATTGGCACATGGCGTACCCGAAGCCGAACATGCAATTTGTGCAGCAGTCAAAGCGGAGTTCCACAAACGCACATTGTCAATATTTCCGATATGGCCAGAGTGAATGCCATTACCCACCAACAATGGATCTGTTGACGTTATGGGCGATAAATTCGTATTCGCTGTGGCCACTAGGACACCATTTAAATACAACGAATAAGAATTTCCGTTTTTAACGCCGGCCATGTGGTACCACTGATTTAAATTAACTGTACCAATAAACTCGGCATTTACCGTAGTTCCGTCTGTATTCATTGCTTGAAACAACCATCGATTGGCGTTTCTATGGTACCACAAACCATAATTGCGTGTGCTATTCGCTCCCTTTCCAACCACGCGTACCCAGTCATTCACCGTTCCTTCAACAAACACACTGGCCTCAATGGTGTAGTTGCCTGTCAATTGCAAAGCTGAGGCATTCGGTGTCGTCATCACCTCTGTACCACCCGCAAAATTCAATGAATATTGTTGTACGCATTGGTCAACTGCTATAGCCTGCGGCACGGTTACAAAGGCATCGCATCCTGCGACCACATTTTGTGTGATGTTTGCTGGGCAAGTCAAAACAGGACCTTGATTATCGGTCACAGTAACAGTCATTGAACATGTGGCCGATGAACCTGTTGCTGAAGTCGCTGTAAAGGTTACCGTGGTAACACCGATGGGGTAATTGCCTGAAGCGTTTGCGCCTCCGGCATTGAAGTTATTGGTAATTACAGTGGTCCCGCAAACACCAGCGGCAGTAGCCAAAGGTAAAGTCACACTGGCTGTACAAGCGCCTGTTGGAGCCGCTACGGTTACATTCGAAGGACAAGAAATGCTTATTGGGGTTGGGCAAGTGGTGCCCAAGGTAAATGGTCCCCAAGTGCTGATCGCATCACTGGTCACGTTGCCATTGGCAATTGTACCAGCAGTTGTGGCTCCTTCGTTTTGCCAGTTGCCTGTAAATTTATGGGCCACTCGTGCTTCTGCAAGCGTCGTTACAGCCGCATCGTTTACACCATCCCAATTTACTGTTACAGTTCCTGTAGCTGTCGATACAGGAACGAGGTTCCAATATTCTTGCGTGTTGTAAGTCGTCAAATTCGGCGGTGAAGCCACACCTCCAATGAATGCACCCGGTCCGGCATCGGCAGAAAGATACTGCACATCCATGCCCGATGCATTGGCGCTTGCATTTACTGTTACAGGTTGATACACCGTGCCATTGCCTACAGGATATACAAACGAACCTACACCCATGCGGCGAGCAACACCAGCAATATGACTGGCATTGGAAACACCGCTATAGGTGGCACCAGCATTGAATCGATAATAGTTCGATCCGGTAGTGAATATATCACCTGAAGTAAAGACAGTAGACGACGAGTTGATGACAGGAACATTCAATGTCAATGATCCGCCTGTGCCATTGTTCATGGTCAATCTGTTGACCGTTGGAATAAACGCAGCGTCACCGTTGA
The DNA here is from genome assembly GCA_947463065.1 of Flavobacteriales bacterium. Classification (GTDB taxonomy): domain Bacteria; phylum Bacteroidota; class Bacteroidia; order Flavobacteriales_D; family Sanyastnellaceae; genus CANHSF01. Next base: position 19,043 of record CANHSF010000014.1, on the reverse strand, counting down.
ACTGTTGCGCTCCGATTCCATCGATCAACATGATACCATTACCGGCTGTTCCAAACGTGATGGCTGTTGTGCAGCTGTCCACCGCAATATTGCCCGAGAAGGTAGATGTCGCGTTGTGAATAGGACGCATCAAACCGGTTCCTGTTTGAACAAAGCGAGCCAATGCATTGAAATCATCGCCCGTGCCATTGGCCAATCCAAAATCACCAATGCCTGTATTGATGAAATGGGTATTGCCGTTAAAAATATTTCCACCAGCCGAATAGTTGTTCGATCCTCCTGTTTTCGTAAAGCGAGAAACGCCATTGAAAGTGCTTCCCTCTACAATGACTTGTGGAGCAGTATAAATCAAATTTGCATTGAACGTGCTGCTGTTTTGTACAAACAACTGTGCGGTGCCAGTAAGATTTATGGTTTGACTGGTATTGCCAACTTGGGTCAAGCGGCGCAAATACAATGCACCATTGGTGAATCCCGTTCCACCGATGGCAATGGTGCGGCCATTGGCCAATGCAACTGCGCCTCCAGACATACCAAAACCGATATAGGAGCTAGGCCCTGAAGTATTGTTCAACACCACGTTGCCGTTCAATTGAATCTGCGAGCTATTGCCCACAAGTGTAAGTGCGGAGGTGCCACTGTTGGTCTGATTGATCGTTAAGGTGTTGTTGAAATTTATCGTATTGCCTGCTGTGCCATTTGCAAAACCCACATAATTGCTTGAGCCTGTTCCGCCGTTGTTCACGGTTACCGGACCATTGAAGGTAACAATGCCCGAGCTCGATGCTTCTGCAAATCGAACACCCGAGGCTGCTGTTCCTCCCGATGTGACGTTGATCACTACATCACCATTGAAAGCAGTTGTAGCGCTATTGTGGTTGTGAGCGATGTAAAGTATTCCTGCTCCACTGTTGTTGAAGGTTGCATTGCCCAACCACTGATCCGACGAGCCATTGCCCATCACCAAATTACCGAAACCGGCATTGGTCAAAATGGCATTGCCTACAAAGGTGTTTGCACCAGCCGATGTGTTGCCGGCATTGCCGTTCTTTGTGATGTCTGTTGTGCTACTGAAGATACATCCGTTGAAGAACAACGAAGGGCTGACCGATGTCACCGCGCCATTGAATGTGGACGCTGGACCATAAGTCAAACCTGCTGTGCCTGTCAATGTCAACGATTGAGCGGTAGTGCCCAATTGAGTGAAGCGACGCAAGTAAAGGTCGCCATTGTTGAAGCCTGTTGCACCAATCGCAATGGTCTTGCCGCTCGCCAAAGTAGCCGAGCCACCATTCATGGCAAAACCCACCCATGAGTTGGCACCCGAAGTATTGTTTACCACAACGTTGTCATTCAGTTGAATCACCGAACTGTTGCCTACCATCGTGAGGGCAGAGGTACCGCTGTTGGTTTGATTGATGGTCAAGGTGTTGTTGAAGGTAATGGTGTTGCCTGCGGTGCTGTTGGCAAATCCAACGTAGTTGCTTGTTCCGGTTCCACCGTTGTTCACCACAACAGGACCATTGAATACCACAACTCCCGTGCTAGAAGCCTCGGCAAATCGAACACCAGAATTGGCCGTGCCTGAACTGGTGACATTGATGGTCACAGCACCATTGAAAGTAGAGGTTGCTCCATTGTGATTGTGTGCAACATATATCACAGCAGTGCCGCTGTTGTTAAAAGTAACATCGCTCAACCAATTGTCAGAAGATCCACTTCCAAACACCAATATACCTGAAGATGTATTGGTGATCGTTGAAGCGCCCGTAAAGGTGTTTGCACCTGCAGACCAGTCGCCCGATGCACCATTTTTGGTGCAGTTGGTTGTTCCGCTAAACACACAGCCATTGAAGAACAAGCTTGGGCTCACCGAAGTGACATTGCCTCCAAAGCTCGCGCTGGGTCCGTAAACGATTCCACCATTTCCTGTAAGGGTCAAGCTTTGTGGGGTTGCACCCAATTGGTTGAATCGACGCAAGTACAGCAAACCGTTCGAAAATCCAGTCGACCCAATGGTGATGGTTTTACCGGCAGCCAACGTCGTGGAGCCTCCGTTCATGGAGAAACCTACCCAAGAACCAGAACCTGAGGTGTTGTTGACCACCACATTCTCGTTGAGAAGAATGGTGCCCTGACTACCAAAATAGGTGATTGCACTTGTGCCGGTGTTGGTCTGATTGACCGTCACAACTCCATTGAAGGTGATTGTATTGTTGCCGCCGCCATTGCTAAATGAAACGTAATTTCCATTGCCGGTTCCCGCGTTGTTGATCGTGACCGTCGACTGAAACGTTACACCCACATTGGATGATGCTTCGGCAAAACGCACACCTGGATTTCCGCTTCCTGCAGATGTGTTGTTTACTATAACTGCACCCGCAAAAACCGATGTGCCACCGCCGTGGCTATGGGCCAAATAAATGATTCCATCGGATGAGTTGTTGAAAGTCGCTGTGCTCAACCAGCTATCCAGCGTGGATGCTCCCAACAAAAAATTCCCCGAACCTTGGTGATTCAAAACGCATGGTCCAGTGAATGTATTTCCACCTGCGCTATGGTCATTGCCTGTACCTGTTTTGGTAAAGTTCGTTGTGCCCTGAAATACACAACCCTCCAAGAAAACACGTGGAGAAGTCACTGTGGTATTTCCACCTATTTGGGCATTGGGACCAAATTGAACATAATTTGAACCCGGGCTTAAGGTCAGATTCATAGCAGCACTGCCCAACTGGGTAAAACGTTGAAGAATCAGATAACCTGAACTGTAACCCAATCCGCCAATGAACACGCTCCTAGTGGCTGCTAGTGTAGAGCTCGCATTGCTATTGCCTCCATTGAAATTGATCCCCATGGAGGAGCCTGTGCTGTTCACGAATATGTTCCCGTTGTATTGGTTGCCCGAAGCAACCCAACCGGGCAACAAACGCTCCGAGCCTGTGTTGGTGAAGGTCACATCTTGGTTGTAGATATCGGGGTTAGACTGACCCAAAACCAAAAAGTTGGAGCCTGCATTGGTGATGCTACAAACACCGTTGTAAATGTTGCCACCTGTGCCGTTGTCGCCCGCCGATCCCGTTTTGGTGAAGGTAGCTGTGCCGTTATACGTACAACCATTCAAAAATACCGATGGAGCAACACCGGTTACATTACCATTGAATGTTGAGCCAGGACCAATGGTCAAGGTGCCTAATCCTGTCATGTTAAACGACTGAGCAGTTGAACCCAATTGATTGAAACGACGAAGGAAAAGTGTTCCGTTGCTAAAACCACCGGCACCAATTGTTATTGTCTTGCCCAAGGCCAATGTTGTCGTTCCACCATTCATGGTGAAGCCAATCCAAGACCCGTTACCAGAGGTGTTGGTCACCACAACATTCTCCGCCAAGTTTACAGTTGCTGTGCCGCCAAATTGCGTAATGGCACCGGTGCCTGTGTTGTTTTGGTTTACAGTAAGTGTAGAATTAAAATTGAAGATATTTGAGTTGTTGCCACTTCCGAATAGAATATGCGGACTCGGTGCAGTACCACCATTGACAATGGTAACCGCGCCATTGAATGTAACGGTTGCTGTAGTGCCTGCCTCTGCTAATCGAATGCCCGGAGCGCCACCCACCGAAGTGATATTGTTGAATTCTACAGTACTTGCGAAGCTGGTGGTCAAACCCGAGTGATTGTGTGCGATATAAATGATACCGCCCGCATTGTTGTTAAAGGTAGCCGCACTGCTCCAAACATCGGGAAGTCCATTTCCAAGCAAAAAATTACCCGTACCATTATGGTTGAAAACAGATGCGCCAACAAAGGTGTTACCACCACTGCTATTGTCATTGTTAACACCCGTTTTGGTAAAATCAGTTGTACCATTGAAGGTACAGCCATTCAATAAAATACTTGGTGCATTAACCGTAACATTTCCGCCTGTTGATGAACTTGGACCAAACTGGATGTAGGAATTAACCCCCGTTGCGACCAAGTTAATAGCCGCAGAACCCAATTGGGTGAAGCGAGACAAAATGAGATAACCAGCTGTCAAACCAGTTGTACCCGCTGAAATAGTGCGAGTGGCAGCTAGTGTTGCTGTGGCCGATGCCGATCCACCACAAAAATGAATTCCTTGAGATGAACCCGAGGTGTTGACAAAAATATTGCCGTTGAACTGATTGCCAATGGCATTCCAACAGGGCAATATGCGTTCTGCTCCATTGTTGGCAAAAGTCACGTCGGCATTCCATATATCGGGAGATGCTGCTTGGTTACCAAACATCAAAAATCCATTGCCATTGTTGGTAAAAGTAGAAACACCATTGAACACACAACCACCGTTGCCGGCATCGTTGCTCACTCCTGTTTTGGTAGCATTCACCGTACCGTTGAAAGTACAGCCATGAAACAAAATACCCGTGGAGTTCACTGTTAGGTTACCTCCAATCGTTGAAGAAGGACCAAACTGAATGTAGGACGTATTGGCTGTTGCGGTCAAATTCACCGCAGCCGAACCCAACTGAGTGAATCGTTGCAAAATCAAATAACCCGCTGTTAAGCCGGTAGAACCCGCCGAAATGGTGCGTGTGGCAGCTAATGTGGCCGTTGCACTTACAGATCCACCACAAAAGTTAATCCCCTGTGATGAGCCCGAAGTATTCACAAACACGTTTCCGTTGAATTGATTGCCAGCGGCGTTCCAACCGGGAAGAATACGCTCCGAACCGGAGTTGGTAAAAGTCACGTCGGCATTCCATCTGTCTGGCGTGGATGCTCCATTACCAAACATCAAGTATCCACTACCGGTATTGGTAAACGAAGAAACACCATTGAAGGTGCAACCGCCTTGACCAACGTCGTTGCTCGATCCGGTTTTGGTGACGGTTACCGTGCTATTGAAGACACCTCCCGAAAACACCAATGCACCCGTGGTCGCAGTGATCGCAGCGCCAAATGTGGTTCCTGCAAATGTCGCGCTCGTGCCGGTGGCATTGAACGTACCGCTGTTGCATGCGCCGCTATTGGCCACTGCCACCCCGGTGGATGTCAAGGTAAAACCATTGAGATTCAGTGTTCCCGAATTGATGGTGCAATTGGTAATGCTGGTATTGGCACTCAAGGTACAGACATTGGACCCGGTCACAATCACCACATGGTCTGTGGTCAGAGGAATACCAGAGGGTGTCCAGTTGGAAGCATTGGCCCAAGCGGTAGAAACGGAACCGTTCCAGGTGCGTGTTGTTTGGGCCAGTAATGATGTTGTAATTAAGGCAAATACAACGGTGAGGGTTGAGAATTTAAACATGAAAACTTCTTGATAATTCAAACGAAAAACGTAAAGTCAAAGCTGGTCAGGCATCTTCTGTTGGTTTTTTCGCGTTTCGACTTATTCGAAATGCAGCAAAACATATTTTCGGTGAATCTCAAGTCGCGCCGTTGGGCCCATCTTGAATTCTTGGCTGTTGGCCGGTTGGCGCAAGATCGTGTTGTGCAATGGGGAATGGCTTTCTTCGGCATGGGTTATTGCCTGCTTGAAATGCGCAATTGATGCGGTCCGATGGCCTGCAATGTCATTGCCAGGTGCGCACCGATCAAAATATCCCTTCAAAACACAAATTGCAGATACACTTGGGTAGTTCATCTCAATAATTCATTTATTGAGGCTTTCTACTACAATTGTATTAGAATGGTTGCGGTTTTTGTTAAATTTCATATAAACCGCTAGAAACCAGAATGTTTAAATTTTGTAGTGCGGACATTATAACGGGGGTCAACCCTACGGGACATCAGCGGGGTTGGGTGGTGGGGCTGGGCATTGTACAATCGAAGGTGATTTATACAATTGAAATGCGCAATGACCATTGCGCTCTGCGGGAAATTAACGGGCTTGGGGTTGGGTGGTGGGGCTGGGCATTTCGCCTTGGCGATGATATAGATCCAACGAAACCAATATGGCAATAAAACCCCAAAATGGAACGCTGGCCTTGTCGGTGTCGAGATAATTGTTCAGGGTTCCGTGGATGAAATATGTCATGAGTCCCAAATACGCACCTGCCACCATCAACTTGTTGTGGTACGTCTTGAGTGTATAAAACAGCCGAAACGCCAGGTCCGACACCATATACAACAAAGCAACAAAGAGCAGCAATCCGGGCACACCTTGTTCACACAATGGTCCCAAATACTCGCTATGGGCATTGCCTCCATCGCCCTGATTGGTGCTGATGATGGTGCGATCGCCACTGCGCTGAAACGGGGCATAAACAAACTGATAAGTGCCTGGGCCCCACCCCACTATTGGACGCTCATAAAACATTTCCATCGCACAATTCCAGCGGTTCAATCGCTCCAAGTTGCTCGCATCGCTAGAAACATTGGAAATGCTACTCACGTGCTCATCCAATTTATCGCTGCTCTCTTGTTTGTTGCCTTTCAAGGACACCTGAATATCGTCCCAAGCCAACACCAACATACCGCCCGCCAAGGCCGTACTCAGCAACAAGGTCCGCAGTTGGACCTTCAAAAGCATTATTACCAAAATACCTCCAGCCCCAACCACGCTCAGCCAAGCTGCTCGGGTAAATGAAAGCACCAATCCAACGATCAGGATGATCGCTGCGATCGACAAAATCACCCGCAACAGCAAGTTCATGTTGCGCCAACTCAACAATGCCAAAAGCATCGGGGTAAACATGGCCAACACCGCTCCATAGCTGGTATGATCCTTAAACAGCGGCTCCATCACCCAATGCGCAGACTCTTTATCAAATCCATACTCCGAGTGACGCACTACGGTGTAAACGATAACTGCCGTCAGCGAAAACATATAACACAACACAAATTGCCATATCCGTTTGGGGCTTTGAAACATATGGGTCATCAAAAAAAACATGGTGCTGATGAACCACAGACGGGTGATGAGAAACTTAATGCTGACAATGGGATACGCACTGGTGATGCACGTCAATGCAATCCAAGCCAAATAGATGTAAAGTAGATATGCGATGGGATGATGAAAAATGCGCTTGTCGATGCTCTTGTTGGAAAGCATCTTAAAAAACATCAGCAACATCGATCCGGCCAATAACGGCTCGGTGGGAAGATAAAGCCCAACACCCGCGATTTCCTGTTCCTCCAAATTGAGGCTCAACGGCGTAGCTGCAACCGCAAACAGCAACAAATACTCCAAGTGGTAAAACGCACAATACAACACACCGAGCACAGCCGGCAACAAAAAGATGTAATAGAAATCATTCAATAAACAAATGACCATTGCGATTAGGTACAACCCAATTAGCGCATAGAGCAATCGCTTTTTGAAATCAAGTGCCATCGGTTAGAGCTTACCTTCCAAGCGCAATCGCTTAAAATTGTCCCAAATGAGCAATAAAATCACTGTCAACACAAAGACACTCGCCACACTCATGGCTACGATCAACCAACGGACAGGGTAGAATTTTTTATCGGCAGGACTCGCACGGTCCACGATGCTCATGTTTGCAATATTGCTGTCGACGTCGATTTTCATCAAATCAAATCGTTTGCGCAAAGTCCCCAACTTGTCATAGCTGTCCTCCAATCGCGAGGTCAACCTGTTGTAGGTGGTTCCGTATTTGGACAAAAAATCCATCTGTTCTTTCAACTGATTGGCGCGATCGGGATGTCCCTCTGCAATGGCGGTACCATACATTTCGGTTAATGCTGCGATCTGATCCACGTATGAATAAACCCCCATCTCCTGCAACACACGCATACTGTCTTCCATGATGCGCACCTCCTCCTCAAGGGTTTTTAATGAATTTTCAGCGTACCGAAACGCCTGCAATGCACGCTCACTGCGCAACTGATTGCTGAGCGTATCGGCGTACAAGGCAATGTCATTGGCCATGTTTGCCGCCCGATCGGGATCCACATCCAGCACCGAGATCTCGACCGAACCAAATTTGGTCAACTTGGCCGATACATTGTCGTTGTACTCCCGGCCAATCAATGTGCGCGATCCTTTGTCTTGCGGATTGATCTCATATATTTCATACAATTTGTACTTCTCGATGATCCGGTTGCGCACCTGATCGCTATTGATCATCTGCAACAAGCGTTCGGCATCCTCCTCCTCGCCCGATGCCAATATGTCCTCGGTCTTCAGATCTTCTAGCAATTGAGCACCAAAACTGTGTTGTTGGGCTGCATAAAGAATGACCGTGCTTCGGTATTTTTCGGTCATCAACAGCGAAACGGCCGCCGAAACCACTGCTGCAATTCCACAGGCAACAATGATCGGTTTGCGCCATTTATACAAAAGCACCAATAAATTAGAAGATTCTAGACTGGTATCTTGCGATGGTCTGGACACATTACTCATAAATAGGGGTCCGGGTATTAGGTTCTTGAATTAAGGTACAAAGCTAATCGGATTGACTCATCTGTGCACTAAAGTTTATTCCTCCAACGCTTGGATTTAAAACTTCGCTCTCAACATGCGCTGCCCCGCCCGCCAATCCAACAAACCCGTCAGCACCGCTACTGCTACAGCAAAGATTCCGAAAATTCCCGCGTCTAACGCTGTGCCCAAACGAAATATTGTCTGGTTTTCATAAAAATACGCTCCGGCAATCAGCACCACTGCATAGGCCAACATGCGCCAAAACAGATTCGACATGCCTTGGATGCGGTAACGCAAATACACCACATACACCTGCATGCTCAATATCAAAGCCTGTGTCAACAAACACGCCATCGCTGCGCCAACACTGCCAAACTGCGGGATATACCATAGATTCAATGCCACGTTGTACACCACTCCCACCAAGGCAATGCGGATCAAGGGCCGCAATTGCCCATCGGCCGTGAGCAACGTCCCAAAAACATATTGCATTGAAAAACAAACTGCTGCCAGCATCTGCCATTTGAAGGTCTCACCGGCCTGATCCAAATGATTCATGTAAAACAGGGAAAGGATGGCCTTCGCATCGACAAAACACCAGATCGCCGCCGCAAAACAGCCGGCAAACAAAAACTTACATCCCATGTGCACCAACCCTGTGATGTCCTCGCGCTCGCTCAATGCCCGAGCAAACATGGGCAACAAAAGACCTCCAAAAAGATATGCGATCATGCTCAAAGACTCAAAAAACCGAAAGCCCATGGCGTAAATTCCAGCCTCATCCGCTCCCGCCAATCGATCCAACAATATGGCGTCGGTCCTCGCCCCCAGCATGCTCACTGCAATCAATAAGGCAAACGGTGTACTTTGTCTGAGGATGCTCAGGGTAAATGGCCAATCCAACATCCATTTGACCGGGCGAATGTGTTTCCACAAAATCCAAAAGGCCACTGAACACGCCGCGATGTATGAAAAAAGTAAGCCATAGGCCAGCCAAAAAATATCGAAACCGGCATCGTTGGACCGCCCCCATAGCAAATAACCCAACGCCAAAATCATAAAACTCCGGTCCAAAATCGAAACCATGCTGTCCTCTTTGAACAAATGAAGCCCCGCCAAATTGCTCCGCAAAAACAACAACAACGACGCAAACACCTGACTCAACGCAATGATCGACAACAACCACAGTTGCTCGCCGCGATAATGCAGGGCGATGGCCGCGATAAAAATGGCCGGTATAAAGACCAAAATCAAAATGAAACGCGATGTAAACAGCTTGGAAAAGTGCTTTTGAAGAACGCTGCTGTTTTGTGCGATATGCCTTGTATTCCAATTGGTTATTCCCCAATCCAACAAAATATTCATCAAAAAACTCAAATTCAACAAGGCAAAATACGTCCCGTAGGATTCGGCTCCCACTTTGTTTTGAACCTCTGCTTCCACAGCCAATATATAGACTGGCTTCACCAACAGATTCAAAATCACCAACAAGATAATATTGAAGACAAACTTCTGCTTCATTCCGGGGGCGCAAGTTACGGCATCCCCCATCTTCCGCCCAAGCCCCACATTCCACCTGAACTTGTGTGCAAAGGTTTGGAACAAGCGTCTCCCGCTTTTACCTTCGTCGCCCCTAAACACGATTTTCTATTATGTCTTACAACACCATTATCACCGAACACCAAGGCGACATCATGATCATCACGATCAACCGCCCCGACCAACTCAATGCCCTCAATGGCGCTACCATCGAAGAGTTGAACAAGGCTTTGGCATTGGCCGATATCAACAAAGCTGTGCGGTGCATCATTCTTACCGGGGCTGGCGAAAAAGCGTTTGTTGCTGGTGCCGATATCAAGGAGTTTGCTCGTTTTTCGGTATCGGAGGGTAGCATGCTCGCTGCCCGTGGTCAAAAGTTGTTGTTCGACTTTGTAGAAAACATGAGCAAACCGGTCATTGCCGCTGTCAACGGCTTTGCCTTGGGCGGTGGTCTTGAATTGGCCATGAGCACGCACATGCGTGTTGCTTCTGACAACGCCAAAATGGGACTGCCCGAGGTGACCCTGGGTGTGATTCCTGGTTACGGCGGAACACAGCGTTTGGCCCAATTGGTCGGTAAGGGCAAAGCCATGGAAATGATTACCTCGGCCGCCATGATCCCCGCCGCTGAAGCATTGGATTGGGGGTTGGTCAATGCCGTTGTGCCGCAGGCCGATTTGATGAACAAGTGTTTGGAAATCGCCGCTCGTATTGCCAAAAATTCACCAACTGCTATTGCAGCCGCCATTCGCTCGGTCAACGCGGGCTTCCGCGATGGCCAAAACGGGTACACCACCGAAATAACCGAATTTGGAAATTGTTTCGGCACGGCCGACTTTACCGAAGGAACTACGGCCTTCTTGGAAAAAAGAAAACCAACCTTCACCGGTCTATAATGGCTACAACCATCGAGATTGTCAATCGGTCGCGACATCCTTTGCCGCATTATGAGACAGCGCTCTCGGCGGGGATGGACCTGCGCGCCAATATGGATGAGCCCTTGGTATTGAAGCCGGGCGCTCGAATTTTGATCCCTACAGGGCTATTCATCGCCCTGCCCGATGGACTGGAGGCCCAAATTCGCCCACGAAGCGGATTGGCCTTCAAACATGGCATCACCGTGCTCAATGCTCCTGGCACCATCGATGCCGACTACAGGGGCGAAATCAAAGTGCTGCTGATCAATCACGGCAGCGAAGATTTCATCATCAACGACGGCGAACGCATCGCGCAAATGGTGATCGCAGGTTATGTCCAAGCCCAATGGTCGGCCGCACAAGAGCTCAACTCCACCCAACGCGGTGCCGGTGGGTTTGGCAGCACGGGAAAATAATTGGCTAACGAATCCTCTTTGTAGAGCTCGATCAACATCGATCAGCGCATCCTTCGCCTCATCGCCTATTGGTCATGTTTCATCCAATCCTTTCCTCCCGATATCGTCAACAGGCCTTATCTTTGCGCATCTTTTGGACGCAGGTCTCGTATCTGCCCCCTCATCGAAGTTATACCTTATATATATATGCATAGAAGTCATACTTGCGGCGAATTGCGCGCATCACATATTGGACAAACCGTTACATTGAGCGGTTGGGTTCAACGCTCACGCGACAAAGGCGGTTTGCTTTGGATCGATTTGCGCGATCGCTACGGCATTACCCAACTCTTTTTGGAAGAAGGAAAATCGGACGCCAAAGTCATGGAACAAGCACGCACCCTAGGTCGTGAATTCGTGATCAAGGCCACGGGCAAGGTGGTGGAACGTTTTTCAAAAAACGACCAAATGGCTACAGGCGACATCGAGATCTTCGTTGAACAACTCGAATTGCTCAATGCCTCCAAAACCCCGCCTTTCACCATCGAAGACGAAAGCGATGGCGGTGACGACTTGCGCATGCAATGGAGGTACTTGGATTTGCGCCGCAATCCTTTGAAAAACAATTTGGTGCTCCGACACAAAATCGGCATCGAAGCCCGCAAGTATTTGGATTCGTTGTCCTTTTTGGAAATCGAAACACCGTATTTGATTAAAAGTACACCCGAAGGAGCACGCGACTTTGTAGTGCCATCGCGGATGAATCCAGGGCAATTTTATGCTTTGCCTCAATCGCCTCAAACCTTCAAACAAATCTTGATGGTAGGCGGATATGATCGGTACTATCAAATCGTGCGCTGTTTCCGCGACGAGGATTTGCGTGCCGACCGTCAGCCTGAGTTCACCCAAATCGATTGTGAAATGGCTTTTGTGGAGCAAGAAGATATTCTCAACACCTTCGAAGGTTTGGTGAAGCATCTCTTCAAAACCGTAAAAGGCATCGACATCCCATCAGTACCGCGCATGACTTACGACGAAGCGATGCGCCGATTCGGCAGCGACAAACCCGATATCCGTTTTGGGATGGAGTTTCAAGATCTCACCACAGCCATGCAAGGACAGGGCTTTGCCATTTTTGATCAAGCTGAGGCCGTGCTCGGTATAGTAGCTGCAGGTTGTGCACATTACACCCGCAAACAAGTGGATGAGTTGACCGAATGGGTCAAGCGTCCGCAGATCGGTGCAAAGGGATTGGTGTGCTGCATGTGCAACGAAGACGGCACCTTCAAATCCAGTGTAGATAAATTTTATAGTCAAGACGTGTGGCAGAAAATCGCTGCACAAGCAGGTGCCAAAGCAGGCGACTTGATCTTGATACTCAGCGGAGCCACCGATGCAACGCGCAAACAATTGAGCGAACTCCGCCTATTGATGGGCGGCCGCCTTGGGCTGCGCAATCCGGAGGAGTTCAAACCGTTGTGGGTGGTCGATTTCCCGCTGGTGGAGTGGAACGAAGAGGCTGGACGTTGGTTTGCCATGCACCACCCCTTCACAGCACCCAAACCCGATCACTTTGATCTACTCGAAACTTCGCCCGGTGATGCACGCGCCAACGCGTACGACTTCGTACTCAATGGTGTTGAAATCGGCGGCGGATCCATTCGTATCCACGATCGCAAAATCCAATCGCGCATGTTCGACCTATTGGGCTTCAGCCCCGAAGAGGCACAGCACCAGTTCGGATTCTTGCTCAATGCATTTGAATATGGCGCACCTCCGCATGGTGGCATAGCTTTTGGTTTCGACCGTTTGTGCGCACTCTTCGGAGGCGCCGACAATATCCGTGATTTTATCGCTTTCCCCAAAAACAACAGCGGGCGCGATGTGATGATCGATGCGCCGAGCACCATTGATCAAAAACAAATGGATGAACTGTACATCGCCACACAACCGATAAACGAATGAGAAAAACAATGCTTCTCTGCTGCCTATTGCTCGCCACTGCCCTAGGGTGGTCGCAAGGCAACAAACAAAAAATGCCAGCTACCCACATCAAGGGCAAGGTGATCAACCAACAGCGCGACTTTGTTTTGTTGCGTCTGCAAGGCCGCACAGATACATTGCGCCTCGGACCAGGCGGTGCATTTGAACTCAACATCGAGCAAACGAGTGGCAATTATTTCACCTTCGAACACGCCAAACAAAGCGTAGATGTTTTCCTCTTGCCTGCCGATGAGATTGAGTTGACATTGAACACGCAGAGTTTTGTTGAAGTGCAGTGCTCTGCTGGAACCAGTGCCCCTTACATCCAGTACTTGAGTGCCAAACAAAAAATGGATCGTGCGGTGCGCTCGAAATTTGGTCCACGCCCCGGGCAATTTTATTCACCGGAGCAGTTTGTGGCCATGCGCGACAGCATCTACAAAGCTCGAGTCGGTCAATTGGATTTTTATGCGACCAAACACGCATTTGTCAGCGACTTCAAAGACACCGAATTAAAATCGTTTACTTGGCAAAAAGCGAACGAGATGATTGTGTATCGCAATCAAGTATCGCAAAACAACCCACCAGCATTTCCAGCCTCATTTGATCAGTTTCTCAACACACTCAACATCAACGACGACCGCATGGCTTACGACACGTATTATCGTCAATTCATGGGCAATTTGATGGCGGTCAATGCCACGAGTCAGTATTATGCCAACAACGAATCCTCCATTGTTCGCTATTACGAATTGCAATTGGAGTATTTGTGCAACTATGTGTCAGTGCCAAAAAATAAGAGCGTACTGATCGCCGAACTTATGCCATCGGTGATCAAAGATTGTGGCACGGCGGATTTGCGTCCTTTTATCGCCAAGTTGCAATCGTGCACCGACGACAAAAAATTGATCGATAGCGTACAGCGCATTGCAGCGCAATATGCCCATCTTTATCCGGGTCAGCCAGCGCCCGATGCAGTGGCCTTTGATGTGAGCGGCAAGACCTATAAGTTGAGCGATTTCAAAGGCAAGGTCTTGTACATCGATGTGTGGGCCACGTGGTGCGGTCCCTGCAAGCGCGAGATTCCATCGCTCAAACAATTGGAAGCCGAATACCACGGCCAAAACATTCAGTTCATTTCCATCAGTACCGATCAAGATCAGAAAGCTTGGGAGAATTTTTTGCCCAAAAATGACATGAGCGGATTGCAGTTGCACCAAAGCTTGAACTTCGATGAGTCGGTCAGTAAATTGTACATGGTGAACTCTATCCCCCGTTTTTTGTTAATAGACACAAAAGGAAATATCATCAGTTGTGACGCGCCACGTCCGAGCAGCGGCGAAACCATTCGCAAAATGCTCAACGCAGCGTTGTCGACCAAATAAATACACACCATAACATACTTACACAAAATGTATCCACCAGAATTAGTAAACCCCATGCGTGAAGACCTCAACGCAGTTGGTTTCAAACAGATAACCACCGTTGAGGAAGTTGACCAAGCCGTGAATCAAGACGGAACAGTATTGGTTGTGCTCAATTCGGTTTGCGGTTGCGCAGCCGGCAGCATGCGTCCAGGCGTAAAGCACGCCATCAAAACCAGTGCTAAACTCCCTGCACACTTGACCACCACCTTTGCGGGTGTTGATCGCGATGCGGTAGAGCGTGCGCGCAAATACATGTTGCCTTATCCCCCATCATCGCCCAGCATTGCGCTATTCAAAGATGGTAAATTGATGCACATGATCGAGCGCCATCACATCGAAGGACGCACCGCCGAAATGATCGCCGAGAACCTCAAAATGGCTTTCGAAGAATTTTGCTAACCGCACCGAACATTCATTCGGCAACAGGCCCAAAAAAACAACCGACCTCAGATGGGGTCGGTTTTTTTTTACAACCATTCAAAAAAAACATCCAACTGCCGAGCACACAAGGTTTGCTACCGCTGCAGTCCCTGCGCCAAGTCCTTTACAATTTCAATAAATCCTACCAAAACCCATCACTTCCATCGTAACCTTGCACCATGGATCAAAAAAGTTTATCCCCCGATGCTATTCGCTCGGTCATGGGATTCGTATCGTGGAATCCGATGCAGGAAAAAATGATGGCCACCTTTCCCGAAAAGAAGGACATCATCTTGTTGTCGCCCACGGGCAGCGGAAAAACACTTGGATTTTTACTTCCCCTGTTGAGCCGTCTCTCGACTAGCTCGACGCAAATTCAAGCCTTGATCCTCGCTCCCTCGCGCGAATTGGCCTTGCAGATTGAAGCGGTGTTCAAAGGCATGAAAACACCCTTTAAGGTCAATTGCTTTTACGGAGGACACGCTTTTCGGATGGAAAAAAATAGCCTGACCGTGCCACCTGCCGTGCTCATCGGAACGCCCGGTCGCATTGCAGACCATTTGGAAAAGGGAACCATCGACCCAGCGTCCATTCATACGTTAATCTTTGATGAATTCGACAAAAGCCTCGAATATGGCTTCAGCAAGGAGATGGAATACATCCTTCGTTCGCTCAAAGGGGTAGACAAAAAAGTATTGACCTCAGCCACACGCGCCATCGAAGTGCCCGACTTTGTTGACTTGCACCAACACATTACGCTCAATTTTCTAGAGAAAGTCAATGCCGCCGCGGGATTAAAAGTCAAAATCGTTCCGAGCGAAGACAATGACAAACTCGATATCCTACAGGACTTGTTGTACACCTTGGGCCATGAACCCGCCATTGTATTCTGCAATCACCGCGATGCCGTGGAGCGTATTGCTGGACATTTGAAGCGCTTCAAAATAATTTGCGAAGTCTTTCATGGCAAACTGGATCAGGACGAAAGAGAATGTGCGTTGTTTAAGTTCAAAAACGGAAGCTGCAATGTGCTCGTCACGACTGATCTTGCAGCGCGTGGCTTAGACATTTCCTCAATTAAACATATTGTGCATTATCAAATGCCGCTGTCGGAAGAAGCCTTTGTGCATCGCAACGGACGCACCGCACGTATGGGAAAAGAAGGCACTGCTTATTTACTCATGAATAAGCTGGATAAAAAACCTGCCTATATTCCGCACACCACCACCATCTGGAATGCAACGGACGAACGTCAACCGATGACCGAGCCCGCATGGCGAACCATCAAAATCGGTCGTGGCAAAAAAGATAAAATCAGTAAAATCGATGTTGTGGGACTGCTCACAAAAGTGGGACAATTGCAAAAAGAACAAGTCGGACTCATCGAAGTCAAAGATTTTTATTGCTTGGTGGCGGTAGACCGCGATCAGACCGCTGCATTGCTTCTGCGCCTTCAAGGTGTCAAAATCAAAAACATGAATACCAAAGTGAGCGCGGTATGAGGCAACCCGTCACTGAAAATTCGGCACTGGGTGAAACTAAAATCATATTCAAGGAAGGATCCACGTCCCAGCGTGAAGAAGAATCATTGCGAGGGTTGATTGCTTCGAGCATTGTGGGACCTTCGCTTCAAATCCAAATGAGACAATACACTTTTAGCGGCTTGCATCTTATCTGGATTTGATAATTCTGTTATCATTCTATTCATGCTTCTTCCAATAGAGCCTGTATTCATTTCCTGTCTCGTAAATAAATATATCGAACGCATAGCTACCTGCTTTCACTTTCTTTGATTTCGTACCACATGGTGTCAAATTGAAAGGTCTTTTTTTTCCTTCAATAAGTCCAAATGGTCGGCGCAGCGGAACATCTCCTTGCATTACAATTTCGGAAATGCCAGAAAGAAAAACAGTAGAATCATTACTTAACTTTCCCAAATAAAATTGGTCAAACAATACGGAATCAAGATCGTAACCCGTTTTATTGAAAACTCTAATCTCTATATTTTGACCAATGGCCAACGATGGTAATAGCAGTAAAAAAGCTAATTGGAACGTGAAATTAGATTTAAACATGATTGCTTGCTTTAAGGTGCTTGCTGCTGACGTGCTTATACCCGCATAAACACGCAGCTATCATGCCAAAAATAGACGATCTACGCATCTAAGGAGCGCACAAAATCGATCAGGGACAAAGGCTATGGCTTGTTGATGGGCGTGATCGGTATCCAAATCGTTTCCTTGGCTCGATCGCCTTGGTGCATATAATCATGTGGAATAACCTCCAACTGAGGGCGATGGTCCAATCGATATTCTGATTGGGCAAGCCATTGACTATAGATATATCCAAACACCTCTTTGGCAGCGGTCGGTGGCGCAGTGACCTCGAATTGAGCATAGAGTCCGGCGGGAATGTGTAAGCTCAAAAATTCCGTTGGTATCGTTTCGATAAAATCCTTGGACGCGCATGCCCACTTCGTAAAAAGTGCCGTTGGCGAAAAATGCTTCAAATCCACGGGAGCGTAATGCAACTGAACCGAATAAAAGCTCTGTATTTCTTGCACACGAACCGCTTCGTGCGAACGAAAGGTCTTCCAAAGCTCCGCGATGGGCATATCCAACAAACTCATCTCTTGGGCGATCCCAACCAAATCAAGGGGCGGTGTTTCTACTATAGTCGGTTCACTGATGGTCATTGCGGCAACTCGGATTGGATCAATTGATGGGCCTATGCGCGCAAATGAGCGGAATCGGTCAAATGGCATGAAACACATCACATGCAGCAAGGTACTCAACCCAGGACCTCAACCCCCATTTTTCATTTTCATCATCGAAATAAGCCGTTTCATCCCAATTTTTTGCAATCTCGCCATTCATGACCAAACATTTGCAGAGCGACAAACAAAACAGGTCGCCTTAACCAAATTACCTTAAATAATCTTTATGAAATGCAGATCGCGGCAATTCACTACACCTGAATGCCATGCTCCAACCATTGGAGTTCCTACCTCTTCAAATCCAATCATTCAATCCTAATTCAAAACGATTTCACACAATGAAAAATTTTTTCTTTACAACAGTAATCCTTTTATGGAGTGCAGCCTTCCTTTCGCTTCAAGCGCAGGATTGCAGCGCTCCGGCTGCGCCAGATGTCAACTGGTCAGGCTGCAATAAAACCAATGCGAACCTGTCCGGTGCGGTGCTGAACTATGCGAACCTGTCCGGTGCGAACCTGACCAATGCGAACCTGTCTAATGTGAACCTGACCGCAACCAACCTGACCGAAGCGAACCTGACCGCTGTGGACCTGACTGGTGCGAATCTGACCAATACGATCCTGACCGGGGTTGTGTCCGGTGGAATCACGGGTACCCCACAATTTCTTAATATTATTGGTTGGCAGTTGATCAATGGTTACCTCGTTGGCCCTGGTGCAAACTTGGCCGGTGCGAACCTGATTTATGCGAACCTTTCCGGTGCGAACCTTTCCGGTGCGAACCTTTCCGGTGCGGATCTTTACGGTGTGAACCTGTCCGGTGCGAACCTGACCAATGCGAACCTGACCGGTGTGAGACTGAGCTATGCGAACCTGACCGGTGCGAACTTGACCAATGCGGACCTGTCGGGTGCGGACCTGTCCTTCGCTAACCTCAGCAATGCTAACCTGTCCGGTGCAAACCTAACGAATGCGACCCTGAGCCAGCTTTTGTCAAGTGGAATCACGGGGACCCCATCCGCTCTGCCCGCGGATTGGCAGTTGATCAATGGTTACCTCGTTGGCCCTAGTGCAAACCTGGCCAATGCGAACCTGGCCAATATGAATCTGGTCGGTGCGAATATATCCGGCGCGAACCTTTCCGGTGCAAACCTTTCCGGTGCAAACCTTTCCGGTGCGAACCTAATGCAAACAAATCTGAACGATGCAAACCTGAGCGATGCGAACCTATCCGGCGCGACCGTGGTTTTCACATTTTTGCAAGGTGCGAACCTGACCA
>CANHSF010000013.1 GCA_947463065.1 Flavobacteriales bacterium | reverse complement strand
GGGCCAAGTCGGCTAGCCCGATCGAAAAGCAAAACAAGAAATAGCTTTCTCCTTATTTAACCTTAATCATTCGACTGTCCCCTCTGCATCTGTAGAGGGGATTTTTTTTGGCACAAAAAAAATCCCGCATTTCACGGGATATTCAAACAACTTCAATACAATCTTATTTACCACAGGTCAGGCTACGTCCAATGACCAGCGCGCATAGTCTATGATTCAATCTTTACCGGAGCAGGCTTGGGGTAAGTCCTTCTGCTGCCGTCTTGTTTGAGATTCGCTATCAAATTATCCACCTTTTCCAAAGTGAGGTTTTCATAGTAATCAGCCCCACATTGCAACATCGGCGCAGTGCCGCAAGAGCCCAAACATTCCACCGTTTTCAAGGTGAACATTCCGTCTGCTGTGGTTTCACCCACATGAATACCCAAACGCTTCTCGATATGGCGAACCACATCCTCGGCGCCGAGCAGCCAGCACGAACTGGTGCGGCAAACCTCCAAAACACATTTGCCCACGGGCTGGAGGTTGAACATGCTGTAGAATGAAGCCACTTCGTATGCTTCAATGGATTGAATGGACAACAAGGACGCCACATAATCCATCGTCTCGGGACTCAACCACCCGTCGAATTCCGCTTGAGCAAGGTGCAACAGTGGAATCAACGCGCTTTTCTCTTTGCCCTTGGGATAACGCGCAATGATGCGCTGTGCAGTTTTGAGGGCTTCTTCGTTAAATGCTATTTGGCTCATTGTAATGTGAATCTAATAAAAAATGTACTAAGCGTCCAATTCTCCCGCGATGACGTTCATGCTGCTCATGGTCAAAATGGCATCGCTGAGCATTGCGCCTTTGATCATCTCTGGATAGGCTTGGTAATAAATGAAACACGGGCGACGCATGTGCAAACGGTAAGGTGTGCGGCCACCGTCGGAAATCAGATAATACCCCAACTCACCATTTCCCCCTTCAACACAATGGTATACCTCACCTTTGGGTACGTCGGTTTCGCCCATAACAATTTTGAAATGATAGATCAATGCCTCCATTTTTGAGTAAACATCCTCCTTGGCCGGAAGGAAAAACTCGGGCACATCGGCATGGATTGGACCATCGGGCATATTCTTGATGGCCTGCTGAATGATCTTCATGCTTTCCCACATTTCCGCCATTCGCACCATAAAACGATCGTAGGTATCGCCGGAAGTACCAACCGGAACATTGAAATCGAAATCCTGGTAGCTAGAGTACGGATTCATGACCCGCACATCGTAATCCACTCCTGCTGCACGCAAATTGGGACCCGTAAAGCTGTAAGCCAAGGCCATTTCGGCAGAGATGGGACCGCAATTGACGGTGCGGTCCATAAAAATACGGTTGCGTTCGACCAGCGACTGAAACTCGGACAACGCTTTGGGAAACTCCGCCAAAAAAGCATGGAGTTTCGCCCAAGCTTTCTCATTGAGATCGCGGTCCATTCCACCTATGCGCCCAATATTGGTTGTAAGTCGCGCACCACATACCTCTTCAAAAATTTCGTAAATCTTTTCGCGCCATTGGAACAAGTAAAGAAAACCAGTCATTGCACCTGTATCCACGGCAATCACCGTGTCGCATACAATGTGATCGGCAATGCGGGACAATTCCATGATGATCACACGCAGATATTGCGCGCGTTTGGGCACTTCGCAGCCAATCAAGCGCTCTACGGTCATGTGCCAACCCATGTTGTTGATTGGTGAAGAACAGTAGTTGAGACGATCCGTAATCGGAGTGATTTGATTGTACGGACGGCGTTCCGAGAGCTTCTCAAATGCCCGGTGGATATAACCAATGGTGGGTTTGGCATCGACAATGATTTCGCCATCCATGGTCAATACATTTTGGAAAATGCCGTGTGTGGCAGGATGCGTCGGCCCGAGATTGAGGATCGAATAATCCTTTTGCTCCACGGTTTCCACCGCAACACCCAAACCCTTTTCTACTTTAGTAATTGTGCTCATAGCTTATCGATCAACGTCCGAAATACAAATCTTTTTTATCATCGCGTGAACCATCCTCAAGGGCGTATTGCTTGCGCATGGGGTGATAGTCCATTTCATCCATGTTCAAGATGCGGCGCAAATCGGGATGACCCTTGAAGCGAAACCCGTAAAAATCAAATGCTTCGCGCTCCATCCAGTTGGCGCCGGCCCACAATTCGGTGGCCGTTGGGACCTCAATATCCTTCTCCGACATGAACGTTTTGATTCGAATACGCTCATTGGTGTGCATGTTGTGAAGTTGGTACATCAACATAAACTCCGAATCGCCTGCCTCAGGAAAATGAGCACCGCATAGGGTGGTCAAAAACGTAAAGCGCGTGGAGGTATCCTCTTTCAACAGGCGCAAGCACTCGATGATGCGTTGCTTGTCGACTACAAAAACTGGAAAGTCGTAGTCGATTTGTGACCGCAACAAAGCCGAACCCAAGTTGGACACCAAGAGCGCCTGAACTTTATCGTGCAAAGCGACGGCCTTTTCGCCGGCATTGATATGTTGTGAATGATGCATAGCAGAGAAAAAATTGCGTTAGAATTAGGCGATACCGTATTTGGCCAAGCGCTCTTTGTAACGGTCGCTTGTGCGGTAGTTGATGGGTTCGTTTTTTGCCAATTCCTGAATCATCAAGATGCCATCCAAAACCTGCTCTGGGCGTGGCGGGCAACCTGGGATATACACATCTACAGGAATTACACGGTCGATACCTTGCAGCACGCTGTAGGTGTCGAATATACCACCGCTGCTTGCGCAAGCACCCATGCACAATACCCATTTGGGCTCGGCCATTTGCTCATAAACTTGACGCAAGATCGGCCCCATTTTTTTGCTGATGGTGCCCATGACCATCAACAAATCCGCTTGACGAGGCGAAAAGCTCAAGCGCTCAGAGCCGAAACGCGACAAGTCGTAATGCGAAGCCATGGTGGCCATGAATTCGATACCGCAGCACGAAGTGGCAAAAGGCAATGGCCATAGCGAGTTGGCGCGTGCAAGGCCAATGACCTTGTCCAATCGTGTCAACATAAAGCCCTCGCCTTCGAAACCCTCAGGCTTATTGTCTGGATGAATGGTTACTGATGTAGCCATAGTGTGTATAGATAAATAATTTTTATTCCCATTTCAA
This sequence comes from Flavobacteriales bacterium, assembly GCA_947463065.1. Lineage (GTDB taxonomy): Bacteria > Bacteroidota > Bacteroidia > Flavobacteriales_D > Sanyastnellaceae > CANHSF01. The sequence goes on along the minus strand of CANHSF010000013.1, from coordinate 22,311 downwards.
AGCTCCACGACGGATGATGTAGATCAAACCTACGATCATCAAGGCCATGAAACTGAACATTTCCAACAAACCAAACAGCCCCAGCGACTTAAAGTTTACCGCCCAGGGATACATAAAGATCACCTCCACATCAAACAACACGAACAGAATCGCCACCAAGAAGTACTTGATGCTGAAAGGTGTTCGCGCATTTCCTTTGACCTCGATACCGCATTCAAACGGATCGTCTTTGACCGCTGATTTGCGACGCGGGCCGAGGTAGTGTGTAGCCACCATGGTTGTCACAACAAATCCAAGAGCTATCACGGCCATCGCAACGATGGGCAAGTAGCTCCACAAGTGTGATGTATTTTCCATAATTCTTCGTTTCGATTAAAGTCCCAATAAAATTTGCTCTGCTGTTTTCCCTCCGAACATCATGCGCTCGGGATTCTCCAACATTTCTTTCACCTTCACCAAGAAGCCCACACTTTCGCGGCCATCGATGATGCGGTGATCATAACTCAACGCCACGTACATGACTGGTCGAATCACCACCTGACCATTTTCCGCCACAGGACGTTCGACGATATTGTGCATACCCAAAATCGCGCTTTGCGGCGGATTGATAATTGGGGTTGACAACATGGAGCCAAAAACACCCCCATTGGTGATGGTAAACGTACCGCCAGCCATATCGTCCACGGTGATTTTGCCATCGCGTGCTTTGGCTGCCAAACCGGCAATATTCTTTTCGATGTCGGCAAGACTCAAGGACTCGGCGTTGCGCACAATGGGCACCATCAAGCCTTTGGGCGTGCTCACCGCAATTCCCACATCGCAGTAGTCGTGATAAACGATTTCGTTGCCATCGATTTGGGCGTTGACCGCTGGAAAAAGATACAATGCTTCACAAACGGCTTTGGTAAACAAACTCATGAAACCCAGACCCACGCCGTGCTTTTCTTTGAACACATCTTTGTATTTGGTCCGCATATCCATGACCGGCTTCATGTTGACCTCGTTGAATGTGGTGAGCATGGCCGTATTGTTTTTGACCGACACCAAACGTTCCGCGATCTTTTTGCGCAGATTGGTCATTTTTTCGCGACGCACCTCACGCGCTCCGCCACGCACTGGAATGGAAGATGTATCGAAACCACCCGACATTGCCGCGATGACATCGTTTTTGGTGACTTTACCGTGTGGCCCAGTACCTACAATTTTGTCCTGAGGCAGACCATTTTCTTTGATCATTTTGGCAGCCACAGGAGTTATATTCTTGTGGTCCTCGGCAGGAGCGGCAACCGTCTTGGCAGGAGCGGCGGCAGGAGCGGCAGCGGCAGGAGCAGCAACCGGAGCAGCAGCCTTGCCCGCAGGACGTTCGGCAGCAGTATCAATGATGCATGCAACAGCACCCACAGCCACCGTGTCACCTGCTTGGGCTACGATGGTGATGGCACCAGCAGCCTCAGCAGCGAGTTCCAAAGTCGCTTTGTCGCTATCAATTTCAGCAATCGTCTGCCCATTCTCGACATAATCGCCATTGGACACCAGCCAATTGGCAATACTGACCTCGCTAATACTTTCCCCCGGTGAGGGCACTTTCATTTCAAGTTTCATCCCAAATTGATTTCTAGATTCAACACCCTTCATGGAGCGCCAAATGCAGAATTGACAGAACAACAAACGAGGCTCGCTGTTGTTTGCACCGCTCTGCACTGACCCCACTTTTGGAGGATGCAAATATGACGCATGTCGGGCGAAAAGGCGCAATGAAAATGAGAAAAAATCACCAGCCCATTGCATGGTGGTTGGTACACCCAAAAAATACGAAGGGCCGCCAAGTGGCAGCCCCCGTACTTCATTTATTACCATTGTATTATTGCTTGATCACAAGCTCTTTTACAACTGCATTTTCGCCTTGACCAATTTTGACCATGTATTGTCCATTGGCAAGGCCTGTTAAATTCAAAGAAGCTGAGCCATTGGCAACGCGTTCGATGGAGCGTACCATGAGGCGTCCCATTACATCGTAAACCGCGAACTGCACCATTCCCGACTCGATGCCAGTCACTTGCACCCATCCGTTGGTCGGATTGGGGTAAATGTTCACTTGATCTGCGGTTGGAGCGTCGTTGACACTAACATCCATCGACAAATCAGTGGTGATGGCCAAGTAGATGATATCGTTTTCCTCGGATTGATCGAGGTCGCCGCGCACAATGAGTCCGGGCTCAGTATCGCGCTGGGCCACAATGTGCAACTTGTCGGTCACATCGCGAATCATCGACGGGAAAACATACTCAAAGCCATCGAAATCGAGGTCAGGAGTGAGATCTACAGGTGTTGCCCACGTTTCTCCATCGTCATTCGAAACAGTAGCATATAAATGGCGGTACACCTGATTATCGAGGAATATCTCATTGGCTGCAGAATACACCAAATAGATGTTTCCGTTGGCATCGATTCCGGTAGTTGGCATGGAGGCCAATGCCGTCAAATAAACAGGCAATTCATCGCCGGCTGGGCTAAAGTCCTCGTCGTTGTCGTCTGGATCTTCATAGACATCACCCACCACATAGACCGAATCGGTGTTGTAGCTGGTGTTCCAGTAGAGCAACTCGAAAGTATTGAAATAACTGTATTGATCATCGCCAGGTGCATCGTCCAAGATGTAATTGGAACCGAAAAACACATGCGACTTGTTCTCGAAATCGATCAAAACAGAACCGGTACCATCCGAGCAGAATAGGGTATCCGCCAGACCATCCAAATCCGAATCGCTCAATGAATCCACTTCGTAACCTGGGATAGCAAAATCCATGATGATGGTCTTGGTCCATGTGGTTCCAGCATCGGAAGAAGTTAAAATAAAGGTATCGCTGAATTGATTGAAGACCGCGATGGACACGTTGCCATTTCGGGCATCGATGGCGTATGCGTCGCCGTCGAGACGAGAAAACTCGGTGCTATCGATTTCTGGAAACCAATGATCTTGAATGTCCCACGTTGCGCCATTGTCCGAGCTTCTGAAGTACACCAAGTTGCCTTCCACGCCTTGAAAAGGAGTAGCAGAATTGGTTTCGGCTGGAATTTCGGTCAAGGCAATGAGGTGAATGGTAGATCCATCCACGACAGTGCGCGGCCAAAGCAAGTTGCGTCCCAAAGCGGTAGGCACTTCGCCTGCAACCCAAGCCGCATTGCTAGTGATGGGGCGTTTGAGTGTTTTGATTCCGCCGGTGCCGCTGTGGCTAAACACCATGGCATTGCCATCGGCGGTTTGCACCAAACCTGGCCATCCGGTGCGCAAATTGGCCTCCAAACGATCGTACGGGATATCTTGCCATTGGTATCCTTCACCTTGATTGTAACCAGTACCGCGGTCTGTCCAAGTCGTGGTTCCTTCGAAACTCAGGGTGTATGTGGCATGCACTTGCTCGTTTTCGTCGATCACGATGCGTTGCTGCACACTGTTGTTGGATTGGTTGTCGTAGGTAGTATAGCCAATCACCTGCTCCCAAAACGTAGAACGCAATTGACCGGGCAATTCCATGGCTGGGCGACTGCTGTGATCGGGTTGAGCTCCGAGTTGAGGAGTTGCCGATGAAGCAGGTTGCTCGATGTCAGAGGCCGTTTGAATGGGAGTCTTGATTGCAGGGCCGTGGGGCTGAATAAGACTGGCCGGTTTTTGTTGAGCAAGAGCCCCCACGGTAAGAGCCCAAGCGAATGCCGCAAAGTAGAATTTCTTCATGTAGTCCGTATGATTTTATGCGGTCATTTGTTAAGTGACCGCGATTAAGGTTAAAAAAGACGAGGGCAATAATAAATCAAATGCCTATAAAAGCCAAACAAAACCCGCGTAATCTTGTTGCAGATGGAGGCACAAAAAGCCCGTTAATTTGCACTCCTAAGACTCCACTTAAGTATGCTAGCAGAAATCATATGCATTGGCGATGAGTTGCTCATCGGTCAGACCATCAATACCAATGCCGCTTGGTTGGGCGATGCGTTGAACAGAAGCGGGATACAAGTGCAGCGCGTGCACACCATTTCGGACGACCCCCAAGCCATTTTGTCGATGGTCGACGAATGCCTACTCCGGTCCCAAGTTGTGGTAATGACAGGCGGCTTGGGCCCCACCAAAGACGATCTTACCAAACACACCCTATGCGACTATTTCGGTTCCCATTTGGTGATGAACAACGAAGCCCTCGAGCGCATCGAGTCCTTCATGCGCGTGCGGCAATTGCCCATCTTGGAGGTTAACCGCCAGCAGGCTGCATTGCCGCACAATTGTCGGGTGATACAGAATTACAAAGGCACGGCATGTGGAATGTGGTTTGAGAAAAACGGCCATGTCCTTGTGAGCATGCCTGGAGTCCCTTACGAGATGCAGGCGATGATGAGCGAGGAAGTGATCCCATCGCTTCAGTCAAAATTTGCGTTGCCGCACATCACCCACCGCACCTTATTGACGATGGGAGTGGGCGAATCCTTTTTGGCCGAACAAATAGCCGATTGGGAGAACAGTTTGGCCGCGGCCGACATCAAATTGGCCTATTTGCCATCACCGGGCAGTGTCAAATTGCGCATGTCGCATTATGGTGGCGGTGACTCAGCGGCGGTCGCCGAGCACTTTGCCCGCAAAGAATCCGAACTCCGCCAATTGATTGGCGATTGCATATACGGACAAGAAAACGACACCATAGCGGGCGTAGTCGGACAATTGCTGCGCGACAGAAACCTCACCTTGGCCACTGCTGAGAGCTGCACCGGAGGACATGTCGGGCACTTGCTCACCAGCATACCCGGCAGCAGCGCCTATTACAAAGGAGGGATGATCACCTATACCAATGCCATAAAAACGGCCCAATTGGGGGTACCTGAAGAAGAGATTGCCCAATTCGGAGTAGTGAGCAACGAGATTGCCACGGCCATGGCCCAACAGATCAGAAAGAAGTTTTCGGCCGATTTTGGGATAGGCATCACAGGCATAGCGGGTCCCGATGGCGGCAGCGAGGCCACACCAGTCGGAACCGTATGTATATCTGTATCAAGCAGTTATGGCGAATTCGTGAAGAAAGAGGTATTGGGAAGGAGCAGAGAACGCACCATCCAAGTGGCATCCCATTTTGCTTTGAATTACCTGCGCAAAGAAATTTTGCGAACGGATGCTTGTTAGATCAAAAAATTGTTGTTTCTTTGCAGCCCGAAAAAAAATTCGGCAACGTTTACAATTAATACAAAAGACAATGGCACGCGTTTGTGAAATTACAGGGAAAGGCACCATTAGCGGTAACCGCGTTTCTCACTCGAACATCAAGACAAGACGTAAATTCTATCCCAATTTGCAATACAAGCGTTTTTGGCTTGCTGAGGAAAACCGTTGGGTAGAAATGCGTGTAACAGCAAAAGCGATGCGCATCATCAACAAGATTGGTTTGACCGCTGCGATGAAGCGTGCCAAAGCCGATGGCCTCATTGGCTAATGGAAATCGAGCACTAGCCGACTTGTCTTGAAGATATACATGTAGAAGCATCGCCCTCAGCGGTGCTTTTCATTTGTAATAACGCAACCATTTCAGGCCATTGCTTCGTAAGAGGCCTCCGCCCATCAGCGAAGGACCCGTTACCGATTTAAAAAACCTTTGATTAAAATACCTACGAGTCGCTTATATTTGCCGACTTTGTTAAGATAGAACTCATTTTTCTTTTCGTTCATGCAGAATAAATCTATTCTTTGGATTTTCGTAATCCTCCTCACTTTGGCAGTTGCTTACTCGCTGTCATTTAGTTTTTTCGCCAGACGATATGAATCGCATATCATGGAATTGGCCAAGGACTCATTGGACCGTGCCGGTTACAATGGACCTCAATACGACTCAGTGCTCACTGCGTTGTACAACAAGGCCTTGAAAGACAGTTCCAATGCGGAAGCCTATCCTGTTTTTGGCACACCCTACAGCGACTTGCGCAAGAAGGAGCTCAACCTGGGCCTTGACCTCAAGGGAGGTATGAGTGCAACATTGGAGGTATCGATCCCCGATTTGTTGTTGGCCTTGAGCGATAACAGCCAAGATCCCGTCTTCCTAAAGTCCATTCAAGATGCAAAAGATGCACGCAAATCGTCTTCCGCAGATTTCATGACCTTGTTTGAAAATGCTTGGAAATCGAACAACAACAAAGGTTTGTCATTGTGGCGCATTTTCGACAACATGGACAACAAAGGCAAGTTCCAACCCAACTCCAGCGATGACGACGTATTGGAAATCCTTCGCAAAGAAGCGGAAGATGCCATCAACAACACCGAGAAAATCATTCTCAAGCGTATCGATGGAACTGGTATTTCTCAAGCGACCGTGCAAAAGCAAAGCTTGACCGGCCGCATCATCGTGGAGATTCCAGGCATCACCAATGGCGAGGAAATCCGCAACCGTCTGAAAGCCACAGCGAACTTGGAGTTTTGGGACACCTACCGCACCGACGAGTTCTTGGGCAAGTTGATGGAAGTGTACAGCACCATCGGCAAGCTTACCGCTCCAGATTTGTACTCACAAGATCCATTGCGTGCTCAGAAAGACTCCTTGATGTCTGAGGCATTGAAGGTTGAAGGTTTGACCCAAGCGCAAAAAGATTCGATTGTAAATATTTACAAAGATCCCAACGTCAAACCGGACAGCTTATTGACCGAATCGGAAAAGGCACGCAAATACCCATTGCGCAAGCTTCAATTGAACTTCCAAAGCAAATCGGCCATTGCCGGTTATGCAGCAGTCAGCGATACCGCCGAGATCAACAAATACTTGAATAAGCCCGAGTCGCGCAGCGTATTGCCGCAAGACTTGCGTTTGATGTGGTCATCACGTCCGCAAAACAACATTGCTGTGTTGTACGCTATCAAGGATGCGAGCATGCGTGGAAAAGCAGAATTGGATGGCCGTTCGATCGTGGACGCGCGTCCAGATTTTGACAGCTTTACCGGCGAAGTGATCGCGAGCATGACCATGAACAGCGAAGGCGCTTCAGTATGGCGCGAGATGACCCGCAGAAATGCAGCGGACAGCAATCGTCCCATCGCCATTGTCATGGACGGTCAAGTGATTACCGCCCCCAATGTCAACGGCGAAATCCCCAACGGTAGCTCGCAAATTACATTCGGTGGCGAAAACGCTGATCAGAGCATGAAAGAAGCCACTGAGTTGACCGCACTATTGAAAGCCGGTTCATTGCCAGCTCCATCGCGCATCATCAACGAACAAATTGTAGGTCCTTCACTTGGTAAGGCCAACATCCAATCGGGAATCATCAGCTTCATCGCGGCCTTCATTGCGATCCTTTTGTTCATGATTTTCTATTACGCTTGGGCGGGATTTGCAGCCAACATCGCCTTGATTGCGAATTTGTTCTTCTTGATCGGTGCGTTGGTATCCTTCGAAGGAGCATTGACATTGCCTGGTATCGCTGGTATCGTATTGACCATGGGTATGGCGGTTGACGCCAACGTATTGATCTACGAGCGTGTGAAAGAAGAACTGCGTTTGGGCAAAGGCATCTCAGCCGCGATGAAAGACGGTTTTGTCAAAGCATTGGGTGCAATCATCGATGGCAACGTGACCACATTCATTACGGGTGTGATCCTCTACATTTTCGGTAGCGGCCCGATCCGTGGTTTTGCAACTACCCTATTGATCGGTATTTTCACTACCCTCTTCACAGCGCTATTGATCTCTCGTTTGATTTTGTACCGCCGTTTAGAGAACAAAAAGCAAATCACATTCTACAGCAACATCACCAAAGATTGGTTCACCAAAATGAACTATGATTTTGTGGCCAAACGCAAATTGTTCTACGGCATCTCAATCGCCATCATCGGTGCAGGTATCGTATCCATGTTTGTGCGCAGCAGTGCATTCGACTACGGGGTAGATTTTGTGGGTGGCACTACCGCACGCGTAACATTCAACCAACAAGTGGATGAAGATGCCTTGCGTGGTATTTTGAAAGAAACATTGGTTTACAATGGCCAAGTCGCCACCAGCACTGTACAGCGCATCGACAACAACAGCAGCGCTTTCAAGGTAACGACCGACTACATGATCAATGCCGAGGTGGACAGTGTGGAATCCAAAATCAACGACAAAATGGAAGAAGCCTTCGCACAAGCGTCATCCAAAGATGGCTTTGTGATTGAAGACAGCTTTAAGGTGGATCCCACAATGACCGACGACTTCCGCAAGGAAGCTACTTTCTCCGGAATCATCGCCTTGTTGTGTGTAGGTATCTACATCTTCATTCGCTTCCAAAAATGGGACTTTGCTTTGGGTGCATCCGTAGCATTGCTTCACGATGCCTTGATTGTAATCGCAGCATTCAGTTTGCTTTATGGAGTGATTCCAATCTCATTGGAGGTCAACCAAAACTTTATTGGAGCGATCCTAACGGTAATTGGTTACTCCATCAACGATACCGTGGTGATCTTCGACCGTATCCGCGAATACCTGAAGGTGCGTAAAAATATGCCTATCGAAACCACGATCAATGATGCTTTGAACAGCACCTTTGGCCGATCCATCAATACATCCTTTACGGTGCTATTGACCTTGGTGATCATGTTCATCTTTGGTAGCGACGATATCCGCGGATTCTGTTTCGCCATGATCATTGGTGTGATCTCTGGGGTTTACTCGACCTTGTTTATCGCATCTCCGATTGTTGTAGATATGCGCAATTGGGCGGGCAAAAAACAAAACGCTGAGGCTGCTGCAGTAGCTCAAGCATAAGCTCGAACCATCGAAATAGAACAAAAGGCCATCTTCGGATGGCCTTTTTGCTTTTTTGTGCTTTCGGTGCATCGATTCCCGATGCACAGGCCTCGGATTCGTTGTATATTTGCACGAATTTATTAACGACGTAAATTCATTTTCATGGCTCAGATCATTGGCGAAGGCCTTACCTACGACGACGTTTTGCTCGTTCCAGCCTATTCGGAAGTCCTACCCCGCGAAGTCAGCATCCAATCCCGTTTCTCACGCAACATTGTGCTCAACACCCCCGTGGTGAGTGCCGCTATGGACACCGTGACCGAAAGCGAAATGGCCATTGCCATGGCGCGTCAGGGCGGTATAGGTGTGATCCACAAGAACATGAGCATCGCCCAACAGGCGCAAGAGGTGCGCAAAGTCAAGCGCAGCGAAAGCGGCATGATTCAAGACCCGGTTACCCTGACCCTCAATGCCGTTGTCGGTGACGCCCTCAAGTTGATGTCGGAAAACCGCATCGGAGGCATACCCATCATCGATGAAAATGGCCTATTGAAGGGCATTGTGACCAACCGCGACCTGCGCTTCGAAAAAGACAACGATCGACCGATTGCAGAAGTGATGACCTCCAACAAGCTCATCACCACTGACCAACCCGCCGACATGGCCGCAGCCGAAGCCATCCTAAAGACCCATAAAATCGAAAAGCTTCCAGTAGTGGATGCTTCGGGAAAATTATTGGGACTAATGACCTACCAAGACATCATCAAGCTCAAAAAATACCCCAACTCCTGCAAAGACCAATTCGGTCGATTGCGTGTAGCGGCCGCCATCGGTGTAACACACGACACCATGGAGCGTGTAGACGCTGTGGTAAAAGCAGGAGCCGATGCCATTATCATCGACACTGCCCACGGTCATTCCAAAGGCGTGATCGAAATGCTCAAAAAAGTCAAGGCTGCTTATGGCAATAAAGTGGACGTGGTGGTGGGCAACATTGCCACCGCTGAGGCTGCCAATGCCCTGGTTGAAGCCGGAGCCGATGCGGTAAAAGTTGGAATTGGACCGGGAAGCATCTGTACCACCCGCATTATTGCAGGCGTGGGAGTGCCCCAGCTCACAGCAGTGATGCAAGTGGCAGAAGGCATCAAGGACAAAACCGTTGGCATCATCGCCGATGGTGGGATCCGATTTACCGGTGACATTGTCAAAGCCATCGCTGGAGGAGGATTCACGGTGATGGTGGGCAGTATGTTGGCTGGAACCGAAGAAAGTCCAGGTGAAACGATCATTTACGAGGGACGTAAATTCAAATCGTATCGCGGCATGGGCAGTGTAGAAGCCATGCAACAAGGCAGCAAAGACCGCTATTTTCAGGATGCGGAAGACGATATCAAAAAACTCGTACCCGAAGGAATTAGCGGACGGGTGCCCTTCAAAGGATCGGTGCAGGAGGTGATGTACCAAATCATCGGTGGATTGCGAGCAGGCATGGGATACTGCGGTGCTCGAAACATCGGCGAGTTGCAAAAAGCCTCCTTTGTGCGCATCACAAATGCCGGCATGAAAGAGAGCCATCCGCACGATGTGTTCATAACCCGAGAAGCGCCCAACTACAGCCTTCGCTAAAAAAGATTATACACAGCCCGACCTCCCATTAATGCGCTGAATATTTGTCAGTTATTTCTTTTTGGGTCGGTCTTTGTGAAAAACACCTCCAACCAACGTCTTACCAAAAAGACGAAAAAAAAATACATTTGAGGGAAGCGACGATTCGCTGCGACTCATTGCCTATGAACGAAGAATTCGAAAAGAACCACGATGAAGAGCTCGTAAAGCGATACGAGGAGATGCTGTCCAAGGGGAATACGTACTTTTTCGACATTGAAGAATTCGAAGATCTCATCGACTATTACTGTTTGCAAAACAAATTCAAGAATGCGCTGGACGTGATCCAATACGGCTATAGTCTATTTCGAGACAACACCACTTTGATGCTTCGCGAATCCCAACTGCTTGCTGGATTGGGGCATTTGACCAAAGCGCTTAGCATTCTCAAAACCCTCGAAAAACTAGAAGGGCATAACGAAGAAGCGCTACTGACCATGGCTTCCATCTACAGCCAATTGCACGAACACGTGAAGGCGATTGAATTGCTGCGCAAAGCTTTGGAACTGGGCAACACCGAATTTCAAGCAGAAATCATACTGGAAATTGCCTTGGAGTACGAGAACTTGGAGCGGTTTGATAAAGCCATCGACGTATTGCGCAAAGCCGTCGAAAAATACCCCACCAACGAGACATTCCTCTACGAAATCGCCTATTGTTTTGACATGGCCGAGCGCACTGCAGAGTGCATCGAATACTACCACCAATTCTTGGAGAAATTCCCCTACAGTTTTCCGGCTTGGTACAACCTAGGCAATGCGCTGCAAAAGGTGGAACAATTTGATGAAGCCCTTGAGGCCTATGATTTTTGCATCGCCATTCAAGACGACTTTACACCCGCTTATTTCAATAAGGCACAAACGCTGTTCAAGATGGAGCGTTACCAAGAAGCCATTCATACCTTCGAGGAAACCTACACCTTCGAACAACCGCATGCCGCTGTGTATTGCCATATCGGAGAGTGTTTCGAAAAACTGAATCAACTCGACAAAGCCCTGTTTTACTACCGCAAGAGCATCCAGATGGACGAGCATTTTGCCGATGCGTACTTGGGCGTAGGTATCATACTTGATATGCAAGACAACATTCAGGAGGCCATTCATTATGTCGAAAAGGCCATGTCGTTGGATGAAGAAAGCGCCGACTACCCTATTTTTCTGGTTGAGATGCTCAAAAAGCAAGAGCGTTGGGAAGATGCCGAAAACATCATCCAACCGCTAATGGCCAAGCACCGCGACAACGAAGACGTATGGATGGAGTATGCCGATTTGCATTACCTGCGCGACGATGTCCGCAGCGCATTGGCCATGACCCGCCAAGCCAATCATGCCTTTCCCGATTCGGTGGAATTGAAGTTCCGATTGCTCGCCTACCTCTACATCTCTGGGCTAACCACCGAGGCCGAGGAACTGTTGGTTCGGTTGGTCATCGAGCATCCCGAAGGATTGGAGGACTTTGTGGAATACTTCCCCGAAATCCGTGAATATCCGTTGTTCATCGAATTGACCCGAAATAAGTTATTCTGACCTTCCCGCTTTAGGACAAAATTCACGATATTTGCCTGATCACACAGGATAAGTGTACAATGTACATTTACCAATGAAATCTTTAATCCACCGCATCCAGCATGAACGTACAACTCACCCATATACCCGAACGCACCGTTAAAAATCGCACCCACGGCCTCACCATGGTGATGGACAAAGGTCTTAGCCTTCGCCAATCCGAAGAATTGGTGGAGAGTTCACATCCTTACGTGGATTTGTTGAAACTTGGATTCGGCACCAGTGTCTTTTCTCCGCAGCTCAAGGAGAAGGTGAAGATGTACCAGAAGGCGAATTTCAGTGTATATGTTGGAGGCACCTTGTTCGAGGCCTTTTATGTGCGCGGTCAGATCGATGCCTACAAGCGCTACATCGACAGCTTGGGTTTGGATACTGTAGAAGTATCGGACGGCAGCATGGTCTTGCCACACGACAAAAAATGCCAGCTCATCAGCGAATTTGCCAAAGATTATAAGGTATTGAGCGAAGTAGGATCCAAAGAAGAAGGCATTTTGATTTCCCCAGCCAAGTGGATCAAGATGATGCAAACCGAATTGCAAGCCGGCAGTTGGAAAGTGATTGCGGAGGCGCGCGAAAGCGGTACGGTTGGTATTTATCGTCCCAGCGGCCAAGCCCACGTGATGCTGATCAACAAGATCATTCAAAAGGTGAAACCAGAAGATATCATTTGGGAAGCGCCCAAAAAACCACAACAAGTTTATTTCATCAAACAATTCGGACCCAATGTCAACTTGGGCAACATTGCCGAAAACGAAGTGATTCCTTTGGAATGCCTGCGAGGCGGCCTGCGCGGCGACACGTTCTTCGATTTTTTACCTTCCAATATTGTGGAACAATTCAAGTCATAAGAAACGGCAAAGCGGATTACTTTTGACCGCCTCAATGAACAGGCACCACGATGAAAAGTATTAGCGCAACCGAGTTTCGGCAATGGAAGGCCGAGGCAAAAGATTTTCAATTGATCGATATCCGCGAGGAACATGAGATTTTCGAGGGCCATTTGGGAGGCACAGTGATTCCCATGGGCGAAATTCTCGATCGTGTGAGCGAATTGCGCCAAGATTGTCCCGTAGTCATCCATTGTCGCTCAGGCCGCCGCTCCTCCGCGGTGATTCATGCATTGGAAAAAAAATTCCAATTGCCCAATTTGTACACTTTGGAAGGAGGTTATTTGGGGGCGTGTGAGTGAAGCTTTCGGATTTCGGAGCAATAATTACATCGACAGAGACCGCCACCCCAATTACCCCGCAGGGGTGCCATCACAACAGCCCCCTAAGCACACCAACCAGCCCTAGAGGGGCGACATCCCAATACCACCGCAGGGGCACTTATATTTGCCCACCAATGCCGCCGAGATGATGTTGATGCGCAGCCCTTTTTTACACACCCTTTGTATCCTGCTGATGGGATTGGCCGCAACCACTGTGTTGGGTCAAACCGATAGCGTTCATCACAAACCCAAAAAATTCTTGGGCATCTCACCGTTGAGCGATACCATCCCCGAAGACAAATCGGGTGTGTTTCTGTTGCCGCTGTTGTATTTCACCCCCGACACGCGATGGGCCGCGGGTGCTGCAGGGGTGTACTATTTCAAATTCAAACCCAAATCCGAAAACGAACAAAAAACGCGCATGTCGTATGTGCAGTTTTTGGCCGACTATACCCAAAATCGTCAACTCGATATGTGGGCCACCTGGAATGTGTTTACGCGCAATGAAAACTATTTGCTCAAAGGCGATATCCGTTTTCGCGATTTCCCCGATCGCTTCTATGGGCTGGGCAATGCCTCGCTCGAAAGCGATGAGGAGAAATACAGCTACAGTCTGTTTCAACTCAAATCGTTGCAGCTCAAAAAACTTCGCCCTGGGGTATTTGTGGGCTTTGACTATGCGTTGGAATACGAATACAATTTTTCGTACACCAAAGGCGGTCAACTCGAACAAGGCACCATCACCGGATCCAAAGGCGCTGTGGGTTCTGCCCTCGGCCTTGTCGGAGTAGTAGATACCCGCGACAATATCATCAACGCCTACAAAGGCACCTTGGCAGAGATTTCGAGTTATTATTTTTTGCGTCCCTTGGGCAGCACGTTTGGATTCACCAATATCAACGCCACCTACCAGCACTATTGGCAAGTCAAACGCAAACATATTCTGGCCTTTCAAGCCCGCACGCGTCTCACCTTTGGCGATGTACCTTTCTTGGATCTGTCCACTTTGGGCAACGACGATATTCTGCGGGGATATCCAAAAAATCGTTTTCGCGACAATCATTTCATCGGTAGCCAAATGGAGTATCGCTTCCCCTTGTTTTGGCGATTTGGCGGTGTGGCATTTGCCGGTGCGGGCGAAGTCTTTGGTCCGCATTCCGAACTGCGCTTGGACCGCGCCAAGTATTCCGTGGGCACCGGCTTGCGCTTTGTGATCAATCCCGCCGAGCGCTTAAACATCCGCATCGATTACGGCTACGGACGCTACGGAGGATATTTTTATTTTATGGTGGGTGAATCGTTTTGAGGAAAAAGCCTGCGCGTGTATCGCCGATGCACATCGCGGTATTGGTGTTGCGCTGAGGGGCACTGCGCCGCACGTCTGCAAACACATTGCGCTATGCACATCACGTCGGTGTGCGCAGGGGCTTGCTATGCCTAACCGAACATCTTGACCTTTTCTTTGTTTTGAATCCATGTTCAAGCACCTCCCTTTTGCACCATGGACAGCACTTCTGCTCTGTGCTTTCTCCCACGAACCAATGGCTCAAAATCAAAACAATTTTTGGGTCTATGGTTACCAAGCCGGTATTGATTTCAACACCACGCCTCCATCGTTTCAGGGCGGATTTGCGATACAAGCGCCTGAAGGTGCAGCGAGTGTGGCCGATCCCGTCACCGGAGCACTTTTGTTTTATACCGATGGCGCTACGGTGTGGACCGCTGCCAATACCGTGATGCCCAATGGCACGGGATTGTTCGGCAGTTCGAGTGGACAGCTCTCCTCTACGACGGCCGCAGTGATTTGCGAAAAACCCGGTTCTCCCAACCAATATTATCTTTTCACGATCGACGAACAATTCTCTACTGGAGGATTGCGCTATAGCGTGGTGGACATGAACCTCAACGGCGGATTGGGCGCAGTGGTGGCGGGACAAAAAAACATTGCCGTGTTTTCTACCACGGCCGAAAAAATGTGTGTTGTTCCCAATGCACAGGGTACAGGATTTTGGTTGGTCACCCACGATTTGCCGGGCGATACGTTTTATGCTTTTGCAGTAACCACGCTTGGCGTAAGTACCAATCCAGTGGTTTCTACTGTGGGCGGCACACATGGCAACGGTGCAGGACATATGAAAGCCAGTGCACAATTTGATCGCATTGCCGTGGCCAATATCTTTTTTCAAGATGCCGAAGTTTTTGATTTCAACAACGCCACAGGACAATTGAGCAATCCCATTATTCTGAACTATCCCTTCAATGGTGCGGCAGGCGGAACGTATGGCATCGAGTTTTCGTGTAGCGGCGCCCTGCTGTACGTGAGCGATGGCAGCCGCTTGGTGCAATTCGATCTGAACGCGGGCAATCAGGACGCCATACTCGCATCGGCCTATGTGGTGACCTCCGATTCGTTTTCGTGTTATGGATTGCAGCGCGGTCCCGATCAAAAAATTTACATTAGCAATGGCGTATTGGATGTGATCAACTCCCCCAATGCTTATGGCTTGGCGTGCGATTATGCCTCGGGCGCGATCGCCGATCAAAGCAGCGGTGGCGGTTGGGGATTGCCCCATACGGTGTACCGCGTGGGCGATCAGCCAGCAGACTGCGAGCCTTGCCAACCCATTACCACCACCCTCAGCGTGGCGGCATGTGGCAGTTATCTTGCGGGGGATGGCACCACGTACACCACCTCGGGCAATTACACCATCGCGCTGCAAACCGCTGACGGTTGCGACAGCATTGTGCAATTGGCGCTCACCATACCGCCGCTGCCCACCTTCGACGTAGATGAATTGGTGCAAGGATGCGGCAGTCAGGGTCAGGTGGTGATCACAGCCACGGGCGATGGGCCCTTCACCTACAGTGTAGTCGCGCCGAATCAATCCAATGCCACGGGCGTGTTTACCTTAGGTCCTGGCACCTATACGATCGAGGTCACCGACAACAATGGGTGTACCGGCGCACAGACGTACACGACGAGTTTGGTCAACACCTGCCCATCGGATTTCAATAGCGATCAAATGGTGGGGGTTTCGGATTTGTTGTTGTTTACCAATGCATATGGATGCCTAGGCGACTGCTGTCCCTTCGACCTCAACAACGACAACATTGCCTCAGTAGCCGATTTATTGATCTTCATTTCAGCATTTGGCGCGGTGTGCGATTAGGGAGTTGAGGTTAGCAACTCCAGCATGGATGGATTGCATTCGGATGTCGTTTGTAGATGATGATACCAATTTTAAAAGTAAGCGATGATATGCGCGAAAAAAGCACCCCCTTCTTTGATCCGGTTCATTATCGTTGCTGTACTTTTCATCCCTGTCGCTCATAATGAGTACGATTTGCACTATCATCAAATTCCTTACGCACGAGTTATTACAACTCCCATAACTTTTGTATGTTGGGGTTTCCTCCTATTGATTGGGATTTATGATTAATGGATTAGCGGTTTATTTCCCATTATTGCTATTGCTGTCGCTATGAAGCCGTCTAGGCCCAAACGAATAGAACTATTATGAAGACCTCTTCAAAGAGAAAGATCAGCGGAGATAGATGCATATAGTTGCCTTCACTCAATTCGATTGTATTACCTATCGATTGCATGGGATCATTCATCTCGGCTCAGCCGAGGATCTTTTGCATTGAAACGAAATTGTGCATCAAAGGGAAGTAAACAGGTAGTCCATAACGTTTCATTGTTTTGGCCTAGACCGCTTCATCCAACATGCTGATCGTAGATTACCCATCAGGAGGTGTATCGCGCATTGACGCACTAGACCTCACTGGACGTGTAATTTTAACTCAAAACACCTCGCCATCAACCACCCAATTTGCGGTGGATTTGAGTGCCTTGCCCTTATCTTTGTACGAACTGGTCTTGTTCGACGCTCATGGTCTGCGTATTGCTTCAACGCCAGTGATTAAAAACTGATAACGAAACCGTTGGTCGTTTGACTCAGGATGTTGCCCACCAGACTTCGCGATCACACCCGTTAATTTTCGTTTGCACCGCTGCCTTCGGGACGGTAATAAAATTTAAAGATTTAAGATTTAAAGAAGGGCATTGGCGCAAGAACATGCAATGGTTTTCATGCTGATGACATCGGCCGCAGGATAATGACTCAACTCCGACCATCCTTTTGCGGCCGAACTATTTTCCCGAAGCAAAGCGACCGCGCAGCACTAATAACTAAAAACAAAAAACTCACAACTAAAAACACCCATCAATCACCGCCGTAATCAACTGCGTTTTGTCGATGCCCACCGCCGCTGCTTGTTGGGGGATAATGCTGGCCTCGCTGAAACCGGGTGTGGTATTGACCTCGATCACATACGGTGTTTGGTCTTTGATGATGTAGTCCACCCGAATCATCCCTCGGCATTCCAATTTGCGGTAGATGTCTTCGGAGAGCTGCTGGATCTGCGCGGTGAGTTCGGGGCTGATGCGCGCCGGAGTGATTTCTTCAGAAAGTCCTTGGTATTTCGCTTCGTAATCAAAGAATTCTTTTTTGCTCACGATTTCGGTTATGGGCAGTGCCATCACTTGGCCTTCCCACACAATGACGCCGCAAGTAACCTCCGTGCCTCCAATGAATTCTTCGATGATCACGTGATCGTCAACCTGAAACGCTTTGTCCAAGGCCAAGTGGAGGTCTTCGGTTTGATTGACCCGCGAGGTGCCCAAACTGCTGCCTCCGCAATTGGGTTTTACAAAACACGGCAGCCCAACATGCTGCACTACAAAACTGCTGCTATAGGGTTCCCATGCCTTGACTTGAAGGCTGCGCGCCGTATGGAAGCCCATGCTGCTGAGCACGCGGGTCGTGGCCTTTTTGTTGAAGGTCAACGCTTGGGTGTACACCCCGCCCGTGGTGACGGGAATGCCCAGCATCTCAAAATAGCCTTGCAACAAACCGTCCTCGCCAGGGGTGCCATGGATGATCATAAATACACCATCAAACATGTGGCGCGCACCTTTGACCTGAAATGTAAAATCATTGCGATCGATGGGATACGTGACGCCTTCGAACTCCGCCTTCCAAGCCATGCGATCAATGACCACTTTGATCGGAGAAAAGCGTGAGCGATCGATGTTGTCCATCACCATTTGTGCGCTGCGCATGCTCACTACAGACTCACCGCTGTAACCGCCACAAACTACTGCTACTCTTTTCATATCCGTTTACTTTTTGGAGGATTCGACTCAATGTTGCAGTCCAAAGATATTCACAGTGCTAACCTTCTGCGCACCGACGCAATATTCTTTTCACATTTTGCATTTAGTAGCCAACACATAACGCACGGAGCACGAGACCTATTCCAGATTTGTGCGATTGCCATTCTATCAGTATACTTACATCCTCAAAAAAATCACTAAACCATGAAAAAGGTAGTTTTTACCATAGCCATCGCCGTCATCGTCTGCACGCTCGCAATCGGGCAAACAGCGCTGTATCAATTCACCCCCGTGCATCAGATCAAAGTGGGCGAAACCGAGGACCAATGCCAAAGCGGCACCTGCTGGAGTTTTGCCACCATCTCCTTTTTAGAGGCCGAGATCATCCGCAAAGGCAACAAACCCGTTGACCTTTCCGAAATGTTCAACGTGTATTACACCTACCAAAAAAAGGCGGATTCGTATGTGCGTTATCAAGGCAAACAACAGTTTGGGCCCGGCGGATTGAGCCACGATGTCATTCGCATTGTAGGCGAGTTCGGACTGGTTCCAGAGGCTGCTTATTCGGGGTTGACCTTCAACGATGCCCGCCACAACCACGACGGTTTGGACAATCTCCTCGAGTCCACCGTTACCACCGTGCTCAAAAAAGGACTCAATGCCCACGACCAAAACTGGCGCAAAAGCGTGGTGGGTATTTTGGATGCCAACTTGGGCGCAGCACCCGCACAATTTACATTCGACGGCAAGAGCTACACCCCCGCAAGTTTCCGCGACGCCATGAAGATCAATGCCAACGATTACGTGAGCATCACCTCGTTCAGTCATCATCCGTATTATTCGTCGTTTGTATTGGAAGTGCCCGACAACTGGGCCAAAGGATCGTTTTACAATGTGCCATTGGAAGACCTGATGAGCATTACCAACAACGCATTGGAAAAAGGATTCAGCATAGCTTGGGATGCCGATGTGAGCGAGCGAGGATTTGACTTTGGCCAAGGATTGGGTTTGTTGCCCGAATCCACTGTCAGCAAAGATGACCTTTTCAAGAAGATCGTAACCGAACAAAACGTCACACAAGAGAGCCGTCAAGCGGCATTTGATTGCTTCGAAACCACCGACGATCACCTGATGCATTTGACCGGCATGGCCAAAGATCAGAATGGACAGATGTATTACATGATCAAAAATTCGTGGGGCACAAAAAATCCGTACGGCGGATACCAGTACATTTCCAAAGCATACTACCAAATGAAAACCGTGGGCATTGTGATTCACAAGGATGCCATACCCGCCGAAATTCGCAAAAAACTAGGCCTTTGATTATGCCCGAAAACAAAACGAAAAAGCCTTTGGGCAAACGCATTTTAAGATGGACCCTCAAGTCCATCTTATTCTTTTTTGTCTTCACCATAATGTGGGTTGTAGCCTACAAATGGATCAATCCACCGACCACGTATTTGCATCTCACCTGCGATTGCAGCGACAATGTTACCTTTCACAAAGCTTGGGTGGATAGCGATCAGATTTCCAATCACATGAAACTGGCTGTGGTGGCGAGTGAGGACAACAACTTCATGAAGCACAACGGCATCGATTGGGGAGCGGTGGAAAAAGCCAAGAAGTACAACGAAACGGTGGGCAAGAAAAAAGGCAAATACCGCGGGGCGAGCACCATCACCCAACAGACGGCGAAAAATGTTTTTTTATGGCCCGGCACCACCAAGATCAGCAAATGGATTCGCAAAGGATTTGAGGTGTATTTCACTTACCTCATCGAATTCATATGGGGCAAGGAGCGCATCATGGAAGTGTATCTCAACGTGATCGAAGTGGGAGAATGCAAGTTTGGAGTGGAGGCCGCGGCACAAGATTATTTTCGCAAACCTGCGTCACAATTGACTCGAGAAGAAGCTGCCATCATCGCAGGTTGTTTGCCCAACCCCATCAAATACAATGTGGCCAAGCCGGGCAACTATCTCAAAACAAGACAAAGTCAAATCGCCAAACTCATGCGATTGATCGGCGACAATTATTTTGAACGTTACAGCAAAGAAGTGGCCGAAGAAGAGCGCGAAAAAGAAGAGCAAGAGCAAATCAAAAAGATCGAAGCCTTGCCCGAAAACGAATTGCCCGAGTCATCGGATGCTGACCTACCCCCAAGCGAGGAGACCGCTGCACCCGAAGAGCCTGCGGCCATTGAAGAACAACAGCCCGCTCCAACCTTGCCCAAGGACACCTTGCCGGCAGATTGATGTCCAACTGCACGCTTGTTTTTCGAGAAAGATATTGACCCAAAAAAAAACAGGAAGGCGATTGACCTTCCTGTTTTGTTGAATACCATTTGGACAACCTGTCCATTGCAGCGCAAATAGATGCACCATTGCTCGGCGATGGTGATCGCGCTGCGAGATCTCTTGTGAACACCATCCAAAGAATCAGCAGCGATGGTAGGTAGATCTTGTCAATTGCCGATGCCCAACATACCGCCGACACGAATCATGGGCGTTGAATACGGCGAATAAGGATCTTGAATGAGATCGTAAAGCACAGAGATACCAAAATAATTGCTTTGGTAACCCAAGCCTACTGGCAGCACATTGACATTGCGGCGGCTTATATCTTCTAGTGTAGATCTGCCGTAGCGAATGTTCTCGAATTCGGCGTGCGCAAAAAATTGCCCCAGAAAATAGTACCGCGTCCAAGCACTTTTGCCCAGCAGCGACGCGTTGAAGAGTGGATTGCTGAAATACAAATAATTGACACCCACGCCTGCGGCCCAATTGTCGGTGATGCGATAACCCAACAGCGGATTGACGTTGACAAAGGTTGAAGCCCCGAAGAAAGCACCGAGGTTACCGCCTAAAACCACCCTTTCGCGCCAATCAGCATCGCCTCCTCCTCGTTGTTTTTTTTCTTCTGACGTTTTTGATTTGGACACTGGACCGTGTTCATCAATTTGGGCCGATGAATGGACCGTTGCGAGCAGAAATAAACAGAGAATGATGTTCTTCATGCTAACCCTCCTTTTTATTAAAATTACTCATTGACCACCACGGCAGTTCGCGTGACGCGGCCCTCTTGGTTCAATTCCCAAAAATACGTACCCGCTGCCAAGCCAGCGATTTGTGGAACAACCTTGTGCGCAACAGCCGGCAATTGCTCGTTCAACGCGGTGTAAACGACTTTGCCATGGATGTCGAGGAGCGTGAGCGAAACCAAGCCCGCCTGGGTTGTTTCAAAAGCCACCACACTCGCGGCTGTCATGGGATTGGGATAACACACCAAGTAATGGTCGGCGCTTTTTTCGATGACCGCATTGACATCGCCAAAGCCCACAAACTTAATCGTGGAGTTGCCCGAGCATGGAATGGCGAGCGTATCGTTTTCGATGGCGTAGCAAATATCTGCGGGACTGCTCAAGCCGGTAACGGTGATGATCTCGCTTACTGTGAATTCGCTGCTCCATTTGGTGATGCGATTGGGGGTCCAAGAGCTGATGTAAAAATTGCCATTGGAATCGTGGTCGATGCCATCGATGTTGCCGACACCCGCGTTGGCCAGAATCGTGGAAACGGTGTAATCCGGTAAACTCACTTGTTTGATGGGTGCGTTGCTGCCCCAGCTCACAAAGACCAGGCGATTGTTTGCGCCATCGTAGGTGATGCCATTGGGGGTTGATACCGTATTGCTCACAATTTGTGAAGCGGTAGGATTGGCGAGATTAGAGCAGTCGATTTCATGGATTTTTTTTGCAGCAAAGTCAGTTACCCAGAGGCGATTGACACCGTCGCTGGCCATACCGTTGAGAAATTGAGCACCCGAAATGGTAACACTGTTGACCTCCTCGCCCGAAGTAAGATCGTATCCGATGATGGAGTTGCCCACGATGGCGTAGAGCAAATCGCCCATGACTTCCATGCCGTATTCGGCGGCGGCACTGCCCAT
>CANHSF010000012.1 GCA_947463065.1 Flavobacteriales bacterium | reverse complement strand
TCGAAAACATCGATAAGTATCCATCCAATGCTTTAACCATTTTCAATCGATGGGGCAATGTGGTGTACACGGCAAGTCCATATCGCAATGATGACGCGTGGGATGGGACCACCGAAACAAATGGTGTTGTGGTGGGATCTAAAGTTCCTGAGGGCACTTATTTCTATATCCTGGACAAGGGCGACGGTACCGAGAAGATGTCAGGATTCATTGTGGTGAAATACGAAGCGAATTAATAACGAATACTAAACATGTACATCATGAATAAAATAATGATTATCGCAGTGCTCTTGGTTGGAGCCCTGTGTTCAAATGTGGCCGTGTGGAGTCAAACCGACCCCATGTTCACGCAATACATGTTCAATGAGCTGTATATCAATCCTGCTTATGCGGGTTCACGCGAAAACGTTTCGGTGACCGGCTTGATCAGAGAGCAATGGGTGGGATTGGATGGTGCCCCAAGCACGCAAACGCTAAGTGCACACGCTCCTGTTTTCGGCAAGCGCGTCGGTGTTGGCTTCACGGTGGTCAATGAAAGCATAGGTGTGAGCAAACGCACTGGTGTCAATTTGAACGGAGCATACCGCATTCCAATGGACAAGAATACCTTGAGTTTTGGTTTGCAGTTGGGGATGAATAGCATCAGTGAGAATTTGTTGGATTTGGGTTTGGCCAATGACAATCAGTTTCAACTCAATACCGGCCGACAATTGGCCCCCAATTTTGGTTTTGGTACATACTATTTGGCCCCCAAATGGTATTTGGGATTGTCCATCCCGCGCATGTTGCAAAATCGATTGGATGTTACCTCGGGCACAGGCAATGTGCAGAATAAACTAAATGTCAAAGATTGGCATTATTTCCTCACAGCCGGTGGTATTCACAGTTTAACATCAGACCTCAAATTGCGTCCCGCCATTATGCTCAAAGCCGTTAATGGTGCGCCCATGGAATTGGATTTGTCGTGCAATGTTTTGATGCGCGAATACATCTGGGCGGGTCTTGCATATCGCACTGGTGACGCGTTGTCGCTTTTGCTGGGTGCACAACTGACCAAACAGCTTCGTTTGGGTTATTCGTATGATTGGACAACATCGGAACTGAAAGACTTCAATTCGGGCTCGCATGAGATCATGTTGGGATATGATTTTAGCTTCGACAAAAACAAAATCATCTCTCCTCGATACTTCTAAGCAATCATCAATCCCAAATGCATTTGGACATGAAAAGAATACTATATATCCTGTCAATTGTCGCAGTATTTATTGCGCTGGCAGTTTCTTCAACAGCACAGGTGAAGGCAGGCAACAGAAAGTACAATAAATTGGCTTATGGCTCTGCTATTGTGCGATACGAGCGCGCTGTAAAACGCGATTCGGGCGATGTGGCCGTGTGGTCGAAAATGGCAGAGTGCTACCGCTTGACCAAAAACACCAAGGGTGCCGAACGCGCCTATGGCAAAGTAGTGAGCAGCGGTACAGCGACTCCTGATCAATATTTTTATTATGTCCATGCGTTGATGGAAAATGAAAAGTACGAGCAAGCGAAAAAGGCCCTCAATGCCTATGCCGCCATTGCGCCTAGTGATGTACGGGTGAAAAATCTTGATGCAGGAATTCAAGACCTAGCCGCCATGAAGGCTATGGAAGGCGTCTATAAGGTTACCAAGATTAATGTCAATTCCAATGAAAATGACTTTGCGCCAGTGATATACAACGGAGGTTTGGTGTTTATGAGCAATCGTCCGATCACCGAATGGGTTGGTCTTACACACGAATGGTCGGGTGCGCGATTCTATACATTGTACTCTGCCAAAGGCACAGAAACCAATTTTTCAGACGTGAAATCTTTTGGTAAGGAAATTTTGACCGATTACAATGACGGTCCGGTTTGTTTCAATAGCACCGGTTCGCAGATGTATTTTACCCGCAACAATGTGCAAGATGGAAAGCGCAGAAAGGACGCCAAGGATATCACTCGATTGAAGATATTCTTCAGTCAATTCAGCGATGGCAAATGGGGAATCGACGTGCCATTCGCCTACAATAGCGATGATTATTCGTGCGCCCACCCTTCGTTGAGTCACGACAACAAAACGCTTTACTTCGCCAGCGATATGCCGGGCGGTTTCGGCGGCATGGATATCTGGAAATGTAGCTTCGATGGCACCAACTGGTCCAAACCCGAAAACTTGGGAGCGCAGTACAATACAGCAGGCAATGAACTGTTTCCGCACATTGCTGCCGATGGTAAGTTGTATTATGCATCCAACGGTCTCAAAGGAATGGGCGGTTTGGATCTATTCGAATGCGAGCCCAACGGTGAGCCACGCAATATGGGTGCACCCATGAACTCCAGCGACGATGATTTTGCTATATTTATTGCACCCGATGGCAACACAGGCTATTTCAGCAGCAATAGAAAGGCGCAAAAATTGAACGATGACATTTACTATTTCAAAAAACAATGCACCAATACCGATGTGTTGATTGTGGATCAGAATACCGGTCTGCCTCTGAAGGATGCTTTGGTCAAAGTTTTTGAAAACAGCAAAGAGCGCTCTGCAGTGACTACCGACAGCACGGGCCGTTTCAATATGTGTTTGAATCCCTTGAGCAATTATGAGTTCAGGGCGACTAAAAACAACTATGAAGAAAACAAATCGACTTTGACCAGTTCGCAGGTAGCTGCGGCTGCCGAAAGTGGGACTGAAGTCAAGGTGCCGTTGGCAAAAAAGCCAGAGAAGATTGTCAATCTTGCTGGTCGGGTTTTCAATCAGGACGACAAAACCGGTGTGCCGAATCAAGAAGTGGTATTGGTTGATCTCAATACGGGTCAGGAGCTTCGCACTACAACCAACGACCGCGGAGAATACAAGTTTGAAAATATCCCATTGGATCATCGTTTTGAGGTCAGCACCTCCAAAAAGGACTGCGGCAATGTCAAAGAACCTTTTAGCACAGGCAACATTACCTCCAGCAAAACCATCGCCATTGATATGCCCCTGTTGTGTAAAGGTGACATCATCAAGATCGAAAACATTTATTACGACTACAACAAGTTCAACATCCGACCAGACGCGGCCATCGAATTGGACAAAGTGGTTGCTGTGCTCATGAAGTATCCATCCATGGTCATTGAACTTCGCTCGCATACCGACGCCCGAGGCAAAGACGAATACAACGCAAAACTTTCGGACAATCGCGCCAAAAGTGCTGTAGAATATATCATCTCAAAGGGTATCGATAAAAGCCGTTTGGTTGCCAAAGGGTACGGTGAATCCGAATTGCTCAACCACTGCAAGAACGGAGTGGAATGCGATGACAAAACCCATGAGCAGAACAGAAGAACTGAGTTCAAGATTTTGAACATGTAAGATATCAACCCGCAGGGGAGTCTCCATCCTCAACCAAAGAAGACGAAGGCCATGTACCTTCGTCTTTTTTTTTGTACCTATGTCCATTCATGGTACATTTCGGCCATGCCTCAAAAGTTTTACCTCGCTTGCTGTGTGCTGCTTCTCGGATTGTGCCCCGTAATGGCTGTGGCGATCGATGAGGACTTGCCCTTGTCGGCTCCCTTGGATTTGCAGGGCGAATGGCAGGAGTTGGTTGTACCCCTCAAACGTGCGGGTGGTTTGTTTTTGATTGAGGTGCAAATCGATTCCGTTGTTGGCGATTTTCTGCTTGATACAGGAGCTCCCTATGTGGTGCTCAATGCTACGTATTTCCGCTCCTATGCGACCGGGGCACAACAGCCGGCTGTGGGAGTCAATGGGGATGTGTCTTCACAAACAACAACAGGTGTAGTCACCCGCCTCCAATTGAATAAGGCGTTTTGCGAAAATGTTCAAGTGGATATCCAGTCGTTGGCCCAAATTGAAGATGCCAAAGGCGTTCGCATCATGGGGCTCTTGGGGGCGAATGTATTTTCAAATCTTTGGATGCGCATTGATACACGCACGAATCAATTGGTCGTAAGAAAGTCGGGCCAGTTGCCCGCACTCAATGTACTGGATAGCCTGTTGAGTCGGCAACTTCCCGATATTGAAATTCCATTCAAGTACTGCGATGACCGCATTATTATCCCCATCACCATAGAAGGCAAAAAGATGAACTGGATGTTGGATACCGGCGCCGAGTCCAATGTATTGGATTCGTGGAATAATAAAAAGGTGATGAAGGAATTTGTCGTCACGCGAAGGATCAATTTGACGGGATCGACTGGCGAAAAGCAAGATGTGTTGCTTGGTTTTATTGAGCAAATGAAAGTCGGTGAGGTGGCTTTCACGACGCAGCAAGCCATTGTGACAAGCATGCGCGAATTGAGCGAAACGTGCAGCATCTTTATCGATGGGGTGGTAGGTTATCCCTTCCTGTCTCAAGGTATTTATGAATTGGATTTTTCAAAAAAAATTTTTCGCATGTATCTTTACAACAATCTCAAATTGTGATGGAAAAACGCGTGGTCGCATACATAGGGTGGTTGTGTGTCCTGTTCGCAGCATGTGGACGCCAACCGATATTTGAGGTCAAGCAAGGACTCATGGTGTTGCGGGTAGATGATCGCTGGTCGATCGCCCATTGCGACAGTGTTTTCCAACAATACGATTTGACTTGTCTTCAGCGCGATGCGCTTTTCGAAGATTTAAATACGGGATCTTGTGCCCAAGAAAACTGGCGCGCTCGGCGAAGAGGAAAACACACCGTTGAGGTATACAAGTTTATAGAAAAGGAATTGCACGATCAGGACATGCATCGTGCCTTGAGTTGGCCAAGTGCGGATAGCGCATCCTTAGAAGCAACGATGAGCAATGCATTCTCCAACGATCAGCCGGGATACAACTCTACAAAAAAGGTGTGCTTCGAGGCCGTTTCCGATAGTGTGACTCGTTTTTATCTCAATGGTTTTCAGAAAGCAAAAACAGTGGTATTATCAGGGAGTTTCAATAACTGGAGCGTAAGTGCGTTTCGCATGCAAAGCGATGGAGACCGCTGGTATTACGATGTGCAACTGCCTTGCGGGCGACACGAATACAAATTTATTATCGATGGGATGTGGTATCAGGACACCGATAATTTATTGCGAACCGACGATCATGCCGACGGTTACAATTCGGTTTATTTTAAAACCAACACGACCTTTCGAATTGTCGGTTTTCCCCTTGGCCGAAAAATAATTGTAGCAGGAAGTTTCAATGGTTGGGATGAGGCATCTTGGAAAATGAAGCGCAACGATGATGCTTGGGTGTTGGATGTTTTTTTACCCGATGGAACCTATTTCTATAAGTTCATCTGTGATGGAGAATGGCTCATTGATCCTGCCAACACAGATGCGGTGGACGACGGCGACGGCAATGTCAACAGTCGTTTGACCATCGGCACTCCCACCCGTTTTTATTTACCGGGCTATCAACAGGCCAATCAGGTGGCTTTGGCGGGTTCCTTCAATGAGTTTCAAAACTCTGGAGTTATGCTGCGTCGCGACGGTGGCGGTTGGTACGTGGATTATGCTTTACGACCGGGCAATTATCTTTTTCGTTTCATTGTCGACGGCCGGCCAGTGCTCATCGATGACGCAAGGTATCCGAAATCGGGCGATTGCAATGTATTGATCATTGGCGCCAACCATACTTTTACCTTTTTCAACAAAAACAATACGGCCAAAGCGGTAGCGGTGTCAGGGGATTTTGTGCAATGGTTTCCTGCGGGTATTCCCATGCATCTCACTCCAATGGGCTACCAAGTTGACGTGTATGTGCCGCCAGGAAAGAGCAGGTACAAATTCATCGTTGATGGCGATTGGGTCTTGGATCCAGCCAATCCGGCCTATGAAGACAACGAGTTCAACACGGGCAATAGCATTTTATGGAAAGTCAATTGATGAAGAGAGCAAGTGTGTGAGGGGTGTTGAGCTGGACCCCCTGTTGCGATCGACCGATCCTCAGATGTATTGTGCCAAAAAGTCCAAAAGCTCTTGTCTTCCAGTGCTGTGTTCCGCTGAGGTCACAAAAATGGGCGGCAAACTCACAAAGGTTTCCAAGAGCGTTGATGAATACACTTCCAAGTTGCGGGTCAAAGCACCTGGCTTGAGTTTGTCGCATTTGGTAAACACACAAGCAAAGGGAATTCCGCCCAATCCCAAGTATTCGATGAACTCCAAATCAATTTTTTGGGGTTCATGCCGTGCATCGATCAACACCATGGTGCAGATCAAATTGGTGCGGTTCTCCAAATAATTGGTGATGAATTTCTGCCATTCTTTGCGATCGCTTTTTGCCGTTTTTGCATAACCGTAACCGGGCAAATCCACTAAATACCAGGGTTTGGCCTTGGTTTCATTGATGATGAAATGATTGATGGTTTGTGTTTTGCCAGGCTTGCCCGAGGTTTTGGCCAACTTGCGCCTTTGTACCAGCATGTTGATCAAACTGCTTTTGCCCACATTGCTGCGGCCGATAAAGGCAAATTCAGGCAACGGTTGACTAGGACATTGTTCAACGGCAACGGACGATTTGACAAACTCTGCGGAGGTGATGGTTAGCATGCGTATAATTATATGCCGTTGGCGTTCATCCAATCGCGAAGCAGTGCGTTGAAGCGCTCGGGGTGTTCCATCATTGGCGCATGTCCACATTCATCGATCCAATACAAACTCGAGTTGCTCAGCAATTGATGAAACTCTTCTGCTACCTCTGGCGGTGTGATGGTGTCGTTCTTGCCCCAAATCAAACAGGTTTTCATTTTCATGTGTGGCAAGTCGTTCGACATGTTGTGTCGAATGGCGCTTTTGGCCAATGCCAATATGCGCAAAACCCGATTGCGGTCGTTCACCACCTCAAAACACTCATCCACCAATTCATCGGTAGCGTGTTTGGGGTCATAAAAGGTCACAGCAACTTTCTGCTTGATGAAGGTCTTGTCTTCGCGTCGCGGAAAACTCGAACCGAAGGCGTTTTCGTACAAACCACTGCTGGCCGTCAGGATCAACGCATTTACCCGCTCCGGATGTTCTTTGGAATAAACCAATGCCACGTGCCCGCCCAGACTATTGCCCAGCAGATTCACGCGGTCATATCCTTTGAATTGAATAAAGTCGTGCAGAAAATGCGCTAAACTTTTGACTCCAGTCGTAAGCAAGGGCATGGAGTAGAGGGGCAACATGGGAATGAGCACAGTATGGGTCGTTTTGAAATGCTCGATCACATCCCGAAAGTTGCTCAAGGCACCAAAAAGTCCATGCAATAGGATGAGTGGTTCTCCTTGTCCCTCTTCTATGTATTTGAATTGTTGCTGTTCTTTGATTACGTATTGCATACTTGAATGAGGCCTCCGTGGCTTGTGCGAATGTACTGAATTTATTTCATATCTCTAATGCATCCATTGGTGCAGTGCAGTGGCTTGTTCCGGTGGATCAACCGCGCACAATGGCCAAAATGGTCTCTGCAATGCTAGCGGCTGCATTTGTTTTTGCTAATTTCGAGCAATTGGTGGCCAATCTGTTGCACAGTTCCTCGTCGGCAGCCAATTGCAACAGTGCGGAATTCAGCTCTGCACCAGCCATTTGGTCGGTGACCAATAGTGCTGCGTCGTGCCGCACCAATGCCATCGCGTTTTTTGTTTGATGGTCTTCTGCCACGTTGGGCGATGGAATCAAAATACTAGGCTTGCCAACAATACACAATTCGGAAATGCTCATGGCACCAGCTCTAGAGACAATCAGGTCGGCTGCACCATAGGCCAAATCCATTTCGGCGATAAAATCAAATACCCGCACATGGGTATAGGTGGCTGCCGCTTTTTTGGCCTGCTCGTAATATGCTTTGCCCGTCTGCCAGACGATTTGAA
This sequence comes from Flavobacteriales bacterium, assembly GCA_947463065.1. Lineage (GTDB taxonomy): Bacteria > Bacteroidota > Bacteroidia > Flavobacteriales_D > Sanyastnellaceae > CANHSF01. The sequence continues at coordinate 19,132 of CANHSF010000012.1, read as the reverse complement.
TTTGTGCAGCATCCCAAGCAGCCAAACTCTTCTCCACCGATGTGTTGATGGTTCGTGCCCCCAAGCTGCCTCCGATGATGAGCACCGTTTTGCGGTTTTCCTGCAATTCGAAATGCGCCAAACCTGCAACTCTTTTGCTGGAGGTATTGACCACCAAGGGGCGAACAGGATTGCCGGTGAGAACGATTTTGTCTGCCGGAAAATACTGCTCCAAGCCGTCGTATGCCACACAGATGCGTTCAGCTTTGCGCGCTAGAATTTTGTTGGTTATGCCGGGATATGAATTTTGTTCTTGAATGAGGGTTGGGATGCCCATCCATCCGGCCATGCGAAGCAGCGGCCCGCTGGCATAACCGCCTACACCAATTGCAATATCGGGTCGAAAGTTTTTAATCACCCGACGGGCCTTCCAAAGGCTTTGTACAATGCGAATGGGCACCAACAGGTTTTTGAGCGTTAAGCGCCGCTGCAAGCCTACAATGGGCAATCCAATGATGGAATAGCCCGCTGCGGGTACTTTGGTCATCTCCATCTTGCCTTCGGCTCCAACAAACAATACTTCAATCTGTGGATCCATTTGCTGCAAGGTTTGCGCAATGGCGATGGCAGGAAAGATATGGCCTCCAGTGCCGCCGCCGCTGATGATCACACGTATGCTTTTCTTTTCACTCATGCCTGTGCCGTTTGAATCATGTTTTGTGGCGGGCCCTCAGGGGATTCTGCAGCCGTCTCTCCAATGTTGTTTTCTTCGCGGGTCAATGACAGGATCAAACCTATGCTCAAACACGTGAACAAGGTACTGGTACCTCCCATGCTCACCAAGGGCAATGGCTGTCCGGTGGTCGGAAACAAACTCACGGCTACGCCCATGTTTACAATGGCCTGAATGGTGAGCATAAAGGCCAGTCCAATGGCAATGAGTTGCCCACTCATTTTGGGGTTGTTGCGCGACAGTTTGATGCTGCGGTAAAAGAGAATCAAATACAAAAGGAGCAGTCCCACTCCGCCCAATATCGATCCGTATTCTTCAATGATGAAGGGATAGATCATATCGCTGTATGGATGCGGCATGAAGTTGCGTGTGCTGCTGGTGCCGGGCCCTTGCGGCAATACCCCACCCTCCCAAATGGCATATTGCGCGAGGTCGGTTTGATAGTTGCCGTCACTGTCGTTTTTGGCCTTGTTCAGAATCCGGTTTTTCCACGTTTTGTAGCGCGGAAGGAGATTGGGTGCCATTTCGCCAATCGCAATGATGATGAGTATCCCCGCCAAAGCGCCTACAACGAGTTTGCTCAAATGCCGGAAGGGAACTCCGGTCAGAAACATCAGAACAAAGCAAACAAATGCCAACAGCGCGGCCGTTGAAAAATTGGCCCGAAGGATGAGTCCACAGATCAATAAGATCGGCCACAAGATCGGCCAAACTCCGTCGCGGAAAGATTCGAATTGATCGCGTTTCAAGGCAAGCATACGCGCAGTATGAATGATCAAGGCGATTTTGGCCATATCGCTGGGCTGAAACGTAAGCCCAATGATGGGTATCTTGATCCATCGATCGGCACTGTTGAGGTTGGCTCCAAACAACAGCGCATAGGCCAACAAGCCTGCACTTATAAATACCAGTATTTTGGACAGTCGCGTGATGTAGTTGAGTTTGATGCGTTGCAACCAATACATCAATCCCAATCCCAAACTGATCATCACCACTTGTTTGATCAAAAAGCGCGTGTTGTTCCCATCGGCTTTGTAGCCCAAGGTGCTAATGGCACTGTACACCGCCAATATGCTGATGAAGCTCAAAAAAAGGGTCACGATCCAAATGACCCGGTCTCCCTGCAGGCGCTCGATGATTTTTTGCATGATGAAAGGGGTAGTTTCAATCCATTTACCTCCTTTCAAAAATCCATCATCGCGTGGCGTTTATGCCGGTTTTGTCCAAATGATTTCCACACGGCACTGTGCAACCGAATGCTATTTGACCAGCAGCTTTTGGCTTTGGCGTCCGGTAGGTGCATCCACTTGGATGTGGTAAATTCCGGCAGGCAATTGGGCAGCATCCACAAACAATTTGTTGCGGCTTGGCGACAGTGAACCCGAATAGATGGTTTGTACCCGGTGTCCTGCGACATCGGTCAGGTATGCGTCCACGTGCTGGGACTGCAACAAACGCAATTCGATGCAGGTGATGCCTTGTGCTGGGTTGGGAAACACGCGAAGAATTGCGGGGCTCTGCGATTTTTCGCTGACATGGATATCGCCGAGTATGGTGAAACTCCAGTGTCCAGCAGGCGCTGGCATGGGGCGCAATTGGCTCTTGCCCGATTCGCTCTCTCCAAACAGATAATACTCGATAATGGTACCGGCTGGATGCGCAGGGATCAAGGCTTGCCATTGATTGTTGCCTTGGTCAACCATAGTTACCTCGGTGTAAAACGATTGCTCGATGGTTTTCCAGTACAATTTGGCTTGGGCAATTCCGCTGCGGTGATTAAAATATCCACTGACTACGTATGGATTGATCTCATCATCCGTGTCGGGCAAAGCCTGATGCGATATCAATAGGGGATCGGCTACGCCTACTGAATGGGTGATGCAGTGGATGGCTCCACTCAAGGCGATGATTTGTTCGTCTTGGTTGTCGCAGTCGATCCCTACCAAGCTGTAACCGGGACAAATTTCACCCCAAATCCGGAACGCGGTGGTGTCAAATTCCTCGCGATACGTTGGGAAAATAATGGTGTTGTTAACGAAAACGGCATTGGTGTAGGTGCGATAAAATCCAGCCGTAGGTTGGCTGTCGGGATACAATCCGCTCTGTGAGTCGGGCATTGGAATGCGCACCACTTTGTAGGGTGTTCCAAAAACGCTGTTGTAGTTGGCCAGCACATATTCGATGTTGGCGTTGATTTGTGGGCCGTCGGCGACACCGTCCGGGTACTCGCCTACAAGCAGGGTTTCTTCATCCACCAATTTCATATGCATGTCAATGTGATGAATGCCGTCGTAGGGTAGCGTCGGCATTTTGATGAAGCGGCTGATCCCCATGAAGTCGCCCATGATCGCGTTGATATCGTCTTCTGTTTTGGCGGTTACGCCGTAATCGTTGTTGGGTTCATTTTCCTCGAGAATGAGTTCAGAGGCGAAGGCCGTTCCGAATCCATCGCTCATGAAATTGCCTCCGGTGTTCACCAGATCGGTCGGAGCTTCTGTTGTGGTGTACAATGGGATGCTCAAGGCATCGGCGATGTATGTCGGCGAATAATCATCGTTGGGTCGTGTGGGGCGGTTGTAGATCCAGTCCACCATGATCAAGCTGTCAACTTCATTGATGTACACCGGGTTGCCAGCGTAGTCGCGCATCCAAATGCTATCAAAGTTTTCGTTCAACAAGGTGATGTTGCTCATGCTCAGGGCGGCACCGCCTGCATTGTTTGAGGTCAGATAACTTTCAGTGGCTTGTGGGTCTTCGGTGAGAATGATAACCTGCGTTTCTTGCGCCGCGGCGGCAACGATTTGTTTGAGAATGCCGGGAAACCCCGTCCAAGCGATGGTCAAGGCTTGAATTTCCTCCCATTCAGCCATGGTGCGCAAACTCTCCGCATCGGGCGGTGAGGTAATGGCATTGACTGGGGTTGGTCGTTCCTGTGCAATGGCTTGTGGCAACTGCTCCATTTCGTCGGCTGAAAAGCCATGGGGTAGCGTTTGTGCTGGAAAGCGGGCAATGCTAAAAAGGGCAGCAACACAGAATATCGTCAGTCTCATGGGGTATCAATAATTTAAATCAATGTTTTGTGTGGTAAAAGCTGGGCAATATATGCTGTCTTGCACCAACGAGTCAACGCCGGTAGCAATCCAGCGGTACTGGTAGTGTACCATTTGGTCACCATATACCATACAACTGATGGTGGTGTCCATATTGGGTTGGTCGATCACTTTCCAACTGTCATTGCAGCAAGTACATTCAAAATCAATGTCTTTGTACCTAAATTGAATTTGATTGTATTCGGCACTGCCATCGGAAATGCGCAGGGCAATGGTAGCTTGGGGGTACAAGGAAACGGTTTTGCTGAATACGTCGTTTTGATCGAAATGCGATGGATCCACATCTACCCAACGTCTGTGGTATTGGCTTTTGGTGAATTCAAGCCGCAGGCTGGTGTAGGTGGCCATTTCAAATGGGATGCGGTAGTTACCTGTGCCGTCGGTGGCGGTGCTGGCTAAGGTCGAATACTCGCTGTTGAATACTCCATTGCCCAGCTCTTGGGTTTGGGCCTCCACGCGCACTCCAGATAGTGCGCCGCCGTTGTTGCCCCGGAGCACTCTGCCCTCAAAACGCTGGGTTGCTTCTTCTTTTTTGCATGCCGCAAAACACAGGTTGAAAACAATTCCGAAAAGGGCAATCCGTCGAATCGAATGCATGGGCCAATAAGGTCTATTTGTGGTTTTTGTAATGTTCAAACAAGGCTTCAATTTTACCAACGAATTGGTACGGTTCTTTGGCGTAGCAGTAGCCGTGCTTTACAACAGGCATGGAATAGTATTTTTCCTGCTGCTTGAGCAAAAGTGCTTCCGCTACATGTCCATTCCAAACAGTATCCTGTAAACCAAGTTCACGGGCCAGGTTTTGGGCATCCAAAACATGCCCTTGTCCAATGTTGTAACTGGCCAAAATGAATTTATTCCGCTCGGCTTCATTGGGCACTTTTTTTCGCCACAAACTTTGCAAGTACTTGAGGTATTTGACACTGGCCTGAATGCTGCACTCGGCATCGGGAGAGGGCGAACAACCGAAACGAACTGCTGTTTCGGGCATCAATTGCATCAGCCCGAATGCCCCGCTGCGGCTTTGTGCATTGGGGTTGAAGCGCGATTCTTGAAAAGCCAGTGCTGCCAACATCCGCCAATCCCAATTGATCTGTGGAGCATACGCTTTGAACAAACTGTCGTACGGTGAAATGGCTCCAGGCTGAAGTTTCGGCATGACATATACCATGGACGGTGTTTCCGGTTCGTCGGCGCTGAAGTATTTGGCATATGTGGCGCTTACTTTTTTCTGAATGCTGTTGCGCTGAAGCCAACCGTTGAGTGTTTTGAGCAGTTGCGGCGAGGTTTTGCGCACCGCCCAAGCGATCTCTTGATCTTCGCTCACCGCATAACTCATGTCCAACTCGGGGTAGTCTTCCATTCCCATGTGCAACAGATTTTCGTCGGTGATGGTGGCGTGTATTTCGCCTGCATTGGCCAACCGGAGCAAGTCGTCTGTGCTGATGGAACCTGGCGCATCGGTGATCACAAACAACTTTCCCATCGTTCGCTGCAAATCCTCCAGCCGCTCATAAAATGCCGAATAGCGATGAACGGTAATGGGGATTTGGCTCAGGCCACTGCTGTCGGTCACCAAGGTGTACAACGAATCGGGATGGCCCAATGGAAATTTGCGCTGGGCCAGTATTTGTCGGGTTTGATACAAGCTTTCCGTGAAATTGACCACAGCGCTGCGCTTGGGGGTAACCGTGAGGTTGGACGCGATGATATCGCCCTCTCCCGAATTCAACATCTTGAACATTTCGTCCACATCGTCCAATGTTTTGACCTCAAGTCCCACACCGATATGTTTTGCAAAGGCTTTGACCAACTCGTAGTCGAATCCCTTTTTTTGGTTTTTGTAGAGGTAATAGGTGCTGGCGCTGTTTTCGGTCAGTAAGATCAGCTTGCCGCGTTTTTTGATGCTGTCCAAATCAAAGGTCACCACATCAAAAGGCAGTGCTTGTTCATCGCGCGTGCTCACCTCGTGATTGAACCAAATGTACAGGCCCAATCCAACAAGTATGGATATGAATGTGAGGACGAACGCGCGTGTCATGCTTCGCCTAAGCCCCATGCAAATTCGGGGATTAGGATGTTGCAAGTTAGCATTTTTAATGCAATGGGCATGCACCTCTTCGCTCCCAATGCCAAAAAAATCAGAGGTTGTTTGCTCTAGGACACAAGAATTCGGCTTTGCCAGTTGAATGCCACTGGCTTCAAGGTGGCCCACTTGTGCCCGCCTTTGTGGCACAACATGGCGGCGATCGAACCGAAATGTGGTATCATTGTGCTATGAAATGGTGCTTGGTTGTCTTGTTTGTTGTGAGCGGTTATCGCATGTCGGCGCAATCTGCTGACTTGAATGCGCACATACAAAAACAAGCTACTCGCGGTCTCACCTACGACAAAAGGCCTACCCGCCGCTGGATGGACGGTAAAGATCAACGCGCCCTGCAGTGGATCAATCCGTTTTGGTATGTTTCCGGAGCGCTGTTGTTTGTTTATCAGAATGTGTTGTCTGAGCAAATCCAGGCAGATTGCAATTTTCAATTGTCGTGCTCGGGATACACCAAACGATGCATTGAACAAAATGGTCTGCTGATGGGCATTTTGTTGGGTGCAGATCAGCTCAATACATGTCAACCCAATGTGTATTTGGATTACGAAACTTCGGGAGTGAATGAAAATGGAAAAGTCATCAATGATGTTCCGTCTCATTAGCATTTCTTGGTTGATGTGCGTTGCGCCCGCATTGTTGGGGCAGTTGGACATGGCTTATTTGCGGCACCTTTCGCAGCACCGACTTCAAACCGAACATCGCGTTTACCTCAATCGTTTGGAGGGCAAAGTATCGCCCGATTCCTTGCAGTATTATCGGCTCAAGTTTGCACTACAGTACCGCGATCGGGAGCAATTTGATCAAGGCCAGCCGCAATACAATGCGTTGTTTCAAAGCGATTCTTCGGCGATGTTGCTCACTGCTTTATGGTATCTCGATGATGCTTATCGCCCAGCCTATCCGCACTTGCAATGGCTGGGGGCATCTCCATATGCCAGTGTTCGCGAAGTGACGCGGGTTTTCGTTGCCGGCGAGGAGCGCCAAGCGCCGAATGCTGCTGCAAACTGGCCCCAAGATTTGGGTGAGTCGTGGAGCAACATGCAAAATTACCAAACCAAAAAACCTTGGAAGGCGGCTCTCTTGAGTGCTGCATTGCCCGGCAGCGGTAAGTGGTATGCCGGACGGCCACGCGCGGCCATGGTCAATACCTTGGGCTTGACTTTGTTCGCATTGCAAGCTTTGGAAACCCACCGGCAACTGGGTCCGAAACATCCTTTGTCCATTGCCAATTTTGTGGTATTTGGTGTTTTTTATGGAGGCAATATTGTGGGAAGCGCGAAAGCGGTTAAAGTACGTGGAACAGAACTTAGAAATATATTTTTCAAGGATGCAGCGTTTTATTATCGCCGTATGTATAAGCCTTTGTTGTATTGACGTATATAGTCAACCTTGGCCGGAATTTGCCGAGCAGATGGAGTGGCGCTTTGCACAGTGTCCAGATGCCGCTTGCCGCAGTTATGTCTTGGCCGAAAAATTAGATAGTGCTTTTTGTTCCCCCGAACTCATGCGCTATGCCGACGATGTATTGCGCGATATGCAACGCATCCATTTGGAAGCTTTGCCGAATGTCCAAAGTGAACGGCTCACGTGGAATGCTGCTTTGTTGGCCTATACCAATGGCCGATTCAAAGACGCATCCCGGTGGTGGAAGGAATACGATCTGCAAACTCGCGATACGTCAACCCAAGCATATTTTCTGCATTTTCTCATTGACGTTGAGCAGGACTCAGCATCTGCTTTGCAACAATTGGCGCATTTGGTTCAAAGAGATAGTGCATTTGTGGTGTTGGGCGATTTGGCACACGCCCGATGGGACCGCGATGCTCGATCATGGCCGTATGTCTTGGCAGCCGCTTTGCTTCCGGGTGCGGGGTTGGTAGCCGAAGGGTATGTGGCCAAGGGCTTGACGGCGTTTGTGCTCAATAGTGGTGTGGCCTTGGCCATTGTTGCTTTGCTCCGAGCCAATTTGTATTTCAATGTGGCCACATGGGGGTTCATGTTGGTGCAAAAATTTTATCTGGGGCAACTCAATTTAACCCAATTGCTCGCCAACAAGGCGCATCCCAAAAGGCTGCAAAAAGACAAAGCACGATACGATCAACACCTGCAAATGCTCTTGCAACACTATCCCATAGCTTTCAGGTGAGGGCATTGAGCAGCGCCTTGCAGGCTAAGAAGGTTATCTTATTTTTTTGATCTGCTTGTTCAGTTCGGTGGTGATCTTAGCGTCTGTGGTGTTTCCCTTGGAACTGTATTCCGAAGCAACTACCGTCTTGCCTTCGGCCACATCAAACACCATAAAGTAGATCTGGGTATTCCTTACGGGTGTGGCCTCCAGCGCCAATGTGATGGGCAATAGCACAGGCAAAAAACAGGTGTAGAACCAAAGTCCACTGGTGTTGCGTTCTTGCGTGGTAGAATAGGTGCCGGTGTATACAAAATACGGGGTGCTGTACTGCTCTTCGAGCTGGCGCGTGAAGGCTGTCATCAAGGGGATCATTTTGATGCGCGACTCCTCATGTGCCAAATGTTCTTGTGTCCAAGAGTTCATCAAGCTCATGGTGTTGTAATCAGCCGTTTGCTCGGACTCCATTTCTTTGGTCAACAAAGTCACTTGGTCGAGCCCATTGGTTTTTGAACATGTTTCGATATGATCCACCAACTTCAAGTTCGCTTGCTCCGACTCGATGAGCCGAATCCCTTTGCGGTAGTCGTAGGAAAGGTAGAATGGATCCACAAAAACGGCCTTGGAGATGTCGTAATCCACTTTGATTTTGGATCGCTGGTATTCCGATAATTCCTCCTCTGCTTCTTCTTTCTTTTGGGCCTCTTCTACAGCGTTTTTTTGTGCATTGAATTTAGTCTTCAAAGCGTCACGCGATATGCTTACAAACATTTGGCTCACAAAATGGTCTTCCCAAGCATTTTCCATTCCTGCAGCCGACTCGCCATCGAGGCTTTTCTGGATGGCATCCTCTTTCTTCTGGCGCAAACGATCGAACTTGGAATCCTCTTCGTCTTCTTCCGAATCCTGCTCCTCTTTGGTTTCTGCGGCTTCGGTTGTTTTGGTGCTGTTGCTGTCAGGGGTTTTATTGAGTGCCGCCAACTTGTTGATTTGACTCAATAGATCTTCGTATTCAACGTTATGGCGATCGATGAGCTCATAGATCGCGTTGTCGAGTAGTTTTTCGATGAAGGGGTTGTTGTATTTTTCATAGCAATCCCAAAGGTGGCGAATGACCAGCAGGTTGCATTCTTTTTTTTTGATCTCTTCAAAGAAATAATACACCCCCTGAATGTTGCTGTACACGTCTTCGCTTGTGGGGCCCGCATCGAAGAGCTCGCCGGCATTTTTGTATTTCGCGATCCCATAAAGTGCCATGGCGCGAAACTCACACAATTCTTTATTGTCACCGTTTTTCGTGGCCACTACAAAGGCATCGTAGAATGCGTCGATGTATTGTTGTGCAGCCAAGTCCAAAATAATGCACTCGTGCTGCGCCAAGGAGCGAGCGCGGACAAATTGGTCGCGGCTCACTTGGTATTTTTTTCCTTTTTTGTCGTTTTCTTCGCACATCTCGGTAATGCCCAAGCGGCGCTTACTGATGTTGGGGTGCGTGGCATCGACGTCCACCTCGTTGTCATCAAAAAGGGGGATCGGTGTCAGCGAATCGAGTTTCATGCTTTTGGGCAGAGAGGTCAAACCCAGGGTTAGATAGGTATCCTCAAATGGAATGTCGTCGATTGGAAGCATTTTGAATTGCAATACATCGAGCACCGAGAGCGCGGCTTGTTCGTCGTAGCCGCGTTGCACCAAACGAATGAAGCCCAAACTGTCTGCTTCGAATTCCATGTCGCGCGAAAATGCACTCAATAGCCGCATTCTGGAGTCTTTGCGGTTGTAGCGCGAGTTCGAAGTGGTGGAATTGACCCGATCGGTTTCCAAAACCTTGTTGATGCTGTGGGCCTTTTCGTAATGCGCAATTTCATGCGACAGCACCGCAGCCAATTGTCCTTCATTTTCCAATTGTGCCAACAAGCCCACTGTCACAAAGATGATACCTTGGTTGGTGGCAAAGGCGTTGACCTCATTGGACTTCATAACATAGAATCGAAGTTCCGAAAGCAGCACATCGTCGTCTGCCAAAAGATATGCGGCTACGTCATTGACATAACGAGTGAGCGAGTCGCCAAAGAGGATTTTTCCGCTTTGCAACAATTCATCGATAACGTAATTGTTCTGCAAAAGGAATTCATTGATGCGCTTTTTCTGCTTATCGTTGTGGTTGGATTTGGCTGTTTCGGCTTGCTGTTTCTGCACCTTGCTGGCAGTCAGCGTCCTGAATTCCTCGGGGATTTCGCCTTGGGATTTAAGCGGTCCTGTTTGACTTGTGGCGCAAAAGGGAGCCAAAAGAAGTGCACCAAACAGCATTGAGCGGTGCAAAAGGTTAGTGGTCATTTGCAATGAAGTTCAGAAGCGAATATAATATGTCGCTATTCGTCAATCCAAGAATAATATTTATGTGCTGCGAGAAATCGTGAGGTTCGATGCGATCAGCCTGATTGCCCCGCGCTCCAGAGAGTGTATGAAACGCCAGCGGTGAGCGAACGGTTGATCTTTGAGAGAAGCGGTCTACGATGTGAGATCGTCTATGTTTTGCACCGACGGTACCTTCAGCGCAATGTAACCTTCTCCAAGGGTGATGCCCGCCTCGCGGCCAATTTGAAGGCACCGGCCATACAGGTGTTCCAAAAACTCTTTGGACGAAATAGGCGTTTGTGGTCCATCGGCTGTGGGCTGGTAAAACTGTGAGCCATAACATTGCAAAACCTCTAGCTTGCGCTCCCAATACCCCTCGATATCGACCACCAGATCCGGCTTGTGATAATGGTCTTGGATATATGCATACACGTGTTGTGGTCTGAAGGCGTCCTGATTTTGACCTTGGTTGTCGGTGGTTGCGATTTTATTGAGCCCTGCCAAAAAACAAGCATCCGACGCCAATTGATGCCCGCGTCCGTGATCCGGGTGCCGATCGCTTGGCGCATTGATCAGCACTACTTTTGGTCGATATTGGCGAATGATACGCACCAATGCCAATTTGTTGTCGGCGTTGACCTCAAAGAATCCATCGGCCAAGCGCAAATTTTGACGCATCGCAAGCCGCAACAGCTTGCTTGCCGCTGCCGACTCGGTGTCGCGGAGTTCAGCACTGCCTCGGCTGCCCAATTCTCCACGTGTCAAATCCACAATCCCAATGCGTTTGCCCGCGTCGCTGGCTTTCAAAAGCGTCGCAGCGCTGCTGATCTCAACATCATCGGGATGGGCACCGATGGCTAGAATGTCCAATGGGAGTGCAGAATTCATCTTTCTAGGTTTGTTCGGGCAAAGGTAGTGGGCGCCGATGGTACCAAATTTTGATCTGGGTGAAAATTTCTTATCGGGTGATTCCTTCTTTTCGGCGGCCATGAATCTATGTTGGTAGAAAGTAGGGTAACAATAAGTTATGAATAGCGTTCCACTCATAACATTGTGTCCTAGACACATACCAATTCGGTTCACTTTTTATTATTTTTGCCGCGCTCATGCGCAAACTGCTAGGAAATATTTTGAGCATCACGCTTGTGATGGGTTTCAGTACCATGCACGCTCAGGTGGAAAGCGCCATCGAGTTGATGGCAGATACTGCATCATGGGAAAATTACGATCACAACGTAGGGGGTGCAACGGTCGATGAGGCGGAAGAATCTGCGCTCTTCATCGAACGCGCATCAGTGAACCTCTCGTCCTTCACTTTCCAAGATTCATTGGCCAATATTCCGGCCTTCAGCACCTATTGCAGTTTCGACACCGAGAACCTCTTTGCCGTCAAGCAAGGAAAGGATTTGCTTTCGGAAGAAGGCGAAACGTTTACGCTGATCCACGATTTGTGTGATTTTCATTATCCCACCAATGGCAATATGACCTCGGTGTTCGGTCCGCGTTGGGGCCGCATGCATTACGGTTTGGACATTGACCTCGAGACCGGCGATAATGTATATGCCGCTTGGGAGGGAATGGTGCGTATATCGCAATACCACAGTTCATACGGTAATGTGGTGGTTGTGCGCCACAACAACGGTTTGGAAACATTGTATGCGCACATGAGCCAACGAAAAGTGCGTCCAGGCGATCACGTGGAGGCGGGCGAAATCGTTGGGCTTGGTGGCAACACCGGCCGCTCGTACGGTTCGCACTTGCACTTCGAGATCCGATACATGGGCGATGCCATCGATCCCAATTTGATCGTCGATCCTGTGAGCCGCAAAATCCGCGATTGGCAATTTACACTTACCAAAAAACACTTCGACTACACTCCAACCGAGGTGGATAAAAAGTACATCGAGGCCCGCAAGGGCAGCAATGTGGCCAAGAAATTCCACACCGTAAAGTCTGGTGAAACACTGTCATCCATTGCCCGCAAAAACAAAACTACGGTCAATGCCTTGTGCAAACTCAACAAGATCAAGGCAACTTCCAAGATCAAAGCGGGTCAAAAGCTCCGCGTCAAGTAAGTACGTGCTATCCATTTGCCCAAAATGATCCTTCCTGTTTGAAGGTTGAGCTTCCTATTTTGTCATCCCGGTCCAAGCGCGTATTATTTTGTTTATAAGTATTCTGAATAAGGGGTTTTGTTTAACTCATTTTCGAAAAAGTTGAACAAAACAGCCCTATCCTTGTTCTTTGGATTAGATCAATCGTATCATGAACAAACGAATTGCCGTTATCGGAGGGGGCTTTGCCGGATTGAGCGCAGCGTGTGAGTTGGCTCAGGCGGGCTGTGCCGTAACGGTATTCGAAAAAAATCAATCCCTTGGTGGCCGTTGCCGAGCCTTTGAATCCAATGGCTTCGTCTTCGATATGGGACCAAGCTGGTATTGGATGCCCGAGGTATTCGAGCAATTTTTTCAGCGTTTCGGAAGCCGCGTTGCCGACCACTACGAGTTGGTCAGACTCGATCCGTCTTACCAAGTGGTTTTCGAAGATGGTTCCACGACAGAAATTCCTGCCGGAATCCCTGATTTGAAATCGCTGCTGGAGTCATGGGAACCCGGAGCTGGCCAAAAACTCGAATTGTTTTTGGAAGAAGCCCGCATCAAATACGAGGTCGGAATGGGCGAGTTCGTTTGGAAACCATCGGTCAGTATTGTCGAATTTTTTGAATGGAAAATCCTCACGCAAGGCCTCAAGTTGCAGCTCTTTGGCAACATGAAGGCTCACTTGCGCAAATACTTTTCGCACCCCAAGATCCTCAAGCTTTTGGAATTTCCGGTGTTGTTCTTAGGGGCAAAACCGGGTGACACTCCAGCCCTTTACAGTTTGATGAACTATGCCGATATTCAGTTGGGAACATGGTATCCCATGGGCGGTATGGCCAAAATACCCGAGGGAATGGCTAACGTGGCGCGCAAGTTGGGTGTCGATTTTCGTTGCGGTCATGAAGTTCAAAAGATTCACGTTCAAGGCGATCGGGCCAATGCCGTTGTGGTGGACGGAACCATGCATCACTTCGATGCAGTAATCGCCGCCGGAGACTACCATCATGTGGAGACGCGACTCTTGGAAAAGCCGTTTCGCAATTATTCGGATGATTATTGGAAGTCGCGCACCATGGCGCCTTCTAGCTTGCTCTACTACGTGGGTTTGGACCAAAAAATCCCCGGACTAAAACACCACAATCTGTTTTTTGATCGCGATTTCGAAGTCCATGCGCGCGAGATATACGATGAACCTCAATGGCCCAGCGCGCCGCTTTTCTATGCGTGCGTGCCATCTGTTACAGATAAGAGCGTAGCTCCAGAAGGAATGGAGAACCTGTTTCTTTTGATTCCTGTAGCGCCAGATATGAGGAGCGACGAGGCCATTCGCGACAAATACTTCGACGAGTGCATCGCTCGCCTCGAAAAACAAACGGGTGTTGCAATTGCCCCCCATGTGATTTACAAACGCTCTTACGCGCATGAGGATTTTATGGCCGATTATCACAGTTTCAAAGGCAATGCCTACGGCTTGGCGAATACCCTCAGTCAAACGGCTTTCTTGAAACCGAAGATGAAAAATAAAAAAGTGAAAAACCTCTACTATGCCGGTCAGCTTACTGTTCCCGGACCGGGGGTGCCTCCGAGTATCATCAGTGGCTTGGTAGCCGCCGACTTGTGCTTGAAGGAAATGGGCATCAGAAGTCAGAACGAATCTATTATACCAAACGAAAAACGAACCCGCGCATGAGCAATCAAAAAAAACTGTTTGATGACGTGTCAGGTGCTTGCAGTCGCATCACTACGCAGTCCTATAGCACGAGCTTCAGTCTTGGAATCAAGGCGCTCGGCGCGCGTTTCCGCCAACCCATTTACAACATTTACGGGTTTGTACGTTTCGCCGACGAAATCGTAGATACTTTTCACGATTACGATAAGGCAACCCTGCTGGCGCGTTTTCGCCAAGATACCGTTGATGCCATTGAGCACCGCATCTCGCTCAATCCCATTCTCAACAGCTTTCAAGCGGTGTACCACGAGTATGGCATGGAGTGGGAATTGGTCGACACGTTTTTAAAGAGTATGGAGATGGACCTGCATCAAACCTCCTACGAACGTGGCAACTACGAAAATTATATTTTGGGTTCGGCCGAAGTAGTAGGCTTGATGTGTCTGCGGGTGTTTACGGAAAATGACAATGCGTTTTATCAAAAGCTAAAACCGCACGCGATGAGTCTTGGTGCCGCGTTCCAGAAAATCAATTTCTTGCGCGACCTCAAGCAGGATTACCAAGAGCTGGGCCGTGCTTATTTTCCCGATACCGATTTCAACAATTTCACCATCGAGCAAAAACAAAAAATTGAGGCCGAAATTCTACACGACTTCAACGAGGGGTACAAAGGCATTTTGATGCTCCCCAAAGACGCGCGCTTCGGGGTGTTTATGGCCTATAAGTATTACACCAAGTTGTTCGAGAAGATACGTCGTTTGGATACACAAACCATTTTGACCGAACGCGTGCGGATACCGAACACCAAAAAATGGTCGTTGATGATGAAGTCCTATGTCGTGCATAACTTAAACATGATATGATGCGGTGGATTTTAATGTGTGTGGCCGTGCTCTGCTTCAGCGCCTTATCGGCACAAGTGGAAGAACGCATGCGCCAGTTGTTTTTTCAATGCGGCAATACCTCGGGAATCCAAACCTTTTACAACGAAGCCAATGCGTTGAGTTCGCAAGTGGCTTTGCACCGGGGTTACAAGGGTTCTGCTTTGGCCATGTTGGCAGGCACCAAGGACGGTGTGCAAGAGAAATTCAGCGTGTTCTCGCAGGGCAAGGAAGAGCTTGAGGCGGCCATCAAAATGGATCCTTCCAGTTATGAATTGCGTTTTTTGCGGTATGCCGTGCAATCGGAGGTTCCGATGATTGTGGGCTACAAAGGACAAGTCAAAGAAGACATCGATTATTTGATCCAAGGTTTTGAGAGTGGGGCATTGTCCAAACACTATTGGTTTTGGCAAAATGCGTTGCGCTTTATTGAGAAATCCGATGATCGATCCGCGGAACAATGGAATAGACTTCAAAAATTCGTAGTATAATTGACAATGGATTATGTAGTACTGGTCGATGAAGCCGATGTGGAGCATGGGGTGATGGAAAAGATGGAGGCCCATCAAAAGGGTCTATTGCACCGGGCGTTCAGTATTTTTTTGTTCGATGAAAAGGGCCACATGTTGGTGCATCAACGCGCGCAAGGCAAATACCATTGTCCAGGATTGTGGACCAATGCCTGTTGCTCGCATCCCCGTCCCAACGAATCCGATAACACCGCCGCACAGCGCAGATTGTCCGAAGAATTGGGACTTCAAACGGAATTGATCGAGCAGTTTGCATTTACCTACCACGCGGTGTTCGACAATGGACTCACCGAATACGAATACGATCACGTTTTTTTTGGACAATACGACGGCGAGGTGCCCTTCAATGCACAAGAGGTCATGGCCGTCAAATGGGTTTCGTGGAGCGATTTGGAGCAGTGGATCACCAACGAGCCCGAGGCGTTTACCCCTTGGTTCAAAATCGCACTGCCGTTGGTCAAAGAAAAAATTAAAAGCAAAGAATAGGATGATATCGATTGCAATAGCATTGCTCACCTTCGCGGTGATGGAAGGCATCACCTGGTGTACCCACAAATTTGTGATGCACGGCTGGATGTGGTATTTTCACGAAGACCATCATCAACCCACCAAAGGGTTTTTTGAAAAGAACGATGCGTTTTTTGTCATTTTTGCGGTGCCCAGTTGTGCGCTCATGATTACCGGTGGTCAAGCGATGTTTGATTGGAAGTTTTTTGTGGGCGTGGGCATCTTGCTCTATGGAATTGCCTATTTCTTGGTGCACGATGTGCTCATCCATCAGCGGTTTAGCTGGTTTTCGCGCACCGACAATTTGTATTTCAGGGCCATTCGCAAAGCCCACAAGGTGCACCACAAGCATTTGAACAAAGAGGACGGCGAATGTTTTGGAATGCTCTTCGTTCCGCTCAAGTATTTTGTGCAAGCCAAACAATACAAGGAGCGCAAAGGTGCATTGAATTAAAACGACGGACAGCCTACACTAACAAAGCGAGTTTTATAGTCAACATGATAAATGCGCTTGGATGCTTCGCTGGCGGTCTCATTCACAACAAATTCTATTTCTTTGCGGTTGCCTACTTGGATATATAAGGTATCCAATTGCATCCCTTCGTTGAGTTCGAAGGTAAAACGGCCTCTTTTGTCGGTGCGGCTCACTATGGTGAATTGCTGTCCAACGGTTACTTTCACTTCTTCGTTCTTGATGCGGCGACCACTTTTTTTGGCTACTCCATAAAAGGTGACTTTGTTGCCGACAGGTTGGTTCCACGACTCGATTTTGTGTTTCCATTGGTATAGCGCATCCATGTTGACATTGCTGAACATGGTTTGCTGAAAGCTTAGAATCAAAGCCAATAAAAAGACTTTCTGGCCCCACCTTTTTTGCCGCGCGGCCCGAAAGATGATTTGACCTTGTTCATCTCTAAAAAACTTACCACAGAGATGATCGCCCTCTTTTTCACGAACGGCCTCAAATTCTTCCTGTGTGCTTTGTGTGAAGTCAAATACGTTTTTATCGCAATTTCGGCAAAAGCGATGTCCTTCGCTTGTGGCGTCCATGGAGGACCAACGCGTGGGGCAGGGATTGGGCAGATGCATGCAAAAGGTTTGATGAAAAGACGCCTCAATTGACCTAAAGTTGCGTCAAATTGTCAAATTACGGCTAACTTAGCCCGATATTTATTCTGTATATGGCTTTAATAGAGGAATTGGATCGTTCAGGATCATGGTTGTTTCGTTGGAGAAGCTTCATGCCATTGGTGCTGTATGTCATGGCTGCGCTAGTCATTTTTTTGGGACAAGATGTGCATATGGAGCATTTTGATTTGTCGTGGTCGTTGATCTGTTTGGGCATCGCCATGCTCGGCCAATTCATCCGAGCGGTCACCATTGGGCATACTCCAAAAGGAACCAGTGGCCGCAATACCAAAGAAGGTCAGGTGGCCGAGGTGCTCAATACCAAGGGCATTTATTCGGTGGTTCGGCACCCGTTGTATCTGGGCAACTTCTTTATGTGGCTGGGCATTATCATGTATGTCGGCAACTGGTGGTTTACTGCGGTGTGCTGTTTGTTGTATTGGTTGTACTACGAGCGCATCATGTTTACGGAAGAATATTTTTTGCGCCATAAATTCGGACAGTCTTATTTGCAGTGGTCGGAAAAGGTGCCGGCGTTTTGGCCCCGCCTGACGCAGTGGACCTCCAGCGATGCTGATTTTTCAATGCGCAATGTCCTCAAGCGCGAGTACAGCGGTTTCTTTGCTGTGTTTCTCTCTTTCGCCCTCGTAGATGCCATGAAAAACTATGTGCGCTACGAATACACCGATTGGCGTTTGGTAGACCCCTTTTGGCAATATGCATTTGCCTTCGGTCTCTGTTGTTTTGTCCTGCTCCGCTCCCTCAAAAAATACACCAATGTATTGAATGTGGCGGGTAGGGAATTTATGTAATGACCTCTTTTTGCCTCAGGTTATTTATTTATTTGTTTTTGTTTAGCGCTCTGCGGGGCACTGCTCAACACGTCCCTCCCGGTTCATCCAAATCCATGGAGATGGTATTTGTGACCAGTGACAACTGGATGAACAGCAATAGCTACGATTCGGCTTATGCCACCTTGAGCTCGGCCTATGTGCATCGGTTCAACGAATGTACTCTAACCGATCGCTATTACATTCATGCACTGATCAGCGAAATACTCTATTACAATGCGCTTTTTGTGCAAGGCATGGTTGAGTCCGAAAACGCATTGGCGATTGCGCGGAGTTTGCAGAACGACTCGCTAATGGCCAATACCGAAAACATGTTGGGGCTGATCCATCTCAATCTCGATGAATACGATGTAGCCTTGGCCTATTTCCGCAATGCTTTGCACCATTTCCCTCAACACCAACCCAATCGTTTTTTGGCATATCGCTACCACGTCTTGGCCAACATGGGAGAATGTTTTATCAAAATGAATGTGCCCGATAGCGCGTTGTTTTACAGCGAGCAATCGAAGATCGAAGCCAAAGCCTTGGGACGTGTTCGGGGTGTCGCTTTTGCGTTGCTCAATGAGGCACAAGTGCAATGGATGCGGCACGACAAAAGCAGAGCACAACACGCGCTGGATGCAGCGAGACTGGTGGTGGATAGTACCAACCACCGCGATGTGGTGCAATTGCTCATTGCCGAGGAGATGCGATTGGCCTATGCTGGTGGAGATCGTACCAAGGTGCAGGAGCTGTGCCGCATGGGTTTGGCAGAATTGGATAGCGATTGGAACACCGATTACGCGCGATTGGAGTTCTTGCAAGCAGCGAGTGACATTTTAATTCAAATGGGCGACCCGTCTGCAGCGGCGGGATTGCTCCACCGGCGAGTCAAGTTGGTGGAGGTCATTCGATCCAAACAAGAGCGCAACCAAGCAACGGTCCTGCGGGATTATGTGCATAAAAGCGAGTCGTTGCTGTATGCCTCACAATTGGAGGAGTCATTGGTCAACGAAATTTTTTGGCGCCGACTGACCATGGTGATAGCGGCGGTCTTGCTTTTGGTCTGCATTACCGCTGGA
>CANHSF010000011.1 GCA_947463065.1 Flavobacteriales bacterium | reverse complement strand
ATCACCCTTCTGGCGATAGCAAAAAAATTAGCACCACCCAGGAGGTTGTCAGCGGCACTTGGTCCGTCCCAGGTTACCATTGGAGAGTAGAGTGGATGGAAACCGTCACCAATTGGGGAGTTACCGAAGGTGGTTCTTCGGGTTCTCCTCTATACAATCCGGCTGGTCAAGTGGTCGGTACGCTAACGGGCGGTGGTTCGTTCTGCAATAGTCCCACGCAAAATGATTTTTATGGAAAAATGGACCGCCATTGGGACGACAATCCAAACAGTGCCAACCAAAAACTAAAAGTGTGGTTGGATCCTGATCAATCCACAGTTGAAACCCAAATGTTGGGCAGTTATATGAACAATTCTTTGGCTTTGCCTTGCAGCCAAACAACCAGTTTGGAAGAAACAGTCTCCTTTGAGGATGTGGTAATATTTCCAACAGCTGCCAATGATTTTGTACAGATCTACACCACCGAGTTCCAAGCGGTGCGTGAAGTACGCGTATTCGATGCCGCTGGCGCAATGGTGCGATCTTTCCAACTCAACGATCCGTCCACCACTTTGGACGTGACTGCGTTTGCATCGGGCATGTATTACATCACATTTATCCACAGCGATAGTCAGCATCTGACAAAGAAATTCAATGTAGTGCGCTAATAGCACTGCAAACAAAAAGTAGCGGTCGGTCATTTTTGATCGGCCGTTTTTTTTCACCACTCAGCAAGGCAATTGCATTCTAACAATGGTGTGTTGCAATTCAATATCGCCACATGAAAACGTGTTGCTCAATATATGGGGCATGTAAATTCCCCGCAATCAATGCTATATTGCACACCGTTTCGTCATCCTTTTGAACCTTATGCAAAAGTCCAATCGACTTATTGGTATTGATTTGAGCTACACCATCGCACTATTGGGCACGGTGTTCTATATCTATCTCTTTGCGACCAATCGCTTTGCCATCCGAGCAGGTGTGCTTTCGCACTCGTGGAATATTTTAGCGCTGGACTTTTTTCCCGCTTTGTTCTTCTTCCTCAATGGCACAACGATTTCGCTTACCATGCGCGATCGCAAGGTGAGTTCGAGAAAGATGTTGTCATACCTCATAAAAAGGGGTATGTTTCTACTTGTGATGGGTCTTGCGGTTTGTTATATCTGGCCCATGAATGTTTTTGTGACCATTGGTTTGTTCTACGCATTGGCCCCGAATATCGTGCAATGGAACAATGCGATCTTGCGGTTTTTGATCATCGCTGGTCTTTTTATGGCCCACGGTTTACTCTATCTCCACGTACCCAACTCGATTGGCTTTAAATTGCCCGAAATGCATGGTGGTGGTCTCATTGACCTTACTGGTTTTGCTTTCTTCAATGGTTATTTCAGTGTTTTGCCGTGGATGCTTTTCTTTATTGCAGGATTGATTTTCGGGCGAGGCGAAATCCGTCCAAGGGGCTGGTTGCCGCCTTCCTCGATGATTGGAATAGCGATCATTGTTTTTGGCGCTTTTTTGCAATTTATTCTGGTCAAGAAAGACGACACTTTCCTTGATCTTATGCGTTTCGACAATTTCTTGATGAATTTCAGACTGCTCATGCCTGCATTCTTCTGCATTGCCATCGGTGCTTCAGTCGTTTTGATCAATGCGACCAATTATTTCTTCAAGGTCTTCGAATTGCGCAAAGTGGTCAAATATGCTTCGTTGATCTCTTCGATGAAATACAGTATTTTGTTGTTTCAACTCATTATTAGCTTGTTCATCATGACTCTGACGCCCGGTGCTTTTTTCTCCAATAAGACGGTTCTGTTGTCCTATGTTTTTGGTGCTACATTCATTACTTTTTACTTGGCTATTCTTTGGAACAACAAAATCAGCAACAAAGGACCTTTGGAATGGACATTCAAGCGTATCTCGGGCTCAGCCAAAAAGTAACGTGCTCTTTCCATAGCCGCGCGCTCCACTTTTTGAAGCCCGCAAAAACCTCGCGCAACACACTCGTGCAGCACGATGTTGCTTATATAATGCTTCATGGTCCAAACGGTCTCGGGATTGGTGAGTTTGCACCGATTCGAGGACTCAGCAAAGACACCATAGAAATGCTGCCAGCCCTCGTGGAGGATTGGAACAAAAGCGATCAAAAATGGAATTGGCCGATTTGGCAAATGCGAAGCAGTGCGTTTGCTTTTGCTCTCGAAACAGCCTTGTTGCATCACAATGGTAATTTTCTAAAGCCTTTTCAACCCATTCCCATCAATGGTTTAGTCTGGATGAACGAACTTGAGACCATGTTCGATGAGGCTTTGCTGAAAATCAATGCCGGATTCGATTGCATCAAACTTAAGGTGGGAGCGCATCGTTTCGAAGACGAAATCGAACTCCTGCACAGGATTCGAAAACATGCACCTCCTCATCAAATCACCCTGCGCCTGGATGCCAATGGTGCTTTTTCCCCATCTGATGCTTTGGACAAGTTGAAGGCACTTGCCGCTTTTGATATCCATTCCATCGAACAACCTATTCGGGCTGGTCAAATCGAACAAATGGCCGAAATTTGTGCAAATTCGCCGATTCCAATCGGGCTTGATGAAGAGCTCATTGGCATTCACTCGCTTGAAGCCAAAAATGTGCTTTTGTCCAGCATTCGCCCGCATTATGTTATTCTTAAGCCTACCTTGCACGGTGGCCTCCAAGGGTCAGACGAATGGATTCAGGTTGCTTCTTTGCTCGGCATTGGTTGGTGGGCAACTTCTGCCTTAGAAAGCAACGTGGGATTGCATGCGATTGCGCAGTGGCTTCAACAGATATCCTATCAAGGGCATCAGGGATTGGGAACAGGATCGCTATATTCGAACAATATTCCAGCGCCAATGAGGGTGGAAAATGGTATGTTGTTGTGGGATGCCAATCAGCAATGGCAATTCGATTTTTTGAACTAATTAACCTATGCGCAAATACATCATCAATGACCACGCTTATTCGGAACATGAGCTGGTCGATTTCGCCCAAAAAATGATTGTCAGCGCACCAGATTGGGAAAAACACCATTGGAATGTGATTCTCAATTGGCTCGAAAATCCAGCATTCATTCAAGCTCAGACGTCGGGAAGTACGGGAACTCCAAAAATCATCGAACACAGCGGTCGCGCAGTCAGTGCCTCTGCCATGATCACCTCGGAATACTTCGATCTGCGTGAAGGGAGCTTGGCATTTCTTTGTCTGTCATCTACCTTTATTGGGGGTAAAATGATGATTTTGCGCGCTCTTATTCACGGTTGGCAATTGGACTGGTGCGAACCAAGCGCTTTTCCTTTTCAACATGTAAAAAAGCATTACGACTTTACCGCAATCACGCCTCATCAATGCGCGGCCGCCATCGAACAGGGGTATGATTTCAAATTGTTTAAGCATGTCCTGCTCGGTGGTGCTGAGGTCAATGCTAGGCTTCGCGAAAAAATCAAATCACTCAAGGCTCATTTCTATCTCGGATATGCAATGACCGAGACCTTGACCCACGTGGCGATGCAAAACATACAAACAACCGAGGATCCGCTGCTGTTCGAATGCCTTGGTAAAACCAAAGTCCATACGGACGATCGCGGCTGCCTCGTTTTGGAGGTGCCGCATCTCGACGTTCCGCTCACCGTCACCAACGATTTGGCCGAGTGCATCGACGACCGCCATTTTCGTCTACTGGGTCGTATGGACCATGTGATCAACTCGGGTGGAATCAAAATCTTTCCCAATACCATCGAACATCTCTTGGAAGACTTTATCCAGCAACCTTATTACATCACCTCCAAACCGCACGAAGAACTCGGCCAAGCGGTTGTGCTCAAAATTGAAGGTAATGCCTGGTCCAGCGATGAACTGAATGGCTTGCAACTCCATATCGAAAAGGCCATTCCCAAATATTTACGACCAAAAGAAATTATCTTCTTAGATAAATTTGAATACACCCAAAATCAGAAAGTTATAAAACGATGAATACGAACCAATTGGTTTTTGCGAGCGCCAATCCCAACAAAGTGAAAGAGGTTGAGTCCAAACTCGGTGGGGCGTTCCCGCTTTTGGGCCTGCTTGATATCGGTTGCCATGATGAATTGCCCGAAACAACGGGCACAATCCCCGGCAATGCGCAACAAAAGGCTTCCTATGTGTTCAATACATACAACGTGAATTGTTTTGCAGACGACACGGGTCTCGAGATCGATGCCTTGCTCGGTGAACCCGGCGTAAATAGCGCCGATTATGCCTTGGCCAACCGAAATGCGGAAGCAAACATGCTATTGGTTTTGAAAAAAATGCAGGGTATTGAACAACGCACAGCGCGTTTTAGGACCTCGATCTGCCTCTTTTGGAATGGCGAAAAACACCTGTTTGAAGGAGTCGTGGAGGGGCAAATTCTCCTGGCTCCAGCAGGAAGCGGCGGATTTGGCTACGATCCTATTTTTCAGCCCTTGGGTTTCGAGCGCACATTCGCTCAAATGGACATGTCCGAAAAAAACGCCATCAGCCACAGGGCCAAGGCGATCGCACTATTGCGTGATTTTATTTTGAATCGCTCATGATTTTTTCACAAATCGTCTGGGGCAACTTCGTAGATCAAAAGAGGAGATATTCGTGGTTTTGATTACTTTCGTAGTATGAATTATTTAGAATTTGAAGCCCCTCTGAAAGAACTCAATGAGCAAATTGAGAAATTGCGCGAAAGTGAAAAAAAAGCAGGCGTGGATGTCAGCAATGCCATCAACGATTTGCAAAAAACACTTCTCAAAAAGACAGAGGAGATATACAACAATCTTGATCCTTGGCAGAAAGTTCAAGTCAGCCGTCATCCCGATCGCCCATATACCTTGCAATACATCGAACACCTCACACAAGGGCAGTTTGTTGAACTGCACGGTGATCGCACGGTCAAGGACGATAAGGCCATGGTAGGTGGTTTCGGTATGATCGATGGCCGCAGCATCATGTTTATCGGTCAGCAAAAGGGCAATACCACCAAATTGCGTCAGTACCGCAACTTCGGTATGGCCAATCCCGAGGGATATCGCAAGGCGCTTCGCCTCATGAAGCTCGCCGAAAAATTCAACAAGCCGATTGTTACCTTTATCGATACTCCTGGTGCTTTTCCCGGTCTTGAGGCCGAAGAGCGCGGACAAGGGGAAGCCATTGCCCGCAATTTGTATGAAATGATGAAGCTTCGCGTTCCAGTCATCTGCATTATCATCGGCGAAGGTGCAAGCGGTGGAGCGCTCGGAATTGGTATTGGCGACCGGGTCATGATGCTGGAAAATACCTGGTACAGTGTCATCTCTCCTGAATCGTGTTCTTCCATCCTTTGGCGCACATGGGACCAAAAAGTAACGGCTTCAAAAGCTCTAAAATTGACCGCAGAGGACATGCTCGGCAACGGGTTGATCGATGGAATCATCAAAGAACCCATTGGTGGTGCTCATGCCAATCCTACCGAAATGTTTGAAACCGTCAAACGCGAAATCAAACAGCAATTGGATGTACTCGACAAACTGGACCCCGCCAAACGTTGCGATCAACGCATCGATAAATTTTGCGCCATGGGTGTTGTTGTTGAAAGCTAGGACTTGACCATCTGATGGCCTGTTATTGAACAACTAGCTTGTAATGCACATCGCCATCGCGGCCAATGCGGACATAATAAACACCTGAAGCCAGGTTTTCCAACCCAAGGCTGAACTGATCTTGTTGACTTTGTAAGCGCAACACCACTTCTCCGTATGCATTGCTAATGGCAATGGGAAGGTTTGGGCAGCCGGTTATGGTCACAAATTCCTGGGCAGGGTTCGGGTAAATCTTGATGTTATTGCGATCTATAATCTCTTGTGCCCCAATGGTTTCAACGGTTATGGTTTGGGTGGTCGATACAGTCTGGCCGCAATGGGCAATGGTCAGCGTCACTTCATAGGTGCCCGCTGTGTTGTATGTATGGTTAGGGTTGGTCTCGTTTGAAGTGGTGCCGTCGCCGAAATTCCAAGTGTATACACCAGCGCCAGGTTCTGTTTCAAAAACAACTGCACCGCTATCCATTGTGTAATTAAACGCTGCATTCAAGGCATTGCCGCCAATAAACCACGCTTCCAAATCATTGAAAATTACTTCGTCCACTGCTGCTCTTATGAATGCTGCATCGTCGGCCGATAGACTCTGATCGTCGGTAATCAACGATGCCGATTTTTGAAACAAACTGCTGTAAAAACTACATGCGATAGCATAGGTGCCGATCGCAGATGGGTGACTGCCATCGGTTTGATACAAGTCAATGGTGGGATCCGTCTCACGTATGTGCCGCCACACAGCTCCGGCAGCGCATACCATTCCATCGTTGTCGATGGCCATCTGAATGTATCGTTCTCGCAACAAATCGTCCATGCCTTCATAGGTGCATACGGGAGGCCAAACGGCACAATTGGATGCGTCGCCATTTTCTCTTCCCCAGGTCATGAAAAACACGGTCTCTGCGCAAGGATTGCTCTCCAAAATCAATTCATTCAACAATGCCGCGTATGGAAACACCTCGGCTTCAACTTGTTCTTGTGGAAATGATGGCGCCTGACTTTGCTCTTGCAATACAACATAATCCCAGAATCCTTCTTCGATGAGTTCCAAACTGTTGCTATTGGTGCTATGGCCAGCGAGGGTATATCCTCCAGGGGTGTTGCTGGCGTGGGTTACGGTGTCTCCCGCCGACAATGCCAATTCGCTCAACATTACTGGTAAATTATTGGAAAAGGTATAGCTGTTGCCCAAGAACAAGACATGCTTATGGTCTTGTGCAGTGGCATGCACAGTCATCAAAAGACTGCAGAACATCCAAAAATGTGTTTTCATCGTTGGTACAACGCCAATTGTTGGCCTTTGGTTGTATGCAGGATCAAAAAATCGATGGAAGTTTAAGCTGGATTATTGCTGATGCCCACTCGTTTGTTGATGAACTGATTCTTTTCCAATTCCGTAACCATGAAATCGGCGATATCACCAGCATTGATACTCCAACCGCCCGCGGGATACTCGGCCTGAACCCTGAAATTGCCAGTGCGCTCTCCTTCAGGTATCATCGGTGGACACATAAAGGTGAATTGATGGCGCGATGTCAATAAGGCATCGAGCACGCGAATATGGGCTTGGGTGACTTCGATGTATTCTTTGGGAAACGTCGCAGTTTCATACACCTTAAGGTGTTCGTTCGCTTGCAACGCGCCTATGCCTCCAATGGCAATGATGCGTTTCACTTTGTGTTCGCGCATGGCATTGATGATGTGGTGAATGAAAACCAAACGGTGCGAGGATTCATTGGACCCCAAGCAAGAAATCACTGCATCCTGATTTTTGATGGCATTGCTCACATCGGCCTGGCTCAGTGCATCGCCTTGAACTACACTGAGCGATGGATGAAGCAAGGACATGCTCTCTTTGTGTCGAACAAATGCGGTAACATGATGTCCGCGCTCTAAGGCTCTTTTTACTGTGTGCTGTCCAACGCGACCATTGGAGCCAAAAATGATGATTTTCATGACGTGTGATTTTCCCGAAATGTGCAATCTTCTTTTCAATTTTAACCGTGAATTGGGATTTAGTTATTCACAAACATGCGCATTTTACTTGCAAAAAACTTGATCCATATTCTCCTCTTTTCGTTCGGTTTGAACTAGCTTGCGCCTCCGCGGTTAATCCATCGTAAATTCATTTTTCAGCATGTCGTTCGTGCTCTCTGATAAATCATCTGTTCAGGACTTTTTTGCGCTCTGCGATTGGCACGGCCTCACGAATGTGGTCTTGTGTCCCGGCTCACGCAATGCTCCTTTTTCCATCAGCTTGCACAACGATCCTCGTTTTTCGACCTATGCCATACCCGACGAAAGAAGCGCCGCTTTCTTTGCACTGGGAATGGCCCAACAAAATCAAAAAGCGACGGTACTCATCTGCACAAGCGGAACGGCGGCCCTCAATTTTGCTCCTGCCATTGCTGAAGCTTATTATCAGCGGGTACCTCTGCTCATTGTCACTGCGGATCGACCCATCGAATGGATCGATCAAGGCGAAGGTCAAAGCATCCGGCAAAATCAGGTCTATGCCAATTTTGTGAAAGCTTCCTACGAAATCCAAGAGGAAGCCATCCATCCTGATATTGTTTGGCACAACAACCGAATCATGGATGAAGCCATGAGGCTCACCGGGCAAGGGGTGAGGGGACCGGTGCATATCAACTTTCCGCTGCGCGAGCCGCTCTACAAAACGGTTGCTTATCAACCCACAAAAATCAAAAGCGTTGAACGCATCGATTCAAGCGAAGAACTTCAGCCGGGTGTAATCGAGTCATTGCGACTTAAAATCGAACAAGCCCAAAAGGTGCTCATCCTTGCCGGCCAACATACGCCCGATGCGCATTTGAAATCTGCGTTGAAAAAATGGACCGCTCTTCCCAATGTGGTGGTCATGACCGAGGCGCACAGCAATTTGGCCGAACCCAATTGGTGCAGTACCATCGACCGAGCCATTACCGGTCTCAACGATAATATTTTGGACCAATGGTATCCGGATATTTTGATCACCTTCGGACACAATATCATTAGCCGAAAAGTCAAAAGCTGGCTGCGCAAAGGGGAAATAGAGCATTGGCACATCGATGTATCCGGCGAGGGCCTCGATACGCTAAAGCAACTGCGCCATATCATTTCCATGGTGCCATCCGCTTTTTTCAATGCTGTAATTCCCCAACCGAATGTGCATTCGAATTACCAAGCCAGTGTAATGCAGCACAATGCTGCTCGTGCGCATGCCGGTCATACGTTTTTGCAACATGCCGAATGGTCTGACCTGCTCGCATTTTCATTGATCTACCCGAGCATTCCTGCCGACTATCATCTGCAGATGGGCAACAGCAGCGTGGTCCGCTATATTTTGTTGTTGGATGCGCGCCCCGATTTATTCCATTTTGGAAATAGAGGTGTCGCAGGTATCGATGGTTGCACATCCACCGCTGTTGGTGCTTGCAAGGCTTCGGGCAAGCCAACGCTTCTGATTTCAGGAGACATCGCATTCTTTTACGATTCCAATGCGTTTTGGAACAATTATGTCGAACAGAAGCTCAAAATCATTGTTATCAATAATCAAGGCGGTGGAATTTTCCGAATCATCGAGGGGCCTTCCTCGAGTCCTGCATTGGATGAGTATTTCGAAACCACCCATCAGCGCTCTGTGAAGGGCTTCGCAGAAATGTATCGACTCGATTACCGCATGTGCAACGGTGCTCGCTCCTTGGAAGACGACCTCCAATGGTTGTGGAATACCTCGGCTTGTGCAGTGCTCGAAGTTCAAACCCCGCGCTTGGACAATGACCGCATCCTCAAGGCCTATTTCAAAGCATTGCAGGCCGCTGATGCAGATCAGAAAAGTTAGAATTAACCATTAGAAAATTATACCCTCGAATAGATCAAACAACCTATGAGAAATTGGACCACCATCAAAGAATACTCCGATATTTTGTTCGAGTATTTCGAAGGAATCGCAAAAATCACCATCAACCGTCCTGAGGTGTACAATGCTTTTCGTCCAGAAACCAACATGCAAATGATCGATGCCATGGACATCGCTCGCGAACGTCAAGATATTGCTTGCATTGTTTTGACGGGCATTGGCGACAAGGCGTTTTGCAGCGGCGGCGATCAGAATGTGAAAGGAGTAGGGGGCTACATTGGCAACGATGGAGTTCCTCGCCTCAATGTATTGGATTTGCACAAGCGTATCCGCGAAATGCCTAAACCGGTGATCGCCATGGTCAACGGTTATGCCATCGGCGGAGGACACGTGTTGCACGTGGTTTGCGATTTGACCATCGCCTCTGAAAACGCGCGATTCGGACAAACAGGTCCCAAAGTGGGCAGCTTCGATGCGGGGTTTGGATCCAATTATTTGGCACGCCACGTTGGTCAGAAAAAGGCTCGCGAAATTTGGTTTTTGTGCGAGCAATACACCGCCGCTGAAGCCGAACAAATGGGCATGGTCAATAAGGTTGTTCCACTCGACCAATTGGAAGACGAAACGGTGCGTTGGTGCAAAATCATGATGAAACGTTCGCCCCTAGCTATTCGAATGATCAAGCGCGGTCTCAATGCCGAACTCGATGGGCAGCGCGGTTTGATGGAGTTTGCCGGCGATGCCACGCTGTTGTACTACCTCACCGCGGAGGCGCAAGAAGGCAAACATGCCTTTTTGGAAAAACGAGATCCCGACTTCCAGAAATTCCCCAAATTCCCTTGATCATGGCGGGTTTTCGTGTATGGTTGTCTGCAATGCGTTTGCGCACCTTGCCGCTCGCTCTTTCCACAGTGTGGATGGGCAATGCTTTGATATGGGGACATGTGGAGAATCCTTATCCGGTTTTTATTTGGTCCCTGATCACCACTATAGCCTTGCAAATCCTATCGAATTTTGCCAACGATTACGGTGATTTCGCCAACGGTGCAGACAATGCCAATCGATTGGGGCCTCAGCGCGCAGTGCAAAGTGGAAGCATCTCGGCAAGTCAAATGCGCAAAGCCATCGGTTGGACCATTGCAATTTGTTTGGTGTCGGGCATTCAATTGCTTCGCGTCGCTTTTTGGCACAAAGGTCTTTACTTGCCCTTCTGGGGAATGCTTGCTGTGGGCATAGGTGGCATTTTGGCGGCCTATTTTTATACAGCGGGAAAGCGGCCTTACGGATATGCTGGACTAGGCGACTTGTCTGTATTCTTGTTTTTTGGTATGGTCGGAGTCATGGGTAACGCTTATTTGCAATCGCCTCAATGGGATGTGCGTTGGTTGTGGCCGGCCATTGCAATAGGTGCACTCAGTTGCGCTGTGCTCAATCTCAACAACATGCGCGATCGCACGAACGATGCAGCTGCCGGTAAAAACACATTGGTGGTGCGATGGGGGCTCAAAAAAGCCAAATACTATCACAGCTTTTTGCTTTTTCTGGCATGGTGCAGCACGATTGCCACGTTCAAGGTTTTTGACTTCTCATTGAAAGCGGCTCCACTATTGCTGCCCATGTGCGTGCAAATCGTGCGTTGGCTCAAAGTCATTCGCATGGATGAACCCCATGAGCTCGATCGCGAACTCAAACCGCTGGCGATTACAACAGCTATAATTGCATTGATCTTTTTCTTGTCTGCATAATCTGGCACAAGTCCAGGCCAATGGGCAAGGTATGCCATTCAACAGAAAAGCAGCTGCTCAAAGCGCTGAAGCTTGCAAATAAAAAAACAGGTTTGCCTCCTCCAAAGGAGCAATCGAATGCGAAGCGATGAAGCATTTACTGCGGACAGAGCAGTTTCACAAATTGACGTTGATTTAGCTCACCACCAATTCAGCACTGGATGCAGCCAAGTCGCGATTAACCTTCTTGAACAACCCCTGTAGCACCTTGCCAGGGCCTACCTCAATCACCTCAGTGCAGCCATCGGCCAACATGTTTTCCATGGTTTGTGTCCAGCGAACGGGAGCAGTCAATTGTTGAATGAGCAATTTCTGAATTTCCTGCGGATCTGTGGTTGGACGCGCATTCACGTTTTGATAAACAGGACAAATCGGAACTTGGAAGGGTGTTGCTGCAATGGCCTCGGCCAACTCTTCGCGCGCAGGTTCCATCAACGGACTGTGAAATGCTCCTCCAACAGGCAGACGCAAAGCGCGTTTCGCACCGGCTGCACTCAACGCAGCACACGCTTCATCCACCGCTTGGTTGTCTCCACTGATCACCAATTGTCCGGGGCAATTGTAATTGGCCGCAACCACTACACCGGGAATGCTGGCACAAATTTCTTCTACCTTGGCGTCTTCCATGCCCAAAATAGCAGCCATTGTGCTCGGGTGAATTTCGCAAGCGCGCTGCATGGCCAATGCTCTTTTATACACCAATGTCAATCCATTTTCAAACGAAACCGTTTTATTGGCCACAAGTGCAGATATCTCGCCCAAACTATGTCCAGCAACCATTTGAGGTTGGAAATTGTGTTCTAAGGCCGCTGCCAAACTCACACTGTGAAGGAATATAGCTGGCTGCGTTATCTTGGTCTGTTTGAGCTCTTCGTCGGTACCTTCAAACATGACTTTTGTTAAGTCAAATCCTAAAATGGTGTTCGCCTGATCCATCATCGAGCGGGCCACTGAGGATTGTTCATACAAGTCTTTGCCCATTCCTGAAAATTGCGAGCCCTGACCGGGAAATACATATGCTCTCATAGTCCAAATTTTTGGGTAAAAATAAAGCAGCACCATGGTCGCCATGCATCTAGTTTTTAACACTTTTTTATTGAATTGTCCGTTGGCTTGGATGCGGCTCCTCGATGAATAATGTAATTTTACTTCAGGTCTTTTTGCTTCTTT
Source organism: Flavobacteriales bacterium (assembly GCA_947463065.1). GTDB lineage: Bacteria > Bacteroidota > Bacteroidia > Flavobacteriales_D > Sanyastnellaceae > CANHSF01. Next base: position 16,285 of record CANHSF010000011.1, on the reverse strand, counting down.
TGGGTATGTCGAAAGTGATATTGGTTACGGGTGCAAGCAGCGGCATTGGTGCGGCTATAGCGCGCGTCTTGGTGTCGCAAGGGCATACGGTATATGGCACGGGTCGTCAGTGCCCACCAGAAACCAACAACGATGGGGTGCACATGCTGAAAATGGATGTGCGCGACGAACAACACGTGCAAGAGACCATTCAAAGCATCGTTGATCAATGCGGAAGAATTGATGTTGTGGTCAACAACGCAGGTCTCGGCATGGTGGGTGCTGTGGAATTGTCTAACGATCAAGAGATCCGATCCATATTTGAGACCAATGTTTTTTGTGTTTTGCATGTTTGCCGGCACGCCATTCCACACATGAGGCTAGGCGGTGGTGGATACTTGATCAATGTTACATCGATGGCTGGACGTGTGGGTTTGCCGTTTAGGGGAATCTATTGCGCAACCAAATCGGCCGTGGAAGGGTTTTCCGAAGCCATGAGTATGGAGCTCAAACAGTTCAATATCCATGTGGTGATTCTTGAACCTGGCGATGTCAAAACCAACATCGAAAAACATCGGGTGGAGGTAGAGCGCGCTCATTCCCCGGAATACCATCCATTGCAACAACAGGTCTTGGATCAAGTCAATCGGGAAGTGCAAAAGGCTATGCAGCCTGATTATTTGGGGGTTTTGGTGGCTAGAATAATTCTCAATCCTAGACCGCGTTTGCGATATCGCTCCAAAAAAGCAATGCACAGGTTGGCCATTTTTCTCAAATGCTTGATACCGGATCGCATGTTCGAAAATTTAATGATGCGGTTTTACGGTATTCCACGATCCAAAAAATAAAAAAATCCGATCGCATGACCGGATTCTTTACAGAGTAGCTCATGCTTTAAACAGAGCTAATGTTTTAATTAATTGAATTAAGGTTGAGCAGGCTTGTAGTACTTCATTGCTGTTGGCATGAACTCTTTGAGCGTGTTGGCGCGGGTGGCATCGCTTGGATGCGTGCTTAAAATTTCTGGTGGTTTTTGTCCACCCAAGGATCCCATGCGTTCCCAAAATCCGACGGCCACACGCGGATCGTAGCCGGCCATTGCCATAAAGATGAGTCCCATTTTGTCGGCTTCTGTTTCATGATTGCGTCCGTAGGCCAACATCCCCAATTGACTGCCGATACCATACGACTGCAAAAAGATATTGCGTGTGAGCTCTGGTTTTTCGCTCATGGCCACCGACACAGCTGCTCCACCGAGTTGCAATCCCAAGGCCTGACTCATGCGTTCATTGCCATGACGTGCTACGGCGTGGGCGATTTCATGTCCCATCACTACTGCCAAACTTTGCTCGTCCTGTGTAACCGGCAAAATACCAGTGTAAACAACGACTTTTCCACCTGGCATGCACCAAGCATTTACAACATCTTGGTCCACAACATTGAACTCCCATGCAAATCCTTCGACACGCTTGCTCTGGCCTTCTTGCGCCAAAAAGGTTTCCACAGCTGCTTTGATGCGATTGCCAATGCGTCGAACCATTTCGGTTTTCGGATCGGTGGCCGGCAATACGTTATTGGTGTCCAAGAATCCTTGGTAGGCCTGAACACTCATGCCGATCATTTGCGACTCTGGAATCAAATTCAATTGGCGGCGCTTGGTGATTGGCACTCGGGCACAAGCCACGGCCATAGCGACGACGGCGATAAAAAATAGAACAATGTGGGTTTTTTTCATAAGGCGCGAAAATAACAATAGGCGCTTGGCCCTTCAAGAAATTAACACTTTAAAAATGAGTGTGTACGCCAAGAAGTACGTACGCGTAGGTTCAAACCTTAAAATCCAAGAATCGATTACCTAGAATGATTTTGTACCCGAGAAGCGTTAAGCGATTGTGTTATTGGATCTCTGCAGTTAAACCGCGATCCAAAAGGGCAGTGCATAAAGGCTCCAACTCGGTGTATTCTCCTTTCTTTACCTCACACTTTCCTTTGTAATGAACCAGCAATGTGCATTGTTCTGCTTGAATGGGATCGTGTCCACACACATCCATCAAACTCCTTATCACAAAGTCAAACGTGTTGTAATCATCGTTGAATAAAACAATTTTTTGTTCCTCAACGACAACTTCTTCGGTCAATAAAATTTCTTCTGTTTCTGTATAGGAACTCATAACGCAGGCTGATTGGTTGCACAAAGGTAAGGGATAGGTTTATTTTTTTCAACCTTCTGCATATTATTTTTTACTTGAATTGGCTCATGACCTTTTACTTTTGTTTTGTTATGACAACTCAAAAACTTATTTGGCTCTGCCTAATGGGCATTGCTTTGCACGGTTCAGCTCAACAAGTGCGCGAAGACAAGTTCAAACAGCTCGGACCTGAATTGGCCACACCCAACGACTACCGCACAGCCAGTGGCGCTCCCGGCCATGAATACTGGCAACAAAAGGCAGATTATTCAATTGCCATCACCCTCGACGATGATAAACAAATCATCCGCGGCGATGAAACCGTGACCTATACCAATCAGTCGCCGGATGTTTTGACCTACATCTGGTTGCAATTGGACCAAAACATCTATTCCAAAGATGCAGATGCCATTGCGATCGAGCCTTCCAAGATGGGCGAAAGCATGAGCTACAATGATCTCGTCGACTTGAATCCATGGTTCGATGGCGGTTTCAAACTCGAATTGGTTGCGGACGCCAAAGGTGCTCCATTGCCCTACGTGGTCAACAAAACCATGATGCGCATCGACTTGCCACAGCCATTGAAAAAAGGGGCGAGTTTCTCTTTTCGAATTAAATGGTGGTACAACATCAACGACCGCATGCGTCTTGGTGGTCGAAGCGGCTACGAGTACTTCGAAGAAGATGGCAATTACCTCTACACCATTGCGCAATTCTATCCGCGTATGGTTGTTTACAGCGACAATCAAGGCTGGCAACACAAACAATTCCTCGGTTCGGGCGAATTCACGCTCAATTTTGGCGATTACAAGGTGAGTCTGACCGTTCCCGATGATCACATCGTTGCTGCTACTGGGGTTTTGCAAAATCCAACTCAAGTGCTCACTTCCGAACAACAGAAGCGCTTCGAACAGGCTAAAAATAGCAATGAACCGGTTCTTATTGTCAATCAAGACGAAGCAGTTGCCAACGAGAAGGACAAGGGAAAGGGCACTAAAACATGGGTCTTTCATGCCGAAAATGTGCGCGATTTTGCTTTCGCTTCCTCGCGCAAGTTTATTTGGGATGCGCAAGCCGTAGAAGTCGGAAGCAAAAAACCTCTCGCCATGTCTTTTTACCCCAAAGAGGGCAATCCGCTGTGGGGGCAATTCAGTACACGCATTGTAGCCCATACGCTGCGCACATATTCGAAATACACTGTTGATTATCCCTATCCCGTAGCCATTAGTGTGCATGCCAAATGGATTGGTATGGAGTACCCCATGATATGTTTCAACGGTGGCCGCCCCGAACCCGATGGCACATACGACGAAGGAACGCGCAATGGTATGATCACGGTCATCATCCATGAAGTGGGACACAATTTCTTTCCAATGATCATCAACAGCGATGAACGTCAGTGGACGTGGATGGACGAGGGGCTCAACACTTTTGTGCAGTATCTCGTCGAAAAAGAATACGATCGCAATTACCCCACACGCCGAGGCCCAGCTCGCAATATTGTAGACTACATGAAAGGCGATAAAACCAAAATGTCGCCCATCATGACCAATAGCGAAAGCATCTACCAATTTGGAAACAATGCTTATGGAAAGCCAGCTACAGCCTTGAATATTCTGCGCGAATCCATCATGGGGCGTGAACTGTTCGATTATGCGTTCAAAGAATATTGCCGCCGTTGGGCGTTCAAGCATCCTACACCCGAAGACTTTTTCCGCACCATGGAAGACGCCAGCGGTGTGGACTTGGATTGGTTCTGGAGGGGGTGGTTCTATGGCGTAGATCATTGCGACATGGCCTTGGAATCGGTCAAGCTTTTCCAACTCAACTCACACAATCCAACCGTAGAAAAAGCAAAGGATCAAGCCAAAAAAGATCAAAGTCCCGAGGACATCTCGATTTTGCGCGACAAAGAAGAGGGGCTTCCGGTGCAGGTGGATACGGACCCCGATATGCGCGATTTCTATACCACTTACGACCCCAACACACCCACACTCCTCGATACCAAGGACTACGATGCATATCTCAAATCGTTATCCGAACAAGAGCGCCAACTTTTGAAGTCCAATCCGTATTTTTATGAATTGACTTTCAGAAACGCTGGCGGATTGGTCATGCCATTGTTCATTCGTTTTGTTTTCGAAGACGGCACTGACAAAATGGTGCGCATTCCCGCCGAAATATGGAAAATGTCAGAACCAACGGTTTCCAAAATTTTCTCCTTCGATAAGCCGGTTGCATCCATTGTTCTTGACCCTTATCTCGAAACTGCCGATGTTGATTTGAACAACAACTGCTGGCCGGCAAAAGTCCAACCATCGCGGTTTGAGTTGTTCAAACAACAACAAAATTGGAAACAAGAAAACCCCATGCAACGCGCTGCAAAGCTCAAAGAAATGGAGGATAAAAAATAGTCTTGTTTTAGAGAGATCACGATTGCACTGCCAGAATGGCTTCCAATTGATCATCCTTATGCTTTGGCATACGATGTGACGTGTGCCGTTTCAAAATACGATGGTGCAGGGGAGTGAGAAAAAGCACGAGATTATGCCTAGTTTATGCATCCTGTGTTCAGGCGCATCTGCTGATTGTTTGCTAATTGCCAAGTAGGTCAGAACAAGGGGGTGAAGAAACCGTTCAAGTTCGATCTCCTTGGATATAAATCAACTGGTTTTCGCAGGAACAGCTACTTTTTTGGATGTTGTATCCTGCGGCTCGGGTGAAGAAAGGAGCAAATCAAAAATGCTGAAATAACCTTTGCTCAGTACTTTCGATCCGTTGGTCTCCGTTTTTTTCTCCGGTTGCTTTTGCTCTGGATCAGGAGCGATGGTGTTGGCTGCGGCAGCCAAACTGGTGTGAACAGCGACGAAAAGAAGAACCGCGCATTTTTTCATGGAGTGGTAGTTTGAACGAAATAAATAGATATTGGCCTTGGAAGATCGACCTTTAACAAATATTAATGATTCCGCGTTTTCTTGGAAAAACCTGATTGACGCCGTGGTGGTCTCTGCTTTTTTGCTTCTATTGGTTTGGTCATGTTTTTTATTGGACGAATGGGATGCTGTACGCCTCAAGGAATATGGTCTGAGACCTCGCTCCTTAGAGGGATTGGTCGGTATCTTTTCGATGTTTTTTATCCACGGTTCGTGGGAGCATATTCTGCATAACTCCATGGGGTTTATGGTGCTCAACACTTTACTCTTTTACATCTACCGCAAAATATCGCTGCAGGTGTTTGCTTGGCTATTCATCGCCACTCCCATCTTGGTCTGGATTTTTGCCCGTCCCAGCAATCACATTGGCGCATCAGGTGTGATTTATGCGCTATTTGGCTTTTTGCTGATGGGCGGAGTGGTTTCGGAAAATATGATCCTAAGGCGGATTACGCTTTTTGTGGTGCTCTATTATGGATCACTCATTTGGTGGATTTTCCCCATCAAGTCCGAGATATCCTGGGAAGGGCACCTGAGCGGCTTGTTGGTCGGCATGGCATGCGCTATTCGTTTTCGAAAGCAATTCCCCAAACGCAAACCCTATCGTTTTGAGATCGAACCCGAGCTGCCCGATGATCCCGATGCCTATTGGCTACTTCCGGATCAACGCCGAAAGCCCGATGTTGAAATACCACAACAAACGACTGTGACGATTCACTATCACTATGCACCCAAGTCCGAAAAAGAGGATAAACCCAATTGATCACCGATTCCATAACAGTATTGCTGTCAAGGATTTAGAGTGAATTGGTTTCTTCAAAATAATGATATTTTGGAACAACTGCAAAGAGGCTTTGACTTCGTTTTGCATGTCAAAATTTATAGTGCTCTTCTTAGATTGATCTTTTTTTTGTCAATCAATACAATCAATAGCAACCGTATAAAAACCAAGAAGTCCTACACGCTTGCAGGACTCCTTGGCTTAAACTGAAAAACTAAAAACTATCGTAATTGTTTGGATCAAGAATGATCCATCTCAAATAACTCTAAATATACTCCCGACCTTCTAACGGAAGTATTGACGCAAATATACAGTAAATGTTTCAGCCAATGCAAGCGCTTGAACGCACAAAATGAGGTTTCATTCGTCTTCATTCTTGGAAAGCAAAGGATTGCATAGCTGTTAAGGATTTGTAAGCTAATGTCTTGACTCGTGCTTTGTGCAAAAATGCAAAGTGATTTTTTTTTAGTGTTTGTGGAAAAAGGCCAGTTTGTGTTTATATCTAGAACTTTTTTAGATCGCGTTTGTCGAAAGTGTTCCTTTTGATCGCCTCGGCTTAAATGATTTTCACTCGGTTAATTCTCAAGCCATTGAGGCAATTGTCGCAGTGCTTATTTGGTTGAGGAATCCAATAGCATCCCCTTCGTTTTGGACGCTCATTTTGGTCCGTTTCGAGCGCACTGAAACCTTGGCGTGTGGGCCTGCGTTGAAAGGGCTGCCTTCTATCCGCTCGGTGTGTCCCTATGCCACACCAAGCAATAGACCCTATTTGCGAATGAGATATATTAACCCTATTTCGGGAGTGCTACTGCTGTGTGCATTGCTCTCTCATCTTATTGCGTCAGCGGCTTATTCCAATTTGCAGAGCACTGTCAATATCAGTGTCAACAGCGTGCCTACGGCATATGCCGGTGGTGCCAATGAGGATGGTATAACTGCTCTACAAAATGCCTTTTTAGGCAGAATTTTGGCCAACGGCAATTTCGCTATCAATGCATCCTCCTTGCGTGTGCTTGCCAATGGCGGTGGTACCACATGTTCTGCGACCTTCTTTTACCGGGTGTATCGTCAGGGATCAACTGCGCCTGCATTCACTCCCATTGTTCTCAGTGGCCCCACCAACGTATCGGCAAGAATATTCCAATGGAACAATGCTTCTTCGATCAATCTCATGGGGAGTTTGACAACGCCGGGGGTGTATATCTTTGAAACGTATTGGAGTTCCACAGGCAATGCCATCAACAATTCCTGCTCAACCGTATTTACGGATAACAACAGCGGCAACTTCTTCAAAGGCTATGTAGAATATTGCATGACGGATGCTTTTTCCGACAACAATTTTTCCATCAACCCAGCATGGTCCGGTGATGTGAGCAGCTTCACAATTGTAAATTCAAGCGACGTCAGCGCATCCGATGCTGTGGATAGCCGCACCTTGCGTCTCAATGTGGCTTCTGGTGCTGGCATAAGATACCTCAGTAAACCTGAAGCCAATTGGAGTTCTTCTCAAACGTGGTCTTTTTGGATCGGTCGCCGCGCTCAAGGGTACAACTCGAACAACAACGTGGCCATTTGGCTGTACGCAAACGAAACCAATTTGGAAGCTCCATCTGTTGACGGTTATCGTATTCTCATTGGCGACAATGCTGGTGTTGATGAATTGCGACTTCAAGCGGTCACCAACAATGTGGGAACAAACATCATTACGTCAACTTCTGGGGTGGCCAACAACCGAGTGGATGTCGGCTTCAATGTGGTCGTCAACCGCTCTTCATCGGGTGTTTGGACAATTTCTACTTCGCCTTTGCCAACCGTCAACTCCAGCGGACTCAATGCCAATACCAATGCGTTTGCTACCGCCACGGTATTGCAAGGCACCGCCACCAACACGGTTTACACTCCTTCGGGAAATGGATTCCAAGGAGTCGTGATAACGCATACCAACTCGGTGGCCGCCAATGCTGCTTTTGAATTGGATAATTTTTATTTCAGTAGTGGTCCTTCTATCGTTTGTCCAACTTGGCCAAATGTGCTCGTTGACAATGGTTGTGGAATGTCCATTCCCAACATCACCGGTTCTGTAAATATTTCATACAACAGCCAAATGGCAATGCCCATTGTGTTGTCGCAATCTCCCGCTGCTGGAACTCCTGTGTCTGGCACTGGATCTTCTTTGGTGACCGTAACAGCGACCGATGCTCGCGGCCTTTCAGCATCTTGTCAAACCACCATTCAACGGGTAGACAATACACCGCCTGCATTTAATTGCCCTTCCAATATCGTGGTCAACAACGATCCCAATCTGTGCGGTGCGCTTGTCAATTACAATTTGACTGTTTCGGACAATTGCGCTTTGTGTGTGTCTACATCTTTGCCGGGATATACTTACATCGGTACCTTCAATGGCCATATGTATTTCCGTTCCACCAGTAATTTTACATGGGCCAATGCAAATGCCATCGCCAATGCAGCAGGCGGTCATTTGGCCACGCTAACTTCTGCCGCCGAAAGCGCTGCTCTTGCGTCGGCCGGAACAAGTTGGATTGGCCTGTCCGATGAGGCAACGGAAGGTACCTGGACTTGGGTCACTGGCGAACCTTTTGCTTATGCGAATTGGGCGGCAGGCGAACCCAATAACTCCGGCAATCAAGATTATGGTGTGGTGAATTTTGTGGGAAACAATTGGGACGATAACGGTGCGGCCACTGCCATGCCGTTTATCTTGGAAGTCGATTGTGTTCAATTCGCTCAAACTTCGGGTTTGCCCTCGGGCAGCATTTTTCCGATTGGGACTACCTCCGTGCAACACACTGCAACCGACGGCTCTGGAAACACGAGTACATGCTCGTTTACTGTTACCGTCGTTGACAATACGCCACCAACCATTTCATGCCCTGCCAACCTAACTTTAAATGCAGCCGCAGGTGCTTGCACTGCTGTTGTGAACTATGCGCTTCCGACTGCAACAGACAATTGCGGGAATTGTGTATCGCCTCCATCAATATCCGGTTTCTCCTTGCTTGGCAGTTTCAACGGCAATTCGTATTATCTTTCAAATGCAACGGCCACCTACACTGCTGCTCGAACTGATGCATTGAACAACAACGCCAATCTTTTGGTTGTCAATTCGGCTGCCGAAAATTCCTTTGTGGCCAATGCAGTTGCATCCATTGGCAGCAACATTTGGTATTGGATCGGTCTCAACGATGAAACCACCGAGGGAATATTTGCCTGGATGAATGGACAGCCGTTAACCTATACCAACTGGTCGCCGGGCGAGCCCAACAATGGCGGTGGTACTGAGGATTATGCGCATGTTTGGAACAATGGTCTTTGGAATGACTTGAACGGCGGCACCGTCAATCGCTATGTTATTGAACGGAGCTGTATTGCACCGGTATTGACTGCGGGTTTGGCTCCGGGCGCTTCGTTCCCAGTGGGCAGCACAACAGTAACTTATTCGGCCACCGATCTATCGGGCAACTCATCTTCTTGCTCTTTTCAAGTTACTGTCGTCGATCAAACACCTCCAACAATTGTGTGTCCCGGCAATCAATCGATCGTTCTGCAAGCAGGTTGCAACGCGATTATGCCCAACTACATCAATGCAGCTACCATCAACGACAATTGCACGCCACCGGCCGGTCTGAGCATTGTGCAATCGCCTGCTGCAGGCTCCATAATCGCTGGTGCGGGCAATATCATCGTAACCATTACGGCAACGGATGCTTCTGGCAACTCCTCCAATTGCAGTTTTCAACTCGCTAAAATCGATAATACGCCTCCAACACTTTCGTGTCCTGCAAACATTACGGTTGTTGCCGATGCGAGCACGTGTGGGGCCATCGTCAACTATACCCATCCAACACCAACCGACAATTGCTCGGGTTGCAACCTTGGTGTGGCCATCGCTGGTTTTACTTACCTCGGTGCACTCGGCAATACAGGATACTACATCTCCAATGCTGCAACCACGTATAACGCGGCTTCCATCAGCAGCAACAATGTTGGAGGATACATTGCGTCTGTCAATTCAGCCGCTGAGAATACATTTATTCGCAACGCTGCAACTGCTTTGGGATTTGGCTCCTATGGTATCGGTTTGACCGACCAAAACACCGAAGGCGCTTGGGAGTGGAACAATGGCGAGCCCGTGACTTATACCAACTGGACAGGTGGCGAACCCAACAACGCCGGAAATGAGGACTTTACGCAAGTCTATCCCAACGGTCAATGGAACGATATTCCTTCAAATTTAAATTATATTTTAGAACAACCCTGCCTTAACCTAACGCGCACTGCCGGTCTTCCGAGCGGCAGTTTCTTTCCAATCGGTACAACCATGATTTCATTCATGGCTACCGATGGAGCAGGGAACACCTCAACATGTAGCTTCAATGTTACAGTGAATGACAACACGGTGCCTACCATGTCTTGTCCTTCCAACATCGTCGTCAATGCTCCTTCTGGAACATGCAGTGCCGTAGTCAATTACACTGCCGTGACCGGCACGGATAATTGCGGCAATTGTACTTCGCCTGCTGCTATTCCTGGTTTTGTTTTGCTTGGATCTTTCGGTGGATCGGCCTATTACATGTCGGCTACACCTGCTGCTACAGGTGCGGTGGCAGCGGCCAATTGTTCTGCTCAAGGTGGTTTTTTGGCCACTGTTTCTTCTGCCGCTGAAAATACTTTCGTTCGCAATGCCGCCTCTGCTGCGGGGTATGGAAATTTCCTTATCGGATACAACGATGTGTTGGTTGAAGGTGCTTTTGTATGGCAGAATGGCCAACCCACCGTATATACCAATTGGAGTGCTGGTGAACCCAACAATAGCGGTAACGAAGATTACACTCACGTTTTGATCAACGGACTTTGGAACGACATCAATGGCAATGCTGCTTTTTATGTCATGGAACGCTCATGCCTTCCTGTTGTGCGCACTGCTGGACTTGCATCGGGCAGCGCTTTCCCCATCGGTATCACTACGGTGACGCACACAGCTACGGATGCCAGCGGCAATATCGGCACTTGTTCATTTACCGTTCGTGTCAATGAAACGGTACCTCCAACCATTGTCTGTCCAGCCACCCAAACACTGGCCATGAATAATGCTTGTAACCGCGCTTTGCCTGATTACCGTGCGATGGCAACGGTCAATGACAATTGTACTGCATCGAATGCGCTCACCATTGTGCAGTCACCAGCGCCTGGGACAATTGTGTCTGGACTTGGAAATATGCCGGTATCTCTTACCGTGACAGACGCCTCTGGCAACTCGGCTTCTTGCATTTTCCAAGTGAATCGCATGGACAATTCTGCACCCAATCTGTCTTGCCCTGCAGCGCAGTCGATTGCTCTCAACGCTTCTTGTCAAGCGACTGTTCCAAACTTTATGGCTTTGGTAGGGGTAAGCGACAACTGTTCAGCATCCAATCAAATTGTTTTAACGCAATCACCTGCTGCCGGAAGCATCATTACTGGCGCAGGCAATCATACAATTCAAATACAAGCAGCTGATGCTTCGGGGAACTTGGCAACTTGCTCGTTTGTGTTGCAAGCGGTAGATGCCATTCCTCCGACGGTAGCGTGTCCAGCGACACAAAGTTTGATCATGACAAACAATTCCGTTGTATTGCCCGATTATACCACCATGGCCACGGTTGCTGACAACTGCTCGGGTACCATCACACGTACGCAATCTCCAGCCGCTGGCACCGTGATTACAACCTCTGGTCCTCTGACCGTCACCATCAACGTGCAAGAAGCTTCGGGCAATATCGCATCGTGTTCCTTTACTGTTGAAGTGATTGCGATGACCACCGAAGTCAATTTTGCAACGGGTTCAGGGGCATGGCAAGAGAACAGTGGCAGCATCGCCTTGGTGTTGACGATTACCAATCCTTCAACCACACAAGCGACGGTATGTCAAGTGGTGGCCTCTGGTAACTTGAGCGTCATCAACAATCAATCGACCTACAATGTGACCTTCCCAGCCAACTCTTCGGCGAATGTCACTTTGAATATACCTATCGCGAACAATACCGAATGTTCACTTGATGAAGTGCTTAGTTTCAGTATTCAAAATGTGACGGGTGGGTACACCGCTGTCGCGGGCGCTGCACATACCTATTCGGCATCAGTCATGGACGACGAACATGTGCGTCCTGTATATATTGACCAAGATTTTGAAAGCACATGGAATGCTACCTGGATCTCCTCCGCAAACAACGCTTGGACAAGCTCTACGACACTTCCCATCGCAGGAGTTACCTCGCTCAAACACCATGTAACCGGCACTGCTGGTGTGTCATGGATAACGAGTGAATTGGACAACCGGATTCTCCTGGGCTCTGAAACGACATGGGAGGTTCAATTGGATAACATGGGCAATGAACCCGCACCCAACAATTATTTCTTGTTTTTCATTGCAGCCGACCAAACGGATCTCTCCAATGGTGTAAGTGGTTATGCCGTGGGTGTGCGTCCAGCGACTGCTGCATCTCCAGATTTCATCACATTGTGGCGCGTCCAAACGGGCAATAGCTATACTCCTTTGATTGTATCCACGATCGATGTGGGTCCAAGCCATCATCTTTTGGGAATTCGTGTAGTTCGTGATGAGAATGGGATATTTACCTTGTTCGTGGATAGCAATGGCGGCCTCGATAATCTCGTCAATTGCGGCTCCGCAACCGATTTGACCTTCCATGAGATGCATCAATGTGGCATGTTGTTCAACTTCACCACGGCCTCTGCTGGTATGCTTCAATTGGATGAGGTAAGTGTGCGTCAAAAAGCATGTTCGAGAACCTATTATTCACAGGCCTCTGGTAACGCCAATGGCAGCATTTGGTCTTTGCAGCCTATCGGTACAGCTGGACAAGCTGTGGCCTCTCCGTTCAATAACTTCGTTGTACAATCGGGTCATAGCGTGCAGTTGCTTAATCATTTCGCCTCACGCGACTTGACTATTCAAAATGGCGGCACCTTGCAATCATCTGATAAAAAATTGTACATCTTCAATCAATTGAATGTACAAGGCGCTTATGTGCCGGGTGATGGCTTTTTGGTTTTCAAAGGCGCAAACAATCAAAACATTCTCGCTTCCGCCGACCTGCATCTCAATCACGTTGAAGTAGATAACGATGGATTTGTAGTAACCTTGCCCGCCAATGTAAAAACCAATATCCAACCCAATAAGGTATTGAGCATTACAGAGGGCACATTGCAAACCAGTGACAACTTGGTATTGAAGTCAACCGTTGCGGGTACTGGATCGATCGGTGAAATCAAAGATGCTGGATGGTTGGCCGGTCGGGTCATCATGGAACGGTATGTTCCAGCACTCAACAATTATCCATATGGCAGTTGGGTGGCCATGGGCAGCGCCATGAGCGGCATGACGATGCACGACTGGAACGATGATATAGTCACAACGGGCTATCCCGGATCCGATTTTCCTCCGCCATACTCGTTCAACAACATCCAATATTACAACGAGTCGCTTGCGGGTGGAGCAGGAGTGGGCTTTACGGGAATCTCTTCGAACAACGATTCATTGCGTTACCGCCAAGGTTATTTTGTTTACATGCAAACGCCAACTCAAATGGTGGATATGATAGGATACATCCAGCAGCACAGTTTCAATCAGCCGCTATCCTTTACTAACACAGGCAATGCTGGCGATGGATGGAATTTGATGGTCAATCAATATCCAAGTGAAATCGATTTTCGTCAATTGGCACAAAGCAGTGTTGGCGTAGCGAGTTACTATTTGTACGATGCAGAGGCTGCGAACTACAAAGTGTACAACGGTTTAGCCAATGTGGGCACGGCGTCTTCGCGGGTAGCCATGAATCAAAGTTTCTTTGTACAAGCCAATGGGCCAGGTGCTTATCTGGCCTACAACGAACGCATGAAATCCAACTCGGGTGTTTCTTGGGAACGCACCTTGCCCGAAGCGGGTTATGCCACATTTGAACTCGATGGTCCCACTGGAAACGACGCAGCTCTATTGTATTTGCATCAGGAGGCGACCAACCAATTCGAATACCTCTTCGATGCGCGCAAAATGATGTCGTCCAACAATCAAGCCGCTGAATTGGCCATCTTGTCTTCCGACGGAACCCTACTTACCCTCGATGCACGCAATCCATCGACCCTTTCGTCTGCCATTGCCATGTATTGCGAAATGCCAATGGCAGGAACATATACCTTCACCATAGGCGATGTGGTCGAATTGCCCATGGGGACTTGTTACTACATCGAGGATTTGATAACCGGCTCAATCATGGCCATTGAAGAAGGTGCGTCATGGAACATCACCATTGGCGCACCGTATGTCGGTAATCGCTTTTTGATCCACACTCAACCACAAACTCAAATCGTTGCTCATGATGCAACATGCACCGGTCAATCCGATGGCAGCATCGAAGTAACTGGCGCTTCTGCAGAGTGGATCACGTTGACGCAGATGAGCTCTGGTGAACAAATTGGTGCTCCAACCAATGGGGTATTCAGTGGACTTGCTGCAGGCGATTACTTGGCGCAGATTGCAGCTCCATACGCAGGTTGCGTGTCCGACGCAATCGGTATTTCCATCAGCGAACCGCAATTCGAAGAACCGCAGGTCATTGAGCTAACACCGGGCACGTGCAACACCGAGAGCGACGGCAGCGCAGCGATATATTGGGAAGGACAACCCACATTTACTTATGCGTTGATGGATTGGGCCAATCATGTGGTGCTGGAAGGCGCAAGCGAAAACGAAATCCTCGAATTGGAAACACTTGCTCCACAGGTGTACAGACTTGCATTGAGCAACGGTTGTCTTTCTCGCGAAATTCAACTTGATCTCACCGACCCAAATGCGGTAATGGCGGCCATTCTAAGCCAAAACCTGTCCCTTGACATCGCGATGGGGGAAGCTGTAAATGTGGCCATATTCCAGAACAACATCAACGCATTGGAAACCCATTGGCTCATCGATGGACATGAGGTACAAAGCGATGATGTGTTCGAATATCCGTTCCATCAATCGGGTTTGTTTGAGTTGACTCTTGTGGCTGAGAATGGACTTTGTTCGGCCGCTTATACGATTCAGATTCAAGTGAATCAACATACCTCACCTTTGGAATTGGTGTCTGAGGATATCCATGTTTCGCAAACCACCAATCACATCCAGATATTGGCCACTTCATTGAGCACGCCAATTCAACGTGTAGAAGTTTTCGATATGAATGGACGATTGGTTTACGATGAAAGCATCACCCTCAACTCTGGACTGTTCAGTATTCTCAAAGGAAATTGGGCAACAGGGATATACAGTGTGGTGTTGTTCCGAGATGATCAACCACACATTAAAAAATTGTTTATAGCCAATCAACCGTGATAAAAAAATAAAGTTGTCCAGCTTTTTACGAAGGCCACCGACCACCTAGCATATACAATTTGGTGCATTGGAGCCGCAATAGGGGAGTAGGACACGAAAAATAAACAGCTTCAGCTTTTGTAGTTTTTAGTTCTCATAGTTCAATCAGTTTTTCATGAAGCTTACCACCCAAACGTGGGTGGTTTCAAAAGGTCGGGTGAATCATCCGACCTTTTCAAAAGAATTGCATAGCCCCGACATCCAAATCCCTAAGATTTTATACGGGTGCTTTTGTTTATTTTGTTGGAGCTTCTACACTGCAACAAAACAAAAGGCTGCCATTGCTGGCAGCCTTTTGACATTATACTGTAAGTTGAATTATTTTCGCGTGAAGCTGAACAACTCGATATCGAATATCAATACTGAGTTGGGTCCAATTTTACCCTGGCCATTGTTGCCATAGGCCAAATTAGCTGGAATATAAAAGCGGTATTTAGAACCTGGAGTCATCAATTGCACACCTTCCGTCCAACCGGTAATCACTCGGTTCAAGTCAAAGGAGATGTTCTGATCACGATCCACCGACGAATCGAACACTGTGCCGTCAATTAAGGTACCGTGATAATGCACCGTTACGTTGTCGTTGGCATCTGGATGTTCGCCCCTGCCTTCTTTAATCACTTCATATTGCAGTCCCGAGGCTGTGGTTTTGATGTTTGATTTTTTGCTATTCGCGGCCAAGAAATCTTCACCTGTTCTTTTGTTTTTTTGTGCAATGATCTCTTTTTGTTTTTTCACTTCAGCGCGTTGAATAGCTTCTGCATCCTTCAATTTCATGGTGCTCTTGTTTTTAAGTGCGTCCTTAAGCGCTTCGAGAATGATCTCCTCGTTGTAATCCACAATTCCGCCGCCTTTAATGGATTCAGCCAGTGTAACACCCAAAGCGTATGAAACGCTATCTTCACGTGTTTTTAAGGTTTGAGCATTTGCGGTCATTTGCGTGGCCAAAATACCCGCAGTTACATAAATT
>CANHSF010000010.1 GCA_947463065.1 Flavobacteriales bacterium | reverse complement strand
CTTCGCTTCAATGACCTCGAGGCCTTTGTTCATGAGGGTTGCAGAATCGATGGTGATTTTGGCACCCATTGACCAGTTGGGGTGTTTGAGTGCTTGTTCGCGCGTGACCTGCATCAAAGCTTCTCGGTTGCGGCCACGAAATGGACCACCACTGGCAGTAAGAATGATCTTTTCGATGGGATTGTTCCATTCTCCCACCAAACATTGAAATATGGCGCTGTGCTCACTGTCTACGGGGTAGATATTGACCGCGTGCTGTCGAGCGAGCTCGGTGACAATTTCTCCTGCCACCACGAGCGTTTCCTTGTTGGCCAAAGCAATCTGCTTACCGCTTCGGATGGCGCGCACTGTGGGCTCCAGACCGGCGCTTCCTACCAATGCCGTCAGCACCATATCGATCTCCGTGCTTTCTACAATTTGGTTGAGCGCCTCACGACCTGCATACACCTTGACGCCCGCATTCCACAGGGCATTTTTGACCTTATCGTAGTGCTTTTCATCGCCGATAACGACCGCGTTGGGGCTAAATCGCAAGGCTTGTTCAATAAGCAAATCGGCATTGTTGCCCGCGGTGAGCACTTCAACCTGAAACTGCCCCGGTTGTTCTGCCACCACTTCCAGCGCCTGTTTGCCAATGCTACCGGTGCTGCCAAGTACGGCAATTTTTTTGGGTTGGTCCTGCTGCTCAGTCATGGTGGTATTTTTCTCCTTTTAGTATAGTATGTGCTCGATAGACCTGTTCAACAAGGAACAACCTAATGAGTTCATGGGGCATGGTCATTTGTGACATCGAAATTTTGCCTACTGCACGTTGGTGAACGGTGGCATCAAAGCCATAGGCCCCACCAATGCACAGCACCAATGCTTTTGTGCCGGCATTCATTTGTTTTTGAAAAAACGCAGCAAATTCGCGAGAAGTATAGCTTTTGCCAAATTCATCGAGCAAGAAAAGCAGATGGTCGCTGCGCAAGTTTTTCAAAATCAATTCCGCTTCCCGCTGTTTGAGTTGCGCCGGTGTCAATCCGTTCTGAGATACATCCGGCAACTCCATATACTCGATTCGAGCGTAATGCTGCAAACGATCCACGTACAATTGAATCCCCTTTTTGAGATAGTCGTTTTGCGTTTTGCCAATGGATAAAAGACGTATGGTCATGCTGCCGAATGTTCGTTCGGTTAAACTTACTCTCTTTGGTCATCGCGGCTGTCCTTCACTTCCTGCCTGCGCAGTGGGTTGGAGGAATACTCGCGATACAATCTGCGTTGGTTATAAATATCGGCCGCTGCGTAGATAGCAGCACGGAAGGACGATTCATCGGCTTTGCCTTGTCCAGCGATATCGAAAGAAGTACCGTGGTCCGGAGAAGTGCGCACCACCGGCAAACCTGCTGTAAAGTTGACCCCCGATTCAAAAGCCAACGCTTTGAATGGAGCCAACCCTTGATCGTGGTACATGGCAAGTACTGCATCGAATTTGCGGTAGCTGGCATTGCCAAAAAACCCGTCGGCGCCGTATGGACCAAAAGCATACATGCCCTTGTCGTTGGCTTCTCGCACAGCCGGCAAGATGATGTCCTTTTCCTCGTTGCCCAACAGACCGTTGTCTCCAGCATGCGGATTCAATCCCAAAACAGCAATTTTTGGTTTATTGACACCAAAGTCGCGCACCAAACTGTCGTTCATCAGCATCAACTTCTCCATGATCTTTTCTTTGGTGATGTGCTGGGCCACTTCTTTGATGGAAACATGACCCGTTACGATGCCCACTTTGAGCACATCGCTCACCAAAAACATCAGCACCTTTTCGGTTTGGGCGAATTGAGCCAAATATTCGGTATGGCCTGGAAACTGAAAATCCTTGCTTTGAATCGTGTCCTTATTGATAGGCGCAGTGACCAATGCGTCGATTTTATTGCTGGCCAAGTCCGCAACCGCGGCCTCCAGACTTTTAAAAGCAAAAGCACCCGCCTCTTTATCGGGTTTACCCATTTCGATCTGCTGGCCAAATTCCTTCCATACGTTGACCAAGTTCACCTTCTTGGGCAAGGCATCTGCTGCGGACTTCACCGTGTTGTAGTTGAAGTCATCGCCTCCAATGGCCTTTTTGTGTGCTTTGATCACTTCTGGATTGGCATAAATCACTGGCGTAATATGGTCCAGTAGTCGGTTATCCGACAGCGCCTTGATAATAATTTCTGGGCCTACACCGTGTGGATCACCTGACGTAATTCCTATCTTAATTCTGTTTTCGCTCATACCTCTTCACTATACCGAATACCCATTCGGTTTTGGATTAATTGCTATATCTGCGTTTGATAAAATCGTAAAGCAATCGGACACCCACTCCCACACCGCCTTTGGTACGGTAGTCCGATGCGCTATTGCTGTATGCTGGCCCTGCGATATCGATGTGGATCCAAGGATAATCGGTAAAGTGTTCCAAAAATTTTCCGGCACTGATGTGGCCTGCATACGCACCGCCCAGGTTCTTCAAGTCGGCAATATCGCTTTTCATTTCATCGCCATACTCGGGCCACATTGGAAACTGTATGGTTCTTTCCCACACATTGACACCGCTTTCCATCAAAGCATCCATGACCTGCTGTTCTGCTGTACCCATCACTGCGCTGGCATATGTGCCAATGGCTCGGATCGCAGCCCCTGTGAGGGTGGCCAAATCGATGCACAATTCGGGTTTGTATTGTTTGGCCCACACCAATGCGTCGGCCAAAATGAGACGGCCTTCGGCATCCGTATTGAGCACTTCGACTGTTGTTCCATCGCTGATGGTAATGATGTCTTGCGGACAAACCGCATTCATGCCCGGCCGATTGTCGGTAGCGGGCACAATACCAATGACATGTACGGGCAATTGGTTGGCTGCGATCGCATGCATGGCGCCCACAACAGCAGCTCCACCGCTCATGTCGCACTTCATTTCGTCCATGCTACCAGGAGTAGGTTTCAAACTCAACCCTCCCGTATCAAATACCACCCCTTTGCCGACCAAAACAATGGGTTTTTTGTTTTTCGGTTTATCGTGACGGTACTCCATAACGGTAAACGTTGGCGGCTCCAAGCTGCCCATGTTCACCGCCAACAAACCACCCATTTTTTTGGTTTCAATTTCTTTTTTGTTCATCACCTTGACATTGAAGCCAGCCTCTTTGCCGGCCTTCTGCATCTCTTTGGCAAATTGCGTGGCGGTGAGATACGAATGCGGCTCATTGATCAATGTGCGCGCCAACAAGGTTGCACCCACCACATGATTGAGCTCTGCAACATCGGTCGGCTTCACTTTGGCATCGTGAATATGCACGCGCGAAAAACTGTTTTTCTTTGCTGTCTTGTTCTTGAAATATTTCAAAAACTGATAATTGCCCAAAGCCATTCCCTCGGCCACCAGAAGCGAATAGGCCCCATCGGGCACCTCGCTATTGATCACCACTTCGGTCAAACGCATGGCATTGAGTTGGCCCAAAATTCGATTGCCGATGCGGCGCAATTTTTCGGATGCATCGCCCGTGAGTGCCTCGCGCTTAACGGGAATGTAGTAATGCAAAACATTGAGCTCTTGCAAAAGAATAAGGTCTTTGGTGGCCTCCAATTCTTTTTTGATAAAACTAATTTGAGCCCTTTCGAGGTCCAATTTTGTTGCGGCATCATCGTAGAACAAGGTAATGCTCGACATATTGAGCAAGGGCGATTTGGCGTATTTGATTTCTGTCATAGGTAGATTGACTTGACGGGAGCAATTTAGCCCCCAAATGCGGGTCCAAGTTAAGCCATGTTGAGCGAACCTGATCCATTAATTCTGCTCACCGCCCATGGAATATAGCCAAGTCACTGCCTCCCATTGCCAGATGAGACATCGATCGCAGATGATGCAATCGTTGGAGCTGGATGCATATAGGGCGCAAACTCAACCAGAGCGCAATGAAAATTTTATGTGTTCTAGCGCCACAAAACGGGGTAAACTCTGTGCTTTACTATATTTGTGCTATGCTAAAACATACCATCATTTTCATTGCCTTGTTGAGCGCAATCAATGCCATAGCTCAAAATGATGCCTTGGCGGAAAAATTTGCCCGATGCACCAACGATTCTGCATTTGTGATGCAGCATTCCATCGCCTCGCCGCAAACCATAACATTTGAGGAAGCACTCAACAACACAGGCGCTCCTTTGCACATGCAAAAGATCTTGAAAACCCCATTGCATGGCGTAGTTGGGCCGGTCATCGAAAACGGCCATAGCCTTTATTACAAAGTCATCCGAGCAGATTCCACCACAAGCATGCACGTGGCGCACATCATTGTGGCCCATAGCATGCACCCCGAAGGAGATGCCGAAAAAATCATTCGCGACGCGTACGACAAACTAAAGTCGGGAGCTACTTGGACATCGGTTGTTGACGAGTACAGCGAAGACGGCACTGTTCAATCGGATGGTGATTTGGGGTGGTTCATCGAAGGCCAAATGGTGCCGTCCTTCAATGACGCCTGTTTGAAGATGAAAAAAGGCGACAAAACCATCGTGAAAACTGAATATGGCTGGCACATCATCTGGATGAAAAGCGAACCAAAAAAAATCAGAAAAACGGTAGAATGCATGATGCTTGTAGCCAAATAGCCCACCGTCCCAACCAACGCGTGCTCACCTATTCGGACAAACCATCCATAAGCTCTGCGGCAAACAACACGGGCACCGAAGGCGCGGCATCGTTGCGGAACGGCGGCCAAGACAAGTGCAAGAGGTAACTGCCATCAATCACTTCATCGGGGACAAAAATCAATTCGGTGATGGTACAATTCGCACGCGTCTGCTGCGGATATTGCCAAAACGCTCGATGCGCCAACAATGCACCGCCATCTTCTTCGCGGTCCACACTGGGCAAATCCACCAAAAGATGTTGTACACCAATGGCAGCCAGCCAGGCCAAGGCCTCGGGTTCGAAATAACAAAAATTGGTGCCGCTGTAATTGGCCCTCAACTTCTCCGAACCATTGGGTAAGGTGCGCACCACCACCGCCTGTGGACGGCGATCACCCAAGGCCAACTGCATTTGGTTGCACGTAATGATCCGATCACCCGATTTGCTCCAGCCGTTGTCCTCCACTACTTCATCGGGAGCAATGGAGATGAGTTGGGCGGACATCAAAAACGGAAGCTGCAACGCAGCAATCGAATATTCTTCCCGAGCGATATGGCCCACCGTTTCGGTGTGGGTACCGTGGCCGTGGGGATTGAATTGCACCTCATTGAAGTTGACATTTCCACCCAAAGCCACACTCCCGGTGACATAAGGCAGCAATACAGGTGCAATGCGCATGGGCGCTACATACCACGCCCTTGCCCCTTCAGAGGACAATTCCATGGCCAGCGAAATGGGCTCGTTCAATCGAATGCGATAGGCTCTATTTTCAATGGTGATGGTGGTCATGGGCATGCAATTGAGGTGGCAAGATAAGACTATGAAGCTACGAAAATATTGGCCGTTAAGGTATCCACTTGCAAAAGCCCATCGATGGTGAGCATATACTTGGAGTCGTCCCGTTTGGCCCAACCTCGATCGACATAACCCTCCAACACCGCCAATTGCTGAGCGCCGAAACCCGCTGCTTCGAAAGACCGCAAAACGTCGGTGTCCACGCCCCATTTGGTGCGCAAGCCCGTCATGATGTATTCGTTGCATTGCGCTGCAAGCGAGAGTTTTTCGGACTCCCAATAGCATTCGCCTGCCGCAATGTGTTTCAAATACTGGGGATTGTTGGCCACGTTCCATCGCCGTGAGAACCCATTGTAGCTGTGGGCAGAAGGACCGATTCCCAAATAATGATGCCCTTTCCAATACGCCGTATTGTGTTTGGAATGATAGTCCGGCAATCCAAAATTCGACACTTCATAGTGCTCTAGGCCAAAGGAATGGGCGACCTCGGGTGTACAACGAAAATGCGCTTCGAAAAGCGCTGCATCCGTTTCGTGCAGTTGGCCGGTGGCAGCCCAACGATGAAACACTGTGCGCGGCTCTATGGTCAAACCGTATGCACTCAAATGTTGCACGCCGGTTTGAAGCAGCCGCACCACATCCGCTCGGTAGGCATCGACGGACAAACCGGGCAGAGCGAAGATGAGGTCCGCGGTGATGTTTTCGATGCCCGTGTCTTGCGCGCATTTGATGGCTGCATCTGCTTGTTGGGCGGTATGCACGCGGTTCATCCGTTTGAGTTGCGCGTCGTCAAAACTTTGCACGCCGATGCTAAGGCGATTGATCCCGGCCTTGGCAAGCGCTTTGATTTTGGCGGGCGTCAGATCATCGGGGTTGGCCTCCAAAGTGATTTCTGCGGTGGGTTGCACGGCAAAATTTTGAAGCGTTTGATCCAGCAAGCGCCCCACTTGTAGGTCAGAAAGGATGGACGGCGTACCGCCACCGAAATAAATGCTCGATACGGATTGATCGGCCAATTCTCCTTTGCGCTGTACGAGTTCGCTCACCAGCGCCTCTACCATATCCTCTACACGGGCAGTGGAAGTAGAAAAATGAAAGTCACAATAATGACACGCCTGTTTGCAAAAAGGGATATGAAAGTAGATTCCGGCCACCGCGCAAATCTAAGGCAGTGCAGTCCCAAAGTAAGGGGTCAATGGCAAGGGATTTTGACGTAGCTTCGCCCTGCAGAACAAAGACACGCATATGTATCACCTCACAGGTTCATCGGGCACGACCCACGACATCGAATGGAATGGCAAATCGGCGCAACTTCAATTGAACGGCGCAGCCACAACCGTAGATATTTTATCCGATGACGATTCGAAATGCCATATTCTCTTGGACCACAGGAGTTACAGTACCGAAATTTTGGACTACAACAAAGAGAGCAAGGTGGCACGGGTCAAGGTCAACGGGCGGGTGTACACCATCACGATCAAAGACCGCTTCGACGATCTTTTGAAAAGCCTCGGTATGGAGAATGCGGGGGTCAAAAAAGTAAAAGACGTGAAGGCTCCCATGCCTGGACTTGTATTGGACATCATGGCGGCCGCCGGGCAAACGGTACAAAAAGACAGTCCTTTGTTGATTTTGGAAGCCATGAAAATGGAAAATGTGATCAAAAGTCCAGCGGAAGGCGTGATTAAAAAAGTGACCGCCGTGAAAGGCGCTGCAGTAGAAAAAAACGCCGTATTGATCGAGTTCGAATAGACTGGCCGCCCTGTGCAGCTCAGTTGCGTAGGCATTGCGCGCCGATCCCAACCTTGCTCAGCGGGTTACCTGCACATTTGCCCGCGCAATCCAACGGTTACATGCAGATCTTGGCCAGGCCTAAAAAGACAACAAGTTGCATTGGAAAACGTTGTGCATAAAAACGTTGTTTATGGCCGATTTTCCCCACTTCGGGCGAACTAATTTTCACCCCACGGCGTACAAAGCCGACCACCCTATGCGACACGTTCATTGGATACTGACACTGCTTGTGCTGGCATGCCCTTTCCGCGGCATGGCACAATCGTGTGCAGACGCCTACAACGCGGTGTTGTGCGGGGATTCCAGCCCCATTTCGGACACGTTAGCTCCGACTCCATTCAACTTTGGTTGTCTCAATGTGAGCATGTCGTATTTCTACTCTTTTCACACCAATACCATCGCAGGGGGACTGCCGGTCAACATTGATGTCAGCATCGATGACTGCGATTCATTTTTGGGCACCGACAGCGTGTATGTGATGGTCATTCAGGTCAACAACAACAGCGATCCCTGTGATCCATCCAATTATGGAAGCTTCAGTTGTTTTGCCGATAGCAACGCCACCTTCTCAGCCCAATTCACCAACTTGGACGCCGACCAGGATTACTTGGTGGTGGTGGGGAGCAATCATTCGCCGATTTATGGCCCTTGTGATGTATCGGTGGGCATTAGCGGCGACGGAGTGGACTTGGTGGCGGGCGTAAGTCCGATTGTGATCTACTTGGGCGAAAGTGCCCAGCTCGACGTGCAAGGCGCTGATCCTGCGCCATCCACGGTGCAATGGAGCAACGAAGAAGTACTCGACGACGAAAACAGTTTGACGCCCATTGCTTTCCCCGAGCAGACCACCACTTTTCAGGTAACAGGCGATGTGGGCGATTGTGAAGTGAGCGATTTTATCACTGTAACGATAGCGCCACCCATTGTGGTATTTACTGCGTTCTCGCCCAATGGCGATGGGACCAACGACACCTGGACCTTGAAAGGCATTGAGCGATTTCCCAATTGTCAGGTGGAGGTGTTCAATCGTTGGGGACAGAGCATTTTCAAAAGTGTGAGCTACGCCAAGCCTTGGGACGGAACAAACGACGGC
The DNA here is from genome assembly GCA_947463065.1 of Flavobacteriales bacterium. Taxonomy (GTDB): domain Bacteria; phylum Bacteroidota; class Bacteroidia; order Flavobacteriales_D; family Sanyastnellaceae; genus CANHSF01. Next base: position 21,086 of record CANHSF010000010.1, on the reverse strand, counting down.
AAGTACCTACCAACTGGCGCCTATTTTTATGTCATAGAACTCAATTCATTGGATGTGACCATTGCGCCGCTGACAGGCATTGTCAGTATTGTACACTAGCTTGAACAACAAACTCCTACATATCGCAGTTGCATTGCTCAGCCTTTTGGGAAGCAGGATGTGTCGGGCACAACAGATGCCGCACTTTACGTTTTTCACTCAGAATTATATGAACTACAACCCCGCAGTTGTAGGCACCACGAAGTGTTTGGAAAGCAAAATCGGCTACCGCAGACAATGGATGGGGTTCAACGATGCACCGTCGACTGGATTTTTGAATTTGCACGGAAAATTCGGAAAAGGGAAATTCAATTTTCACGGCATTGGACTGGCGGCGATGAATGATCAAACGGGGCCTTTTGGCATGACCGAAGCCCAGCTCATGTATTCGTATCACTTCCGTTTGGCCAAAAAATACTATTGGTCCAATGGCATTGGTATTGGGTTCAATCAGTACTCGGTGGACTACGGCAATATGGAATTCGAAGATCAAATCAACGAGTTGGCCATTCAAGCCCCCATCAACACCTTCACGTTTCCCATTATCAATTACGGCAGTTGGCTGTACCGCGACGATCGGTTTTATGGCATCAGCGTCCGCAACCTGAACGCCAAAAAAATCAAAGGCTTGGGCGATTCACGGCTCAATGCGCACTGGACCTTTGCTTTGGGCCGGGCGATCAAAATCAACAAGGAGCTCATCTTTAAGCCCGCGTTTTTATTCAATTACGTAGCACAAAGCCGCATATCCTTCGACAGTCAATTCATGCTGGAGTTCAAAGAAAAAATAAGTTTGGGCTTGGGAGCCCGCAATGGACATGGTGTTTCGACCATGATCAAAATAGCGGCCTTGCGGTATGTGACCATTGCCTATGCCTTTGATCTTACAGCCAACAAAATCCGCTACCAAGGGCCCACTTCGCACGAGATCACTTTGGGCTTCAGAGCCTGCAAAGATGCCGGAAAGTACGAAGTTCCCTGTGCCGCCTACGACTGATGCCGCGCAGCATAAGCACGTGTACACTCAAAGACCCAAATCCGTTTTCGTGAGTTTTTGTTTGAACTCGACCGGCACACGGCGACCAATGAACAACGCTTTGCCATCGATGTATCCCTTGCCTTCGAGCACAAATTCCGACTTGAAAAAAAGAGCGAGCGCATTGCCCAAGATCGCTTGCATATCGCCCGAACTAGCATTGACCATAAAGGTTTGCGTGCTGACTTGCTTTTTGGGGATCACGAGGTTCTTGTCCACTACCACCGTAGCAATTTTCTGACCTTCGAAATACAAATCCACTTCGGAGTCGCGCACAGTCAATTTATACCAGTTGGGATTATTGATGCTCACGGTAATGGCCGCAGACATTCCGTCCACACCAAATTCTTTGATCTGAACGTTGTTGACTTCGGTCAGGGTTACCTCTTGGTACATTTTGCATGACGCCAATTGGAGCGAAAAAAATGCCGCAATCCAAAGAAGCGGCATTGATTGAAATCGAATATTCATTCGGTTAAAGTGCAAAATAATGGTGAAAATACGGGATGGTCTCAATGCCTCTGTAATAATTGAACAAACCGTAGTGCTCGTTGGGCGAGTGCAGGGCATCGCTGTCCAATCCAAATCCCATCAACACCGTTTTTACTTTCAACTCCGCTTCAAACAGAGCAACAATTGGAATACTTCCACCTCCGCGGGTTGGAATGGGCTTTTTGCCAAACGTTTTTTCCATGGCATCGCTTGCAGCTTGGTAGGCTTTGCTATCGGTGGGCGTTACCACGGGCTCACCGCCATGATGTGGCCGCACCTCTACACGAACACCTTTTGGAGCAATGCTTTCAAAGTGTTTTTTGAACAACGCTGTGATTTCATCGCTCACTTGATGCGGTACAAGACGCATGCTCAATTTGGCAAAAGCCTTGGAGGGCAATACCGTTTTGGCACCTTCGCCGATGTAGCCACCCCAAATGCCATTGCATTCCATGGTTGGGCGAATGCCTGTGCGTTCGTTGACGGTGTATCCCTTCTCGCCCCAAACATCATCCACTTCCAAATCCTTTTTGAAGGCCTCAATATCAAAAGGCGCTTTGTTCAAATCTGCGCGTTCGGCAGCAGAAAGTTCTTGCACCTTATCGTAAAAACCGGGGATGGTAATGTGGTTGTTTTCATCGTGCAACGACGCGATCATTTTGGCGAGAATGGTGATTGGATTGGCAATGGCACCTCCATACACACCGCTATGCAAATCGCGGTTTGGACCAGTCACTTCTACTTCGACATAACTCAATCCGCGCAAACCGCAATCGATGCTCGGCGTATCATTGGCAATGATGGACGTGTCGCTAATGAGGATCACATCGCTCTTCAGACGTTCGCGGTTGTTGCGCACAAAAGGACCGAGATTGCTGCTGCCGCATTCCTCTTCGCCCTCGATCATAAACTTGACATTGCAGGGGAGCGAATTGGTTTTGTGCATGGCTTCAAATGCCTTGACATGCATGAACATTTGCCCCTTGTCATCGCATGAACCGCGCGCAAAGATGGCCCCATCGGGATGGATTTCCGTTTTGCGAATCACCGGTTCAAAAGGCGGAGTGTGCCACAATTCAAAAGGATCAGCAGGCTGCACATCGTAGTGACCGTAGACCAGCACCGTTGGTTTGGATGGATCGATGATCTTTTCGCCATAAACGATCGGATGGCCATCGGTTTTGCACACTTCCACGGCATCGGCGCCGGCCAAACGCAAATGTTCGGCTACGCGCTCTGCGCATTTAGCCACGTCATCGGAATAGGCAGGATCAGCACTTACACTGGGAATGCGCAACAAGTCGAACAACTCGTCCAAAAATCGTTGTTTGTTGGCTTGGATATAATCTTGAGCAGCTTGCATGAGGATATAATTTCAAATTTGGAAGGCGAAGGTAATAGCGGGCGCCTTAAAATAACGTGAATTCCATTGAAAAAATAACCCATTATCAGGGCATGTGCAACAAATTAATGGGGTGTGCAATGGAGTTGGGCACGGGGCCTGCAGCAAAATTTTGTTGATTCAGTCTCAGGAAATCACGGCATCGCGCACAGCATCTACGGCAATGTGAAGGAGTTGACCAGGAGCAGGGTGCGCGTCAGCCACAAGCACGCGAGTATTGTGCCCCAACGGCGCCCATCGTCCGGGATGCATGGGGCGCATGGGCGTGTACAAACCAACGGTGCGAATCCCGAGAGCCGCTGCGATGTGCAAAGGTCCGGTGCTTGCAGCCACCAAGGCTTGAGCATGTGCAATGAGGGCAATCAATTCAGCCAATGACAATCGGCCCGTTGCATCGCGCAAACCCGCAGGCCATACAGGCACTTCGCGGCGAATGGCTTCGCCTTCGGCTGCCGTGCCAGTAATCACCACCTCCAGCCCCTGATCCATGAGTTGCACTGCCAACTGCATAAACGCTTGGACACCCCATTCCACAGCACTGCCTTTGGATTTGGGGTGCAAAATGGCAAAAGGCCGTTGAGGTAGGAGATCCGAATGCTGGAATTCAACTTGAGGAACAAAACGAATTCCCTGGATCAATACGTCCAGCGAGGGAATGCCTTCGATGCCCAAGGGTTGGATTAAAAAAGCATTGAGCTGCGCTTCGTGGAGCGGAGAATTTTTGCGCGAAAACCAGACCCTGCGATTGGCCCAGCGCCACGCCGACCATCGGCCTGCAGTAGCGATGCGGATTGGAACCTTGGCCGCAGCCACCAATTGCATCCATTGGGGTTCGGGAAAGGCAAATATGGCGGCATCGTAGCGGCGTTCCGACAAATGGGCACGCGCTTGGTCTTGAGGCCATTGCAGCAGCTCGTCGGCGTTGACAAAGCCGTCCACCAAAGGACAAGCTTCAATGACCGCTTGGGTGTAGGCCTTGCCTGCAAAATCAATTTTCACCTCGGGCCAATGCGACTTGATCCACCCCACCAAAGGGAGCGTCACCATGACATCGCCAATGCTGTCGGTGCGGCACAACAATATACGTTTGGGCGAATTCATGGGGTATTCCAAAGCGCTTTTAGTTTGGTGTATTTTCTCCATGTCGCGTAGGCCGAAAGCGTAGAAATATTCCATCCCGTGCGACCATCGCGCCACCCCGATTTGATGATAAACGACTTGATAAACTGCACCATGACTTTGACGCAGACCAGCGGCCATCCCACCTTTTTGCCCTGATCATAGAGCGCTTTGGAAGCAATATTTCCAAAATATTCGATCTGCCGCAAATGATCCTCGCGCGTGTAATAGGAATAATGCAAGAGGTCGCCGTTCAACCAACCCGTGGTGGAGCGGTCGAGCATCTCCAACCGATCGTGCGGATTAACCCCTTGCCAAGCCGCTTTGCCGTTTTGCACCAGCCTCAATTTGGTGTCGGGATACCAACCGCAATGATGCACCCACTGACCGCAATAATTGGTGAGTCTGTTCATTCGATAACCACCAAACGAACATTCGGTTATTGCTTGTTGAATGCTCGATGCCAATTTTTCGTCGGGAGCTTCATCGGCGTCGATGGACAAAATCCACTGTCCATTGCACTGCTGCAGAGCATAGTTTTTTTGCTGGATATGGCCTTCGAACGGATGTTGGATAAATCGCGCTCCAAATTCTTCGCAGATGGCGCGTGTTTGGTCGGTGGAAAAAGAATCCACCACCACAATTTCATCGGCCCACTTTGCGACAGAAGAAAGGCAGCGCCGGATATTGCGCTCCTCGTTGTAGGTGATTATGGCAACAGACAATTTCATATTCCTACCTTCAGCCGGCAGCGGGCATTTGCATTATTTAAAGATACTCAAACGTTCGGCGTCCAATCGGATAAAAATGAAAAGCAAAAGCGAAAAACCAATGAGGGAAGAACCACCGTAACTCAAGAAAGGAAGCGGAATACCAATGATCGGCGCCAGACCTATGACCATTCCGACATTGATCAGAAAGTGCATGAAGAAAATACTGGCCACACAATATCCATATACCCGCGAAAACTGCGAGCGCTGCCGTTCGGCCATGTTGATGAGCTTGACGATAAAAAAGACGTACAATCCCACCAGCAATACGCTGCCGACAAAACCCCATTCTTCGGCGACGACACTGAAGATGAAATCGGTCCAACGTTCGGGCACATATTTGTTTTTGGTCATTGGTCCCTGCATAAAACCTTGGCCTAAAAAGCCGCCATTTCCCACTGCGATTTTGGCCATGCGCGCATTGTATCCGGGGTCGTCATCCTTTTCGACAATGGCCGCTTCCGCAGCGCTTTCCTCATTGCCTTCGGTTTCCACTTCACTTTCTTTTTCTTCCAAACCGAGGGTCACATAGATACGCGATTTTTGATGGGGCTTGAGCACCTTATCGACCAAAAAACTCACCGAAAAACTAAACATCAACACCGCCACAGTGCTAATGGCCAAGACCCATAGCACCTTCTTTCGGCTTCGTGGAACCACAAAGTTGAGTGAAAAAACCAAGAGCACAATCGCAATCAAAAACACGATGAACATCAGCAAATACACACCACTTTGCTCGCCAAAAATGGGGTAATTCAAACGGCCATGCCCGGCTATGACACTGGTCACACCGAAGACGATGCCGCCGAGACCGATGATGAGCACGTTGCCCGACAGGCCTTCGCGGTACAACACAAAGATGAACGCAACAAAGGTGAGCAAACTGCCCACATCGGGCTGCAGAAGAATCAAAGCTGCCGGAATACCGATGATGACACCGGCCCACAGTCGTGTCTCCCAGTTATTGAATTTGGCTTTGGTATTGGCGATGTACTTGGCCAGCAGCAAACCGATACCGATTTTGGCAAACTCTGCCGGTTGAAGCGCAAAACCACCGATTTGAATCCATGCTTTGTTTCCGTGCACTTCCTTTCCGATGATGAGCACCAGCACCAGGAGCAGGGTAAACAAACCGTATAAGAAAGGAGCGAATTTGTTGAAAAAGCCGCCTTCCATGTACAGCACCATCAAGCAGAGAAAAAAAGAAATGACCATGTACAAAAACTGCTTGCCATACTCCTGCGAGATATCGCACGGATTGGGGTGCCCTTCGACCACGGCTGCGCTGTAGATGTTCATCCATCCGAAAATGACAAGAATCACATAGATCAGGACCGACAACCAGTCCACATTGGCCAAGGGGTGTGTGCGGTTGTTGCTCATCGGTCGAGGAAATTGGCGTCAAGGATGGTTTTTTCACGTGCCTTGCTGGATTCGGCAATGCTATCGTTGAGGTATTTTTCGATCAAAAGCGTGGCCACGGGCGCACTCCACGTTCCACCAAAACCAGCGTTTTCGGTGTACACCGCCAATGCAATTTTGGGATCGTCTTTTGGCGCAAAACACACAAACACCGCGTGGTCCTCTTTGCCACCTGCGTTTTGTACTGTTCCTGTTTTGCCGCACACAACAATATCCTTGGGAGCAGCGCGCCATGCTGTACCACCGGGCTGCAATACTTTTTCCATGGCATTGACCACGGTAGTGAAATAATCGGTTGGAATATTGAGATCATATTTCACCAAAAACTCATCCCTCGGTCGACCGCCCACACCGATCTGTTTGACACTGTGCGGAGGCACATACCAGCCTTTGTTGGCCAGAATGCAGGCCATGTTCGCCATTTGCAGCGGAGTCACTTGCATTTCCCCTTCACCGATGCTCAAGGAGTAAATGGTGGAGAAAGCCCATTGTTCTTTGCCATACCACTTGTCGTAAAACTCCACACCGGGGACCAAACCCGTTTTAACACCGGGCAAATCCGTATGCAGATCCGAGCCAAAACCAAAACGCTTGATGTAGTCTTGCCACACCGATAGCCCCAAACGGGCATCGCGAAAACGATTGCTGGGATCACGATCAGCTTCAACTACGCGTTGCATCACCCCTCTGAAGTAGGGATTGCAACTGTGCACGATGGCCATTTCCAAGTCGTCGTTGCTGTGGCTCCCGTGGCATCCGATGATTCCGCGATTGCATACGATGCGGGTTTGCGGAGTAATGGCGCCTGTGCCCAACGCCACAATGCTCTGCGCCAATTTGAAAATGGACCCCGGACGGTACTGCGCTTGAGTGGCCCTATTGAACAATGGTTTTTGAGGATCGTTGTTGAGCACATTAAAATTGTGTCCCCGGATGCGGCCTACCAACAAATTCGGGTCATAAGTCGGTGCAGACACCAAGGCAAGAATTTCACCCGTTTTGGGTTCGATGGCCACGATACAACCGCGTTTGTTCTGCATCAGTTTTTCGCCATAGCGCTGCAGTTCAGCGTCGATCGTGCAGATCAGATCCGTCCCCTTGACGGCAGGTTTGTCTTGTTTATCGTTGGCGCCTTCCTTGATGTTGCCGCGGTTGTCGCGAAAGGCATAGTTGATGCCTTTGACCCCGCGCAGTTCGTTCTCGTAGGCCTTTTCGATTCCCGATTTCCCGATGTATTCCTGTTTGGTGTAGTCGCCCTTGCGCTGTTCGTATTCCTTGGGCGAAATTTTTCCTACGTCGCCCAAAAACAAAGCACCAATACCTTGCGGATAGACCCGCAGCGTGCGGCTTTCCGCAAAAAATCCCGTGTATTTGTACAACTGTTCGCTGATGGCGGCATAATCCGATGGCGTAATTTGCTCGACCAAGAGTTGCGGCTTGTGAAATTCGCCCCTGTCCTTTGCGCGTTGAAAGGTTTTGTCGATGTCAGCCTTGGTGATGGTGAGCAATTTGCAGAATGCTGCGGTATCAAAAGGCTTCACCTTTTTGGGAACCACCATCAAGTTGTACACCGTTTGGTTGGTCACCAGAGGCACACCCTTGCGATCGTAGATGACACCACGCGGCGGATACATGGGAATTTCTTCCTCGGTCAGCGCACGTGCATCGTCAGCCAATTTGCCGCTGGCCACTTGCAGAATAAAAAGACGGATCACATAGGTAATCCCTATGAAACAGACGATGACGATGATGGTGATGCGCCGCGCGTCGAGATTCACTGATCCGAAGATTTAGTATTGTAAATGATGTATTGTCCAATCACCATAAGCATTACAGTTGCTATGGAGCTGAGGATAATGTGCACGAGTTGGTAGAAGAAGTCGGAGAAGCGCAACACCTCGAGAAAAAACAAGAAGGTGTGGTGCAAGAAGGTGCAGATCGAAGCATACGTGACATACCATGTGATGCCCATGCGCTGCACGGTTGGACGCTGCGACGTATCGTATCCTTCGCGGGGCGACAAAAACGTATTGACCAGAGGAATGACCAACCCGAGAAAAACACAGGCGCTAACATGCAAACCCACTGGGCCAGTGAAATAATCCATGAGCCAGCCCGTGAAAAACGAAATGATCAGCACCAACCAAGCTGGCGTTTGGAAAGGCAACATCAATAGAGCAAAAATGTAGACATAGGGCAAAATGAGACCATCAAAAAGATGGATTTTTCCCACCACCAGTGCTTGAATCAGCACCAAGAAAATTATGCGTACGGTATTAGCGATTACCTGTTGCAGCATCCATTTGTTCCATTTGAGCGTTTAACGAATCCAATTCATTTTTTCGAATATCCTGAATCACCATCACGTAGCTCAGTTTCCTGAAGTCCACGCTGAGTCTTACTTTCAGCAAGTAGGTATCGGTATTGGCTTGTTGCACTTCCTCTACCAAACCCACCATGATACCAGCGGGATAATAGGTAGAGAAACCGGTGGTGACAATGCTATCGCCCACGGCAACAGGCGCAGTTACGGGAATATCGATGAGGTCGGCAACACCGGGATTTCCGCCACCCCAAATCAATGAGCCGTAGTAACCCGATTTTTTCAATTTGACACTCGCTTTGAAATCGGCATGCAGAACGGGCATCACAATAGAGTAATGTTGGCTCACACTGCGCACCACTCCGACAATACCGCCATTGGCAATCACACCCATGTCGGGTTGGATGCCGCCTTCCCAGCCGCGATCGAGGGTCACATAATTTTTTTCCTTGTTGGCAGTGGCGTTGACCACTTTGGCTTGTCGATAATAATACCGCTGATTGAGTGTGGAGTCAATAAGCGAGTCGATGCCAAAGCGCTGCACTTCAAAACTCTCAGGACGCTCGTTGCGCAATTCTGCGATTTCCAGCGCCAGTTCATCGTTGATGTCGTTGAGTTTGATGTACTGCGCAAAATTGGCGCGCTTGGAGTAGATGCCTCCTACCCAATCGGTGCTGGTACGAATGAATTCGGCTTTGTGGTAATTGGTATTGTTGAAGAGCATGGCCAGCGCTATACCCTGTAAAACAAGGTAGAACAGAAACACATAGAAACGTTTGATCAACTCTACGATGTTCTTCATACTGCGCTAGGTGATTCGGCTTTGTCGAGGTAATAAAAACGCAATCCCGGTTAGGATTCGCGCATCAAGAACTGGAAGCGATTGATGTTTTTCAATGCGATACCTGTTCCGCGTGCCACAGCGCGCAATGGATCGTCGGCCACGTGCACGGGCAATTTGGTTTTCATGCTGATGCGTTTGTCCAAGCCGCGGAGCAATGCGCCACCACCGGCCAAGTAGATACCTGTTTTGTAGATATCCGCGCTCAATTCGGGAGGTGTATTTTCCAAGCAGCTCATGATGGCTTCTTCAATTTTGGCGATGCTCTTGTCCAGGGCATGGGCAATCTCGGAGTAGGACACGGTAATTTCTTTTGGGATACCGGTCATCAAGTCGCGACCGCGCACACTGTAGTCTGCAGGCGGATTGTCCAACTCGGGCAATGCCGCACCCACCTCAATTTTAATTTGTTCAGCGGTGCGTTCGCCGATCAAGATATTGTGCTGGCGACGCATGTATTCTTCGATATCCTGAGTCAGTTCGTCACCGGCCACGCGGATATTTTTGTCGGTTACGATACCACCCAACGCGATCACTGCGATTTCGGAGGTACCTCCACCGATGTCGATGACCATGTTGCCCATGGGCTCTTCCACGTCGATACCGATACCGATGGCTGCGGCCATGGGTTCGTGAATGAGATAGACCTCTTTTGCACCTGCATGTTCCGCACTGTCCTTAACGGCGCGCTTTTCCACCTCCGTAATACCGCTGGGAATGCAGATCACCATGCGCAAGTTGGGATTGAACAACCCTTTGCCCTTGGCGATCATTTTGATCATCCCTTTGATCATGTCCTCGGCCGCGTGGAAATCGGCGATTACACCGTCTTTCAGCGGGCGAATGGTCTTGATGTTTTCGTGCGTTTTGCCATGCATCTGCTGCGCCTGACGACCAACAGCTACCGTTTTGTTGGAGGTACGATCACGAGCGATGATACTCGGTTCGTCGACCACCACCTTATCGTTTTGGATGATGATGGTGTTTGCGGTGCCTAAGTCGATGGCTATTTCTTGCGTCAGGAAGCTAAAAAGTCCCATATTTGGTTGTGCTGGCTGTGAGGTGTATCTTTTTGTCTCTATGGGGTGATTCAAATGCAATTAGAACATTGTTAATCAAGGCATAATACCTACAATCCAACAGGTTCTGCTACACCGAATTCCAATTTCAAAGATATTTGACTGAGCCGCCTTTGTTAGGGTAGTGCTATGAACAAATGAACCGAGTTATTAACCATGCGTTGAACCAATCCCCTGTGGACTTCAGGTCAAACACGCGCAGCCACGTCGGCTCGATACCGCCGTGCAGCATTTCGGCAAAACGCCCGTTAAACGCACGTTTCACAGCACTTTGATTTCCATCCATCAGCCTTTCGCAAGCGCTGCCACCACCACACCCGATGTCCCAGGACCCTTCGCGTGCGGTCCATGGCCACTTCGCCTTTCGCACAGCACAAAAAACTATTTGGAGGCTGCGTTGTTAATGCAGGAAAAAAAACCAATCTTCGACCCAGCAGCGTTTGAAAGGTTCGTATTTTTGCACCGGAATTTTTCATTCACACCATTAAAAAAATTACTTTACAATGGCTTTCACATTAGAACCCCTACCCTACGCATACAATGCATTGGAGCCACACATCGATGCGCGCACGATGGAAATTCACCACGGCAAGCACCACGCGGCATACACCACCAATCTCAACAACGCCATCGCAGGCACAGATCTCGAAAACTTGAGCATCGAAGAAGTGATGATCAAAGGATTTGATCGCATGCCGGTGCGCAACAACGGTGGTGGTTTTTACAACCACAATCTATTTTGGGACATTCTTACACCCGGCGGTGCCAAAGCTCCTAGCGGCGAACTCGCAGCGGCAATTGACGCGGCTTACGGCAGCTTCGACGCTTTCAAAGAAGAATTCACCAAAGCAGCTACCACACGATTTGGTTCTGGTTGGGCATGGCTTTGCGCACACAAAGGTGGCAAAGTGGAAGTATGTTCTTCGGCCAACCAAGACAACCCTTTGATGCCCGGCATCGGTTGCGGTGGCGCACCCATTCTCGGTATCGATGTATGGGAACACGCCTATTACTTGCACTACCAAAACCGCCGTCCCGACTACATCGGCGCGTTTTTTAATGTCATCAACTGGGACAAAGTAGCTGCGCGTTATGCGGCGGCGAAATAAGCGTTCTTACATTTTGAACAACACAAGACCGAAGCGACCAGCTTCGGTTTTTTTTTGTCCCACTGCAAAAGCCTATACCTCGCACCAAAGCGCTATCGCCATCACGTTCAAAATGCTAGACGGTGAACACCAGCCGAATTCCATTGTTATGTTTGCGCTATGAATCACGACGACAAAAAATACTGCATCTCCCTCTTTGCTTATTCGCGTTTCGAAACCCGCGAAGTACAAATCGGAGCCCTGCGCATGGGCGGACAACAACCCATTCGCTTGCAGAGCATGACCACCACCGACACCATGGATACCGCGGGCACGGTGGAACAAAGCCGTCGTATGATTGATGCCGGTTGCGAATTGGTGCGCATCACCGCGCCGAGCAAAAAAGAAGCGGAAAACCTCGCCCTCATCAAAGACGAGTTGCGCCGCTTGGGCTATGCTACACCGCTGGTTGCCGACATTCATTTTACACCCAATGCCGCAGAGATTGCCGCCAAAATCGTGGAGAAAGTGCGCGTCAACCCTGGCAACTACGCCGACAAAAAGAAGTTTGAAGAAATCGAATACACCGACGAAACGTATCGTGCCGAATTGGAACGCATTCGCGAACGTTTCACGCCCTTGGTGTTGTTGTGCAAAGAACACGGCACAGCCATGCGCATCGGCACCAACCACGGTTCGTTGAGCGATCGCATTCTATCGCGCTATGGCGACACGCCCCACGGCATGGTCGAAAGTGCGATGGAGTTTTTGCGCATCTGCCGCGATCACGATTTTCACGACATCGTGATCTCGATGAAAGCCAGCAATACGCTGGTGATGGTGCAAGCTTATCGTCTGCTCGTCCACGAAATGATGCAACACGGCATGAACTACCCTTTGCACCTCGGCGTGACTGAAGCAGGAGATGGCGAAGACGGCCGCATCAAAAGCGCGGTGGGCATCGGCACTTTGTTGGAAGATGGATTGGGCGACACCATTCGTGTTAGTCTCACCGAAGCACCCGAAGCCGAAATTCCCGTTGCACGCATTCTCGCTGAACGCTACGCCCATCGCACCAACGCGCCCGTGAGTGAAGCCATCGCATCGCCCATCGATCCATTCCATTATCACCGCCGCGACACGCATACGGTACAAAATATCGGAGGCAAAAATGTTCCACGCGTCATCGCCGATTATTCGCACCGATCCGAAATCACCGCTGCATCGTTGTTTGCGGTGGGTTGCAACTACTCCGTGCCCTTGGACAAATGGAATTTGACCGATATGGCCGCCGACTACATCTATGCGGGCAAGAATGCGGTGACCTTTGAAATCCCTGGCACACTTGGAATCATCTACGATTACGCCACGTGGCTGGAACACCGCGACCAACCGCGCAGTTATCCGCGCATCACGCTCCACGAACTCGACGCATTCCAAGCGCAGCACGGCGATGCATCGCTGGTGTTTGTTGCTGCCGACGCCAATGACATCCAAGCCAGTAGCATTGCTGCGCTCCAAAAAAGTCCAACGGCCGTCTTGTGGATGACCACGGCACACGAGCATGGCATGGCAGCGCAGCGCGCCGCATTCTTTCGTTTGATGCATGCCCAATGCACCACTCCGGTGGTCATGCAACGCGCATACGCGATCGCCGACGAAGACACCTTTATGTTGTTTGCTTCCACGGACATGGGCGCCTTGTTGATCGATGGCTTGGGCGATGGCATTTGCATCAACGCGCCTTCGATTGCGATGCAACGCGTCAATTCGACGGCCTTTGGCACTCTGCAAGCCACACGCATCCGCATCTCCAAAACCGAATACATCTCCTGTCCGAGTTGCGGCCGCACGCTGTTCGACTTGCAAGAAACGACAGCCAAGATCCGCAGCAAAACCAGCCACCTCAAAGGCGTGAAGATCGGCATCATGGGCTGCATCGTCAACGGTCCGGGCGAAATGGCCGATGCCGACTACGGCTACGTCGGCACCGGTCCCGGCAAGATCACCTTGTACAAAGAAAAAGAAGTGGTGAAAAAAAACGTCCCCGAAGAACACGCGGTAGAAGAGCTCATCGAGCTCATCAAGTCGCACGGCGACTGGGTAGAGGTGGTGGAGTGATACCACGCGCCAGATGCAGAGGGGGGCATGATATCAGTGCGGGCGTAGCATGTCGGATACGGAGGAGGATCATCGTATCCGCATGTGTCCGCTATGCCGGATACAGAGGATGACCATCCTATCAGTAAGGGCGAATAATTATTCGCCCTTACTGATAGAGGGATCATCATCTATATGGATGCTCACGCTACACACCCGCACTGATAGAGGGATCATCATCTATATGGATGCGCACACCACACACCCGCAATGATAGAGGGATCATCATCCATAGAAAAGCCCCTACCCGTGGTACACCCTAGACCGCACGATCTTGCCATGCTCGATCTCCAGATACTCGGCGACATCCATGTCTTCTTCCCCTGGTGTTTGGCGGATGTATTCGATAAAAACACGATTGTCTTGGATGGTGAATTGCCGTGGTGCATAGTGCAAGAGCGGCAACCGCGTAAACGCATCGTGCCACCACTCGCGCATGGCGGCATGTCCCACAATAAGACCCTTGGTCTCGGGTAAGCGCGCTTTGAGTTTCGGACTAAAGTGCTGGGCATTGGCATCATACAGGGCCAATAAACCATCCAGATCTTTTGTATTGAACCCCGCGATCCATTGCTGAGCGATGTTTAGATTGCCTTCCATAGGTATAATCGAGATGATGAGGAGAGTTTCGCAACACGAACTCAACGTCCAAAAATAGATCATCTGCCACATGCGCCAACGATGTTCTCCAAAAAGCGGAGGGGCGATCCTCATATCCGTGGGGGTGCAGCATGTCGGATACGGAGGAGGATCATCCTATCCGTATGGGCGCAGCATGCCGGATACAGAGGAGGATCATCCTATCCGTGAGGGCGCAGCATGTCGGATACTGAGGAGGATCATCCTATCCGTAAGGGCGAATTGCAATTCGCCCTTACGGATAGAGGGATCATCATCTATATAGATGCACATAGCATGCGCCCTCACGGATAGAGGGATCATCATCTATATAGATGCACATAGCATGCGCCCTCACGGATAGAGGGATCATCATCTATATAGATACACATAGCATGCGCCCTCACGGATAGCGGGATCATCATCCATATAGACGCACACACCGTGCGCCCATGCGGAGGCACCCCGCACCGCAGGTGCGGTCTACTTGCGCATCAAGACCTCCACAGCTTTTTCCAGCTGCTGATCGCGGCCTTTCGACAAGACCGAGGGTTCGTTCGGTACATGGTAGTCGGGTTCCAATTGCTGGTTTTCGAGATACTGACCGCGCTTGTCGACCATGCCCACTTGTGGGATTCCGAAGACCACTCCGTTTTGCAGGCCTTCCCACCATACCGCAGTGCCCGTGCCCGCTACTGGCATACCCACCAACGGTCCGACCTGGAGCTCTTTGTATGCGAACGGAAACATGTGGGCATCGCTGTAGTTGGCTTCGTTCATCACCACCGCCGAGGGTTTGGTCCACTTGGTATCGCTTTCGCCGCCGAGATTTTGTCCGCGGGGCTGAAACGAAATGTACTCTTTGCCCGACAAAAAAGTCACCAAATCTTCGTGCAACCAACCGCCGCCATTGAAGCGGGTGTCGACAATCAAGGCTTTCTTAAACGCGTGTTTGCCCAAGGTCACATCATACACTTCGCGGTAACTGCGATCGTCCATGCCGCGGACGTGCACATAGCCAATGGTACCGCCCGACAAACTGTCCACAATGGCAGCGCAACGCTCCACCCAACGGCGGTACATGAGTTCGTACTCATGGCCCAAAGCGATGGGTTTCACCACCTCTTGCCAACGCGTATTGCTCGTCGGATCAAATAGATCCAATAAGGTGTTCACGCCTTCCTTGCGGTTGAGCAAGGCATAAGGATTGGTTTTGGTTGTGATCTTGTTGCCATCGATCGCCTCGATGATCACCCCTTTCTTGATTTTCGAAACACTCGTCACCACAGGGTTTTTGGGCATGATCTCTTCGATCTTCAAACCGTCGCCGGTGAAATCCTGATCGTAGAACAAACCCAAACCGGCCGTCTTATCGCCCAACGGTTGATCGCTGCCATAAAATGCGCCCGTATGACTGGCATTGAGTTCGCCCAACATTTCGCTCATCAACTCGGCAAAATCTTGTGCGTTGTACACCTCGGGCACTTTGGCTTTGTACTCGGTGTAATAGACGTCCCATTTCACCCCGTGCAAGTCGGTCACATAGAACTTTTCTTTAACCTGTTTCCAAATGTGCTCAAACAAATACATGCGTTCGGCGGCCGCATCCAGGGCCATTTCTCCTTTGATCGCGATGGGTTTGCTCTCCCCTTTTTCGATGTCCAATTTGTGGATCATGCCGTCGCTGATGATAAACAAATTCTTGCCCTCTTTGTCGGCGACCATCGCCCCAGGGCCCGTGCCCATCTTGGCCAAAATTTTTGTTTCCTTGGTGCGCAAATTCGTTTGCCAAATGTCATAGCCTTTTTCGAAACGCGTCATGTAAATCAACTTGCTGCCGTCCTTGGTGACATAGGCATCCGACAACTCCGAGCTGTGAATGGTCAAGCGTTTTTTGCGCTCTTTGAAATGCTCGAGCTCCACCACGATGGGCTTCACCGTTTCGGTTTTGGATTCTTCTTTTTTGTCCTTCTTCTTATCCTTTTGTTTGTCCTTGGCCTTCTTGTCTTCCTCTTCTTTTTTCGCCTTTTCTTCGTCTTCCTTTTTCTTTTTGGCCTCGCTGTAAATGGCAAATTCTTCTTCGTTCATCAAAAACTCATCGAAGGCCAAGGGATCCAAAAATCCACCGTAGACATCGATCTCACCGCCCCAGCTGGCGTGGTTTTTCATGCCATCGCGCTGCGTCAACCAGGTGATCATTTTGCCATCCATCATCCACTGCGCATCAAAGGCACCGTAGCCGCTTTGACTCAAATCGATGGGCGCACTTTTGCCATCGGCGGCTACCAAACCATTTTGTTGCAACCACTTGGGCCCTGTAAAATAATTGACCAAAAACCACTTGCCATCGGGACTCCACTGGTAATTTTGATCGCCATCGCTGTACGAATAATTGGCCGATGCCGGAAGTATTTCACGCACCGCTTTCGACGCTATATTAAACACTTTGAGTGCAGTGCGCGACTCCAAATAGGCGATCTCCGTGCCATCGGGCGAAAACGAAGGTTGAAAAGTTTCTTCTGGACCGCTCACCAAAGCTTCTTCTTTGATCACGGTGCACAAGAAAAAGTAGGGCTCATCGGTGCGTTCGATCATGGAGCGATAAATATTCCACGAGCCATTGCGTTCGCCGGCATACAAAACCGCGCGGCCATCGGGAGAAAAACTCACGCTGCGTTCTTGTTCGGGGGTATTGGTGATGCGTTTGGTGGTTCCCTCTTGCACCGAGGCCACAAAGACTTCGCCGCGAAACACAAAGGCGATTTCTTTGCCATTGGGCGACACAGCCACTTCTGAGGCGCCTTGCACGGGCAATACCTCGCGGCCACTGGACCACATGCCGTTGGTCAATTTCACCTCAATGGCTTTGGGTGCTTGTCCTTTGGCCATGGTCATTATTTTGCCGTGGTGGGTAAAACACAACATGCCGTTTTGCGCGCCAGACAAATGCCTCACCGGATGCACATCCAAGGTGGTGATGGCCGTTGACTTTTTGGTTGCGAGGTCCATGGCAAACACGTTCATGGTACCCGCTTGTTCGGACAAATAATACAAGGTATTGGCATCGCCAGCAAACACGGGGTTGAGGTCTTCGCCCGTGAAGGAAGTCAGTTGGTTATGCGTATTGGTCGCGGGGTCGTAGATCCACAGATCGCGCGTCACGGACGACGTATGGTGTTTGCGCAGATCATCTTCATACCCCTTTTGATCTTGGTAGACCATGCGCGCGGATCCGGGCACGGGGGCCACATGCAACATGGGTGTAGTGCTCACCATTTTTTCGGGACCACCATCCACGCTCACGGCATAGAGTTCGGGCATGGCTCCCGAGGGATATTGTTGATTGGACGCACGATCCACGCGAGCCGACGAAAACAGCACCTGTTGTCCATCGGGCGTAAACTGATGCGGGCGATCGTAGGCCGAATGGTAGGTCAGACGTGTGGTGGTTCCACCTTGCGCCGACACCACGAAAACATCGTCGTTGCCGTGTCGATCCGAAGCGAAGGCTATGCTTTTGCCCGACGGTGCCCACACGGGGCTGCTCTCGTACGACGGTCCACCGACCAAGAGCACGGCCTCACCGCCGCTGGCCTTGACCACATAGATATCGCCTCCATAACAAAACGCGATGTGTTGCCCATCGGGCGAAATCTTGGCCTGCCGCATCCACCCTGGATTAATCTGCGCCGCCGCTACTGCGGTCCACAACACACTCACCACCAAAAAGATCTGTTTCATACCCCCAAAATTTTTTCGCGGCAAGGTAGTGTAAAGGCACGCGAGGGAGTTGGTAAAAAATGTTAGGGGGGTAAACCTCAGAAAATTTTAGCCTCGTGATATTGCACATTTAGGACACTACAAAATACACGATATCAAGGATTTCTAAGTAGGATATATTTTGAATTTTTCGAGGATGTAGTATTGGAATTGGTGAATTGAGAGAAAGCAGATGAAATGTGTTAATTTAGGCGGGTAAATAAGAAGCTTATCAAAACTCAACGAATAAAAATGACACCATACTCAGTGCTATTCAACAACAACAACTGTTCATCCTAAGGGATATTAATCCGAAATCTAAGCTGCAAATCAGCGACAACCTCGGATCGAAAAATTTGGTTCCATGAAGCCATTAAACGGCAAAGTCAATATTTTCATCCCCCCACTTGGTTACCGATCATTCGCTTTCTGATGGAATGCCAATACACGTTGAAATAGAAGAATACACTGACAACCGCACCAACGAAATAAAAAAGAGAGTTAAACGAATTGAATTATAATCTATGATCACCGGAGAATTAAAATCGCAAATAGACAAAGTATGGGAGGCCTTTTGGACAGGTGGACTTTCCAATCCTTTGACCGTAATTGAGCAAATGACCTATTTGCTTTTTATACGCAGGTTGGATGAATTGCAAACGGCCAAAGAACAAAAGGCCAACCTCCTAAAGAAGCCCATTGAGGAGCCGATATATGATGATTCCAACCAAGAATTGCGTTGGAGTCGATTCAAAAACATGGACCCCGAGGTGATACACAAGCTGTTTACCAAACAGGATGGTGTTTTTGATTTCCTGAAAAATGTGGGTAGCAAGAGTGCGTCTTTCTCCAAGTTTATGAAGGGTGCAACCTTTATGATTCCTACCCCACGTTTGTTGGCGCAGGTGGTGGAGATGATTTCGCACATCCCCATGCAGGATCGGGATACCAAGGGTGATGTGTATGAATACCTATTGGGCAAGATTGCTTCCGCCGGACAAAACGGACAGTTCCGCACCCCACGCCATATCATTCGTTTGATGATTGACATGGTGCAACCCACCATTGAAGATGTGATATGTGATCCAAGTGCAGGAAGTTCAGGATTCCTAGTGGGATCGAGCGAGTACATTCGTGAGCACTTCGAAAAAGAATTGTTCGATGCCAAAGTGCAGGAGCATTTCCAAAACAAAATGTTTATGGGCATGGAGTTCGATCCTACGATGATTCGCATTGGTGCCATGAACTTAATCTTGCATGGAATTGAAAACCCCCAATTGTCGGATGTGGATGCGTTGAGCGAAGCCAACACGGGCTTTACAGAAAAAGCGACCTTGGTACTGGCCAATCCCCCATTCAAGGGCAGTCTCGACCGTGAGGCTGTGGATGGCAAGATCTTGAGTGTGGTGGACAGCAAAAAGACCGAGCTCTTGTTCTTAGCACTCATACTAAAAGGTTTGAAACTAGGCGGACGAGCAGCGGTGATTATCCCAGATGGTGTATTGTTTGGCAGCAGCAAAGCACACCAGCAAATACGGAAGGAGATCATCGACAACCAAAAATTGCAAGCGGTGATTAGTATGCCCAGTGGGGTGTTTAAACCGTATGCGGGAGTGAGCACGGCGGTATTGTTGTTTACCAAAACCAATAGCGGTGGAACCGATCGGGTTTGGTTCTATGACATGCAAGCAGATGGGTATAGCTTGGACGACAAGCGCAACCCGATTGAAGCAAACGACATACCCGACATAGTTACCCGTTTCCAAAATCTAAAAGCTGAGGCCAAAAGAACCAGAACCGATAAGAGCTTCATGGTTCCTGTAAAGGATATTCGAGACAACAAATACGACTTGAGTATCAATCGCTACAAAGAGGTAGTGTATGAAGAAAAGGTGTACGAAAAACCTACTGTGATAATCGAGCAGATTGAAACACTGGATAAAGAACGTGCTGAATTGTTGAAACAATTAAAAGCGATGTTGGCATGAGCAATAAGCCATTGAATTTTGAATCCTTGGTTTCAGTTGTTGAGCAAACGCATCTGCATTTTCAGCAGCAGGCGGTGAAGGCGGTGAATGTTTCGCTCACCGTGAGAAATTGGTTGATTGGATTTTATATTGTTGAATTTCAATTAAACGGCGAAGACAGAGCACAGTATGGTGAAAACCTGTTTTCTGAACTTGCCCTAAAATTTAAACACATCAAAGGCATTGATAGACGTGCTTTGTATCGTTTCAAAGACTTTTATAATCTTTATCCCCATTTGCAAAGCGAAATAGCACCTCGCATGCATTCTTTATCGAACCTCCCACCTATTACAAAAGTGGGGACGACATCCCCACAATTGGGTGCCATTCAAAAAGTGGGGGTCGCGTCCCCACATTCTGAAAACCAGATGTGTGTGCCAGCCGATAAAATACTCAACAATCTTTCATACTCGCACATTGAGCAGCTGCTACAAATTGACGATACACTCAAAAGGATGTATTATGAGGTTGCTTGTATCAAAGGCACATGGTCCGTAAATGAACTAAAAAAACAAATCAATACTTTGGCTTTTGAACGTGTTGGGCTATCAAAGAATCACGAATTGGCAAATGAACAACTACTCCATAAAATTACCCCCGAACTACCACAAGATGCTGTAAAAAACATCTATGCATTTGATTTTTTAGGATTGAAAAATGAAGGGTTAATCGAAGAAAAAGACCTCGAAAGCTCCTTGCTGAATCATTTGCAGGAATTTATTCGGGAAATGGGATTAGGTTTTTGCTTTGAATACCGACAAAAACGTATTTTAATTGATGATGAATATTTTTTTGCTGATTTGGTTTTTTACCACCGAATTTTAAAATGCCACGTGATCATTGAACTTAAAGTGGATGCGTTTAAGCACGAACACCTTGCACAATTGAACACCTATGTGGCTTATTACAAT
>CANHSF010000009.1 GCA_947463065.1 Flavobacteriales bacterium | reverse complement strand
TTGAGCAGCGCATCATGGAAGCGGTGTATGGCAGAGAGCGCTCGGAGATGTTGGCCCAATTGGCGCGTCAAGAACTGGATGCTACCTTGCTCGATCTCAAACAAGCGGATATGAACGGTGACACCCGACTCAAATTGGAGTTGGAGGACCGCAGTCCCGATGATGGGATGACCGACATTGCCTACAACAAAGGGTATTTCTTTTTGCGTTTGATCGAGGAGACCGTAGGCCGCGAAAAGATGGATGCGTTCTTAAAAAGTTATTTCGAAACCCACGCCTTCCAAGTCATGGAAACGGAGTCTTTCTTGGCCTATCTGCGCAAGAATTTGATCACACCAGAGCAAGAGGCGGCCATCAATGTGCAAGAGTGGGTGTATGGCGAAGGATTGCCTACCAATATCCCGATTGTCAATACACAAAAGTTCATGTTGGTCGACAATGTGCGTTATGCTTGGGAAACGGGACGCATTCAGGCCAACAACATCGGATGGGGCAAATGGTCCTATCAAGAAAAGGTGCATTTCATCAGCAATCTGGCGCCTTCAATCCATGCGGGTAAAATGAAGGAATTGGATGACAATTTTGAAATCACCGCGACGGGCAACAACGAAGTATTGTTTGTCTGGTTGATGAAGGCGATCGAGCGCAAGTACACGCCTGCTTACGATCGACTTAATGATTTTCTGATGACCGTGGGCCGTCGCAAATTCGTTAAGCCATTGTATGACGAAATGGTGCGTACGGATCAAAAAACATTGGCGCTGAAAATCTATGAAAAGGCGCGTCAGCATTACCATGCGGTCACCGTGCAGAGTGTCGATGAATTGTTGTATGACAAAAACATCAATAAGTAGACAAAATGTGGTGACCTATTTTTGCGTTACCACAACAACCAAAAAAAGGAAAGAATGAAACTAGTAGGAATTCTATTGTTGACTGGAGTGGCTGGAGCCACTTTGGCTGTAGGGTATGCCATGTACAGGTCATGGCTCCAATTGCAAGAGCGCAAATGGGCCTTTATATTAAAACAAGACAACAACAAGGCTTTGGCAGCGTTGCGGATCACAGCGTTTGAGCGACTCACCGTGATGTTGGAGCGCATCACACCGCAGGCCTTGGTGATGCGACACAACACCGGCGGACTTACAGCGCAAAGTTTACAATTGGATCTCGTACGAGCGGTGCGCGAAGAGTTCGAGCACAATGTATCCTTACAGATTTACGTGAGTCCCGAGTGTTGGCAGCGCATCATCGACGCTAAGGAAGAAACAGCACAACTGATCAAGATTGCCCACACCCGTTTACCCGCTGGTCATTCGGCTTTGGAATTGAGCGGCGAGATTTTGCGCATTGAAGCCGAAGTCGGCAATCCCGCCATTCGTGCCGCCCTGCACGCCATTCGGGTGGAGATGGCGAGGCATTATTGATTCGTTGAGAAGGCCATGTCCTATATCGTTTCGTGCGTATAGGCCTAGCCCTGCAAGGGCGCAATACGATGCATGTGGAGTATTCCCCTCTCACCGCATCCCCTCTCGCCGCATCCCAGCCCTGAAAGGGCGCAATATCCTAGCCGGGGCTGTAGGCCCCGGCGCCGCAGGCCATGTCGTGATATTCCCGTTGCCGTATATCGTGTTGCGATAATCCATTCGTTGCCGTATACCATGTCGTGGTATTCCCGTTGCTGTAGACCATATGGTGGTATTTCCCGCCCTGCACGCCATTCGGGTGGAGATGGCCAGGCATTATTGATGCGTAGAAGAGTATTGTTGGTCAACTGCTCTTGTATTGATATGCCAGGAGTTTCGTGTTCTCTATGGTCATCCCAAACAAGGGGATGTGAGATGCGATGTACATAACGATTGAATGAACCCACCATTCTAAAGCAATATTTGAGAGCTAATTGCGTTGAGCAGGGGTTGATCTACTGAATCGGATCAAGATGGAAAAATTCTTATATTTGTTATATGAATTTGGATCAATCCAAGATAGATATAGTAAAAGAATATTTTAAGACACGACCTGTCCTTAATGCTTATCTCTTTGGGTCATTCGCAAGAGGTCAGGCGGACAGTGCAAGTGATATTGATATTCTGGTTGATTTGGATTATACCCAAAGAATTGGGTTAGGATTTGTTCAAATGCAATTGGACCTCGAAAGGATCCTAGAATCAAAAGTTGACTTAGTTTCATCGAAAAGCTTATCGAAATATATAAAGTCGATCGTTGATCGTGAAAAACAATTGATTTATGTGAGGTAAGCTAGGAGATAAGGCGCGCTTAAACCACATTTTGGATGCAATTGGCGAAATTGAATCGTATATCTTGGATGTTGATTTCAATGCGTTTCAGCGCAATTCAATGATGCGATTTGCCTGTATCAAACAGTTAGAGATTATTGGAGAAGCAAGTGATCATATTTCGGATGATGTCAAGAGTGAAAATATTGAGATTGATTGGAGACAAATCAAAGGTTTGAGAAACATTTTTGTCCACGAATATTTTGGCATTGATACGCGACTAGTTTGGGATATTATCATCTACGATTTACCTGACCTAAAAGTGAAGTTACGTGCAGTTATGGATTCGCTTTGAATTGCAGCAATAGCTCACCAATACAATTTTTTTCTAAGTGATACTTGCGTCTGAAGTAAAGTTGTTAGCGTAGTTTTTTCAACGTGTTGGATGAATTATCTAAGGCTGAATTTTTTAATATATCCACCAAATCCTAAACCAATGAAAAACATCTTTGCCTTTTGTTTTCTTTTGTTCAGCGCCTTTGCTTGGGCTGGCGGCCCCGCCAATCAACACACCATTGTGTTGGCTCAATTGCAATGGGACGAAGTCAAAAAAATGTCAGCAATGGAGCCTCAGGTCACGCATTTGGTGATCGAAGGTCCCGGTGATCACAACGATGTCAAACGCATTTTTCAACTATTTGAGGCGTCGACTGCCTTGTTTTCCATCGAGCTGCGCAATGTGCCTATGGATGCATTGCCTCATACGATCAAAAGAATACCGCAATTATCCATGTTACGCATCAGCGGTTATGGTACCTATGACGTGGTAAAGACCCTCGCCATCATTGATGAGCTGCCCAACCTGAGGTCTTTGGAGTTGGACGTCATTAGCTTGAACGAACTCCCCGACGAACTTTTCCAATTGGAGCAAATTGATCGATTGGTATTGCACGAATATTTACCTGACGGGGCAAGCGTTGCCGCGGAGTGCATTGCTTTGGAAGCCGATATGTTGGAGGACGATCGTTTGGTGAAAACCATTCAGGCTTATGTGTATGTATCGCAATCTACATGGGACAAGATGCAGCAGGTGGATGCAATCGGTCAAATGCGTATCGTCAAAGCATGCAAGCCCGTGGTGCATCGATACAACCATGTCGATCCGCCCATTGCACTGCAGGACGTAACATATACCACCACCACCATTGCGGCACAATCGGGAGGAGTAATGGTCAATCCCAATTCCAATTCCATTGTTCGTATTCCCGCTGATGCATTTGTCGACGCCGAAGGACAAAAGGTCACGGGCGAGGTGGTGGTGTCGTACCGTGAATTTATGAATCCAGCTGAATTCATCGTGTCTGGCATACCGATGAGTTTTACGGAAAATGGCGAAACAACCTATTTTGAATCCGCTGGCATGGTCGAGATCAATGCTGCAGCCGATGGCAAAGAGGTTTTTTTGGCCGAAGGAAAAACCATCGATGTGCTTCTGAATGCCACCGAGGACAAGGGCACATTCGACGTTTGGAATTTTGATGATGGTTCGGGCACCTGGACCGATGTAGGGGAGTCGCAGCCCGCCGCGGTCAGCGACATCAATGGATTCATTGCACTCACGCAGGCTGAGTTTTATGTCATGAACAATAGCAATCGCAAAGTCAAGGCTATTGATGCAACATCTTTTGAAAACCGCTTCCGCAGTCCGTGGTATAGCAATTCCATTGCTGAGCGCAGATCCAATTGGACCATGTTATCGGATAGTCGCAAGGCCATGCGGAAGAATGCACGCATGCACAAAAGTTGGATCAGCATACACGATGTGCACCAAGAGGGGGGTGACGTTTATTTTCGTTTGCGAGGCAATCGATTTTTGCATCCAGAGCTGAGGTATTTGCGCACAACCAACTTTCGAGTGGATGAAGAAACGAGTAAGCGTCTTTTCAGAAAACACTGGGGGGGATTGAGCAGGTATAGCGACATGCGGATCGTAGAACGCGATGGACAAACGGTACTCATTCTCAAGGACCACAATGGTATTCGCGAGGTGGAAGTCACGGGTGTAGAACGATACAAGCAAGGCGACGATTGGTTTTATGAAAAAGCCATTTGGCCGCAGCGCACCTACAACAAAAGTTTGAATCGCCGCAGAGCCCGATTTGATGCGAGTGTCATGCGAAAATTCAAGCGCAATAACAAGCGCCAGCAGATTTTGGAGGGCCGCTTGCAAAGACAGACTCAGAAGCTGATGACCGCAGAGGAAAGGGCCATGGATTGGGAGACTTTTTTGACCAACGCCCGTGCCAAGACCAACGCATACAATGCCCAACGCGAGCAGTTGAACGCGATAAACACAGATGTTCAGCGCATCTTGAGCGTAAACAATTTGGGGCTATGCAATATCGATCGCCTGCAGCGAATGCCCGAAACCGACATGATTGCCGTAGAGTTTTTGGTGGACAGCATGCCCGTATTGGTCGACCGAATTTATGTTTGTCTGGACAATGCCAATTCCGTGTTATCCAACACCGTCGATAGAACACGAGTCGCACAAACCGTGATGTATATGGGCTCCATGACATCGTCCATTGTATTTATTACGGCGGATTTGCGCATGGGCATCATCAGCGGCGAACAATTCCAAAAGGCGGTCGAATCACGCAAAGGCATCGTACAAATTGCATCACAGATAATCCCCAAAGATGCGGACCTCAAAAAATACAAATTGTAAGAACCCTCACCTCTCTCGACCCGGTCCCGTTCCCTATCCCAGCTCTGAAAGGGCGCATATCTTAGCCGGGGCCTGTAGCCCTGGCGCCGCAGGCCGTGCCCCCATACCCCCTAAAAACCGAAATCCCCGATGCCGTTGCCTCGGGGATTTCAGACTAAATTACCTAAACAAATTCTATATAATTAACCAAAATTGCCATTGTCTTGCCGTTGCAATACCCAATGGCATCTTTTTAATGCTTATGGTATCCAATTTTGTTTGCTGATCAACAACGCCTCTTGCACGGTAATGCGTTCGCCATTGTTGTAAGCGGTAACGAAAGGGCCTTTGAAACCTTGATGCGCTGCGGTGATAGTCACACGTGCATCACGGGCCTCGGTGTAGTTTACAAACTTTCCGGTGGTGTATTTGACCCAGCCTTCGTGGTTTTCAATATTAAAGGCATCTGCAAAATTAAACTTGGTCTTCATGTAGGTTTTATTAACAACACGGTGTGCAGCCATGATTTGCACTTTGTAAGTTATACCTACCTCAGGATCAGGGATCGAGGTGATCGAACGATCGTTCGTTTGGTTCGATGCCGTTGCAGAATCATTCTTTTTGGTGGCTTCAGTTGCATTGGATGGTGGTGGGGTCGTATCGGTTTTCTTTGGAGCTGGCGTTGGCTGTGTTTGGGCTTGGCTCTCTGTGGTCTCCGCTTTGGTGGTATCTACTTTACCTTGTGGCAGTGGAGTGGTGTCAACGCCCGCCATGGGAGTGCCTGCGGTCGAAGCGGTTGTGATGGCCAAATTCATGGGATTGCCATCTTCGGTGTACGATAATTGGCCGGTGATCTGCAACGATGATTCGGGGGTAAGGCAGGATACGCGGTAGGCCACTTCGAACTGTTTGGCTTTGGGCACTTCGAACCAAACGAACTTGATGGCGTTTTTCTCTTGTGTTACGACAGCCTCAGCACCATTGATGCTTTTGGTTTTGCAGTTGGCGGGCACGGTTTCCAAAATACGTCCAAACCCAACGATGGAATTGTTGGTCACAATGACTTTGACTTGGTATTCGGTATCCGATATTTTGCTGATGATGCGCTCGCAGGTCAATTCCTCGAAGGGGGCTTCAACCTTGATGTCGTCCATCGAAGCGGGCACTTCGTATTGCGCAATCTCAGCTTTTTTCTCCACCATTATTTTTTTTGCCTCTATTGTTACATCCTCACGAATGTTTTCGTTCACATAACTAAAGGTTCCAGAAATGCTGTATTGGCCCTCCATGTTTTCGGGGCATTCCAGATAATAGCTCACAGTGAATTCTTCGTCTTTTGGCAAGTCCATCCAAACCATTCGGATTTGACCGCCATTGAAGGTGAAGGAGGCGTCTTTGTTTTCGTTTGGCGAGGCTGTGAAACCCATGGGCAAATTGATCTCCATTTTGGCGAATCCTTGAATTGCGCCTTTGCTGATGGTCAGTTCGATCAATTTCTTTTCGCCTTGTTGGATGGTGGCTGGAATGCGGTGATCAAATAAAATGTCGTCGGAGGTGAAAATACCGGTAAGCAATACACCAGTGACATTAAAGAGGAGTAAGAGCGATTTGAACATAGAGGTCAATTGAGCTTATCCAAAGCGTTTGTTTGCCATCCATAAGGGCGCAATGGAGCAATTCAAAAGTGAGGGGATATCGATGCCGTTTGACACCGGGATTGGGCAATTTCAAACAACGTCATGTGAATTCGAACGGTTGTTCGGTGATCGGCATCTGCTGCTCAGCGCGCAGGGTCCAACAATTGTCGGTACAGTTCATCCATGTCCTTCACCAATCGATGATAACTGTATCGCTCCACAACGTGTGCGTGCCCCAAGCGCCCCATTGCTGCTCGTTCGTCGGGTCGAATGATCAGTCGGTCCAAGGCTTGGGCAAACGCTTCTGCGCCGTGGCTGCGGACGATCAGACCGGTACGCCCGTCTTCTACACAGTCGGCAACACCGCCCACTTCGGTGGTTACCACGGGTCGGCTGGCCGCTTGGGCCTCAATGAGACTCACCGGCGTGCCTTCGTTGATCGAGGTCATGGCCACGATGTCCAATCCGGCCAATGCCACATCGATGGATTTGATCCAGGAGGTAAATGTGAGCCGCTCTTCGTTGATGCCGCTTTGGGTTGCTAAGGTTTTCCAGATCGCTTGCAATTCGTGCATGCGTTCTCCATCGCCGATCACAAAGGCTTTGACCCGTTCGTGCGTTTTGGCAACACGCGCAAAGGCATCCAAAAACAGCTCGTGCTGCTTGATGGCAGTGAGTCGACCGATGATGCCAATGGCCAATTCATTGTCTTGAATGCCAAAATTGGTGCGAAAGGTTTGGCGTTTGATGTCCTGTGAAGCACTGAAGCGACTCAGGTCAAATCCCAGCGGAATGACATGTGTTTTCCTTTCGGGCACGATGCGATGCTGACTCGTGATTTGTTGCTTTTGAATAGGGCTGATTGCGATGATGGCGGTGGTCATGCGACCAAGCAGTCGCTCCGTCCATTTGACCAATCGGTTTTTGAGGCCCGTGAAATACCCATCAAAGACATGGCCATGGTAGGTGTGGACCACAACGGGCACACCGCACCATCGGGCCGCTACCCGTCCCAGCGCACCTGCTTTGGCGGCATGGGTATGCACAATATCGGGCTGGTGCAAGCGGATCAATGCACAAATCTGCCGAAATGCCCGCAAGTCGTCCAACAAGCGCACGCTGCGACCCATCTCTGGAATCTCGATGTATTGCACTTCCAATTGATCCAGAATAAATCCGCTATGCGCTTCGTGGGGCTGAGGACTGCCGCCCACCAACGTGGTGCTGTATTCAGGGGGCAAAAATTTGGACAAATAGGCCGCATTGTAGGTGGGTCCACCGATGTTGTAGCGATTGATGATGCGGAGAATGCGGGGCATGGAGGCCGCAATTTGAGGTGTTTTTCAATGCATTCTTCTTTTTTCTTGTTCGAAATGTCCACGGTCGGTCGTCGAGCTGTGGTTGGGAATTATTTAAAACATTGATTAGTAGCTAGTTGATTGTAATTCGCTGGTTTTGGAGCAGGGGAGTTGTTTTTTTTCAATTTCTTGGCCGTGGTGTTGTGGCAAGCGATTCGTTGTCGTATATTTGCCGCCCGTTATCAAAAATTGCTAGAACAATGAAAAAAGGAATACATCCAGAAAACCACAGAACAGTTGTTTTCAAAGACATGTCAAACGAATACGCTTTTTTGGGTAAAAGCACCGCAAACACAAAAGAAACCATTCTTTGGGAGGACGGTAACGAGTATCCAGTAATCAAATTGGAGATCTCGCACATGTCGCATCCTTTCTTCACTGGTAAAATGCAATTGGTGGATACCGCTGGTCGTATCGACAAATTCAAGTCGCGTTACGCCAAGTTCGACAAGAAATAATTTCTTTGCCTACTGCCGAGATGCAGTGGTGCAATATGAATCGATAAATCTGTATACAGAAGCCCGATATTGCATCGGGCTTTTTGTTTGTGCAAACTTCTCTATTGAGGGGGCCCATATGATCGCGTCGGATGGAGTCAAAAAAAACTACTGCCCAACGGTGTTTCACTACTGGGTGAGTGCAAATTTCCAAGCAAAGTTCATGAATGGGGCAGAGTGGAGCCCATTGTTCAGTGCTCCGCGCGGTAGGTTGAAAGATGAATTCAGATTATCCTTTAAGCGGCAGACAGTCTACAATCTCCAATCCATAAGCGGTCAGACCGGTGCGTTTGACAGGATGGTTCGACAAGAGGATCATTTTGTGAACGCCAAGACTGCGTAGGATTTGAGCCCCTAAACCATAGTCGCGGGCATCCATGGGTTTTTTCACATCGGCTTCACCGCTGAGCGCGCGCACTTCGTCCAGAATACTGCTGTTGCGTTGCAGGGGATTCATATACACAATCACCCCTTTGTTTTCATGGTCCAATACGCGCATGGCATTGTGCAATTGGTTGACTTGACCTTCAATGGGGGTGGCAAACAAATCGCTCAATACATTGCCGCTGTGCACGCGCACAGGTACTGCTTCTTCTGCATTCCATTTCCCACGGACTAGGGCTAAAAACTCTTTGTTTTCAATCACATCGCGGAAAACCTGAAGACTGAATTCGCCAAAAGCTGTTTGGATTTTGCTCTCTTGAATCTTTTCGACCAAAAGTTCAGTGCGCAATCGGTAAGCGATGAGGTCTTTGATCGAGATGAGTCGGATGTCGAATTGTTTGGCGATCTGCACCAACTCGGGCAAACGCGCCATGGTGCCATCGTCATTCATGATTTCAACCAATACACCAGCAGGTGGAAGGCCCGCAAGTCGCGCCAAGTCAATGGTGGCTTCGGTATGTCCGGTGCGGCGCAGGACTCCGCCTTTTTTGGCTTTGAGTGGGAAAATATGACCGGGTCGGGCCAAGTCGGCTGGCTGAATGGCGGGATCAATAAGGGCTTGCACTGTTTTGGCGCGGTCATGAGCCGAAATTCCTGTGGTGCAGCCGTGTCCCAAAAGATCGACAGAAACGGTGAATGCAGTATTGCGCGGATCCGTGTTTTGGCGCACCATCATATCCAATTCGAGTTGTGCGCAACGGTCTTCGGTGAGGGCTGCGCAGATGAGGCCACGTCCGTGTTTGCTCATGAAATTGATGACTTCGGGAGTGACGTTGGATGCGGCAGTGATAAAATCACCTTCATTCTCACGGTCCTCATCGTCCACTACGATTACCACCTTACCATTCTTGATGTCTTGGATAGCGGCTTCAATGGTGTCCAATACAATTTCTTCTTTTTCTGCGATCATGCTGCAAATTTAACCCAAAATTAGCAGCAGCAGACGCAGTGAATTGCGGAATATAGGCTGGTGGATTTTCCTTTTGCGATACGTGCAAAAACAGCGTTGTTCGAAGAATGCTTGGTTCGTTATTTACCTTGTGAAAAACATTATGAATTTTTCGTTTTCGGGCGGCGCAATTTTTCCCCATCAACCTTAGTTTCGTAGGGCAATGAAGACGACACGACGTAAATCACAATGGGGTTCATCCCTCCACACCTTTTTGGCCCTAACGATGGTGTTATTGGCTCTTGAATCCTGCAAAATATTGGGTTCAGCTGAGAAAATCATGATCAACAAGTTTGCAAAAAAAGGAATCGTCGGACAGCGGTTTGTAAGTCCCGATGCGGGCCGTCAAGTGTATTACAAATTCCACGGCAAACCCAAATTGGTTTTGGTCCATGGCTTCGGAGCGAGTGGAATTGGCCAATACTATAAATCATCGTTGAAATTGCAGGAGGACTTTGATCTCATATTACCTGACCTTTTGTATTGTGGCAGGAGTATGGGCGACAGTGTGGAATTCAGTATCGACGGGCAAGTGGAGCATCTCAAGGCCATTTTGGATTCGCTCAAAGTAGATGAGCCGGTGTATTTGGTGGGCAATAGTTACGGTGGCTTGGTGAGTGCGTATTTTGCGGAATACTATCCCGAGATGGTGAGTAAATTGATCATTTATGATTCACCCGTCAATTGTTATTCCTTGAGTTATGCCGATTCATTGGCGCAATCCCTCGGGGTGCCCAATATCGATAATTTGTTATCGCCAACCACGGTTCACGAGAATCGCCAGAGTTTTGATTTGATCTTTTATGATCAGCCTTGGATACCTCGATTCATCCGAAAAAATTTGGTCAAACATGGCTCTGTCCCCATGCGCGGATATCAGATTCCTTTGCTCAATCATCTCAAAGAAAACGAAGCCGACTACAACAGTCACCTGTTTGATTTTCGAATGCCTGTATATTTGGTGTGGGGCGACAGCGATCGTTTAATCCCCCTTTCTACCATGCGTTGCATTCAAGAGCGCTACAATATTCCTGACGAACGCGTAACGATAATCCCCAAGGCAGCGCATGCCTTTAATGTGGAATATCCCGATCAGTTTGTGGAGTATATCCAGAAGACCTTGCTCCAATAAATTGCTCGCTGGCATCGAGCGGATAACATCGTGACTCTGCTGGCCGAAGATCTGTTCGGTGTGCTTTCCAATAGCTTCCCTGCCGTCGGCCGACTTCCTTGCGTAGTTCTTGATCAAATCACGACCGCTCGGTTTTTTGCGCGGTCAGCCTTTCGAGTTGAAAACAAAAAAAGCCCTCCGAAGAGGGCTTTTGAATATTTCGGAGCTCAACGAATTAAGCTTGAACTGCGTTCATGTTGTCCAATACGTTCATCACTTCTTTCACCGCTTTGGCTGAACTGTCGAGCAATGCTTTTTCGGCATCGTTCAACTGCAATTCGATGATACGTTCGATACCGTTTTTGCCCAATACCACAGGTACACCCAAATAGATGTCTTTCATGCCGTACTCGCCTTGCAACCAAGCGCAGCAAGGGAAAATACGTTTTTGGTCACGTACGATGGCTTCTACCATTTGTGCAGCCGCAGCGCCTGGTGCATACCATGCAGAGGTACCCAACAAGTTAACGATTTCGCCGCCACCTGTTTTGGTGCGCTCTACGATAGCGTTGAGTTTTTCTTCTGAAATCAACTCAGTGACTGGAATTCCACCAACTGTAGTGTAACGGGGAAGTGGAACCATGGTATCACCGTGTCCACCCATCAATACCGCTTGGATGTCCTTTGGCGAGCAGTTCAATGCTTCAGCCAAGAAAGCGCGGTAGCGTGCAGTGTCCAAGATACCAGCCATACCAAATACACGCTTGCTGTCCACTTTCGCAGTGAGGTAAGCGCAATACGTCATGACATCGAGTGGGTTTGATACCACTACGATTTTGGCGTTTGGCGAATATTTGATTACATTTTCAGTAACGGTCTTTACAATGCCAGCATTGGTAGCGATTAAGTCATCGCGGCTCATGCCAGGTTTACGGGGCAATCCTGAAGTGATAACCACCACTTCCGAGTCGGCTGTTTTGGAATAATCGTCAGTGCTGCCGATGGTGCGCGTGTCGTACAAATTGATAGGGGCTGTTTGCCATATATCCAGTGCCTTGCCTTCTGCAAAATTGGGTTTGATGTCAACCAATACCACTTCGTTGGCAATCTCGCGTGTGGCCAATACATCAGCACAGGTTGCACCTACGTTACCCGCGCCTACTACCGTTACTTTCATGCTTGTGTTTGTTTTTTGTTTTGATGATTCTCTCGGGCCATACGCCCAAAATGTGCGGCGAATGTACTACAAACTGCTGGGCTCCACCAAACCCGATGGGCCGTTTTTGGGGTGCTGGCCGTGTCGGATTGGTTTTGTTGGATTTGGCGTCATCTTTGGAAAGCGGGATGAAATGCCCAATGTGTACAATTGACAGGGGCATTTGTCGTTCAGAACCATGTGTCTTATATTTTTGCTTGCATGAAACGCTTCGTTGTTGCCCTCTTGTTTGTCTTTTCGGCTGCGGTCTTTCTGGCCCAAAAGCCTGGCGAAGTATATCCTCCCGGTAAGG
Source organism: Flavobacteriales bacterium (assembly GCA_947463065.1). Taxonomy (GTDB): domain Bacteria; phylum Bacteroidota; class Bacteroidia; order Flavobacteriales_D; family Sanyastnellaceae; genus CANHSF01. The sequence goes on along the minus strand of CANHSF010000009.1, from coordinate 17,724 downwards.
CCGGTGTGGATTACAACCTCAAAAATTCCAAAGGTCAAAAGGAAGGCCTCTGGGTTCAGCAATGGGCCTCTACACGCAATATGCTGTACAAGGGCCATTACAAAAATGGCTTGCCGGTGGGCATTTGGGAGCGCTACCACGCGGACGGTGCTCTAATGGCCGTCCAAAATCACATCAAAGACACCGCTGAAGTGCATGTCAAAACCTTTCACCCCGATGGCACTACTTTGCTCAGCGAAGGCACCTATATCTACCGCAAAAAGGATGGGGAATGGAAATTCTACACCAAAGAGGGTGTCCTGAGTTCAGTCGAAAATTTCAGCCGCGATATCCTCCATGGCATTGCGAAGTACTACTACCCCAATGGCCAATTGTACAAAATGGAGAATTATGCTACGGGCATCAAGGACGGGCCATTCGAGGAGTATTTTGATAACGGTAAAAAGAGATCACAAGGCTTCTACACAAAAGATGCGCTGCAAGGTGCTTTTACGCAGTGGTTTCCCAATGGGGTCAAGGACTGCGAAGGCAAGTATGAGGGCGGCAAACAAGATGGCCAGTGGATGTATTACAACGAGTCTGGATCGCCCAAGGTCACCGTCTTGTACAAGCAGGGCACTGAAACCAAACGGCGCTACGAAAACGGAACATTTACCGAATATTACGACAGCGGAATCCCCAAAAGTGAAATGACCTACACCAATGGCAAGCTCGACGGCCCGTTCACCGAATGGTACGACAAAGGGGAGTACGTGCGCAAACCCGCCGAAGATCCTGCCATGGCCAAAGAGGGCTTTATGAAACAAACATTGGAAGGACAAGTGGTCAAGCGTCAAGGTGATTATGTGGATGGTCAATTGGAGGGTGAGGTGATGTACTACAAGGAAACAGGTGCCTTTGATCGCCGCGAAGTCTACGAGGCGGGGGTGCTCAAGTCCAAGTGAGCCCCTTTTTTGCCTTGCTCAGCTGATAATGGTTCGGTTTTCTTGATTTTGAACTATCTTAGCGTTGCTAATTGCGATAATTGACCAGGTAGTGAAAAATTCCCTAGCTTTCATTCTGTCCATCGTTTTGGTCGTCTTGGTTTCCTGTAAAAAGGAAGACCCTTCGGTCATTGATTTTGGCTACGAATACTTCCCCAACAAGGTGGGAGCATATGTCATTTTCTCCGTCGATAGCATCGCATACAACGGCAACTCCAACACCACGTTCAATTATCAACTGAAAGAAGTCTACGCCGAAGAGTATGTGGATGAAGTGGGAGAACCTACTGTTCGGGTGGAATGTTATGTGCGTAACTTCAACACCCAGCCTTGGATTTTGCGCAATATATGTGTGCAAAAAAGGGGCGGAACCAATGCCGAGCGCGTCATGAACAACCAGCGCGTCATCATCATGGAATATCCCATTCAAGAGGGTGGCACATGGAATGGCAATGCATACAACAACCTAGGTAATGTGGCATTCAAATACATCCAAGTGGGTAAACCGGTTGATATCGGCATTCAAGAGTTTTCTGACGCTGTAACCATCCAACAAGACAATGTCACCAACTTGGTGGATCAGCGGATCAGTCGTGAAATCTATGCCAAGGGTGTGGGCAATGTCTATCGCTATCACAAGCGTCTCAATACCCAAAACACCCTAACCACCGGCTATGAAGTGGAATACGCTGCCATTGCCTATGGCACAGAATGACGCCTGTGTGGTGAACTTTTTGCCGCGCGGTTGTTTTTCCTTTGCAAAGAACGAATCGGATTGAAATGATGAAAGTCCTTATTACAGGAATAGTGTTCCTTTGGTGTTGGGCCCCTGCCTTGCTCAATGCCCAAGTTGGTCCGCGCCTTTATGCGGTGTCCTTCTTGGACAAACACCTGTCACCATATGCTCTCAATGCTCCTCAGGAGTATCTATCGTCGCGCGCCATTGAGCGTCGACAACGTCAAGGAATAGCAATCGATTCGCTGGATCTGCCGGTCAATCCGAACTATATAGAAGCGGTTCAGCAATTTGGATCGGTGACAGTCAAATATGCTTCGCGGTGGATGAATGCGGTGGTCTTGTTTGTCATGGACTCAACGGTTGTGGAGTCGATCCGCCAATTGCCCATGGTGCGCGAAGTGCGCAGTATGCCCATTGCACACGGAGCGGTTTCCATCCACAAGGAGGTCGATCAATCTGTTCGGCGTGAGGCCATGGAGTGGAACGATACTCCAGCCCAAGAGGAGTGGTATGGAGCTTCTTTTCACCAGATTGCCATGATGCGGGGACAGTTGTTGCACGCCATGGGATATACCGGCGAGGGCATGCACATCGCTGTGTTGGATTCGGGCTGGGACAAGGCCAATGTGCTCACTGCCTTCGATGCCATTCGGGCCGAAGATCGATTGCTGGGTACCAGTGATTTTGTGTTTGAGCGAAATGACCCCGTGTTTCATACCAGTTCGCACGGTACATCCGTATGGAGCATCATGGGTGGGTACACGCCTGGCGAGTTGATTGGATCAGCCTATGGAGCGTCTTATTATTTGGTACGCACCGAAAACCCCGGATCGGAGCACATTGCTGAAGAATGGAACTGGGTGGCTGGAGCGGAGTTTGCAGACTCGGTTGGGGCGGATATCATCAACTCGTCCTTGGGCTACAGTCTCTACGAATGGCCAGCGAACAATCACTCGTATAGCGACATGGACGGTGAGACAACGGTGGCCACGCGCGGTGCAGACATTGCTGCTTCTCGCGGGATACTGGTGGTCAACAGCGCGGGAAACAGTGGCGACGATCCCTGGCGCCACATTACCGCGCCGAGCGATGGCGATCATGTGATGGCTATTGGAGCCACTTGGCCCGATGGTGCCGTGGCTTGGTTCAGCAGCCGGGGTCCTTCGGCCGACGGCGATGTCAAACCCAATGTGTCGGCACAAGGTGTGGCAGTGGTCTTTGCCGCGACGGATAGCACATACCGCACAGGCAATGGCACCTCGTTCAGTGCGCCGCTGGTGACCGGTTTGGCCGCCTGTCTCTGGCAAGCTTTTCCCGAAGCCACCAATATGCAGATAATGCATGCCATCGAGCAATCGGCCCATCTTCATGCAAGCCCCAACGATGACCTCGGATACGGAATCCCGGATTTTTGGAAAGCCTATACATTATTGTCGGGACTGGCTGGCGATGGCTCTGCTTTGAATGCCACGCTTTGGCCCAACCCAAGCACTGGGCAGTGCCGTGTCGCGTTTTCCAATTGGGATGCTTCGCAAGTCGAATGGCAGGTTTTTGATGCTGTGGGTCGGTTGGTTGTATCTGACCAAGGAGCTTTTGCATTGGATGGACAGGGCGTGCTCAATATCCAACTGCCAACTGTGCAAGAAGGCGTCTATTTTGTTCATCTGAGAGCCGGCGATCGACACGCTGTATTGCCATGGTGCATATCCAATACTCCTTAATGACAAAAGGAAATTCCAAGTGCCGCAGCGATAGAGCGCCTTGGTGTTTGGTTTCCTTATATGCAGTTGGCTATGGGTTATCGGTTGAACAAAATCCAAACGCATTAGTTTTGCTGTCACATTGGAGTTTTTATGATTACAGTTATTTCAGCCACCAACCGACCCAACAGCATGTCTTTGGTCGTAGCGCAAGCTTACGTCAGCGAACTGCAGCAATTGGAAGAGGATTGCCAACTTTTCGATTTTCAGACCTTACCCGCTGATTTTGCAGGTCCTGCGCTTTATGGAGAAACCAGCGCTTCGATGCGCGATTTGATTGGGCGATACATCGAACAAAGCGATAAAATTGTATTTGTGGTACCGGAGTACCAAGGCAGTTTCCCAGGTGTGCTCAAGGCTTTTTTGGACGGCGTTGCGCCGCGTCTGTTCAAGAATAAAAAAACAGCTATCGTGGGAGTATCCGATGGTCGAGCAGGAAACTTGCGTGGACAAGAGCACCTCACCGGCGTATTGCATTATCTCAAAGCACACGTACATTATTCCAAGCCCAAATTGAGTCAAATCAACACGGCAATCGACAGGAACGGCCATTGGCTTGACGCAGTCATGCATAAAATGGTACACGACCATGCGCGGGAAATGGTGGAGTTTTAATCGCTCCAATGCACCAAGCATGCCCGCGAGCGACTTATTTTTTTGAGGGTTGGTGGGTTGGCAGTTCCGACGAATTAAATTTGCCATAGCCCCGACGTGGGGTAAAGATGAGCGCAGCTTTGTCGTCGAGTTGCCAAAAGGCATTGATGTTTAACACAGGAAACCATCCATGAAAGTAGAATATCCATCCAAAGTTATTTTGGCCTGGGCTGAAGCTGTCCGGGGCAACAAAGACATCAAAGATTGGCTCATGGCCAACGGTTATCCGGAGTTGGGCTTGTTTGTGCATGCCTTGCACAATCAAACAGCCGCTCGTCAATGGCTGATGGACAATGGATTCCCACATTTAATGGCAGTAATCCGAGGCGCGGAAGGCGATGAAAACGCCTGCTTGTGGTTGCGCAAATTCAATCTGATCGCATTCGAACATTTGGCAAGGGCCGCAGACAACAGCGACAAATCCTTAGTGTGGCTCACAGAAAACAACTGGCCCGAATTGGCATTGATGGCAGGACGCATGCGCAATGTCAAAAACGACATCGAGCGATCCAATAACGATGTGCATCGCATCAGTGCTGATTAGTGCTCCGCTTTATTGTTGAGGTTTGACGCACACGGTGCATGAAGCCCGATCGTGGTTGCTGCCCATGTGCAAAACGGCGGGTTTCGCAGGCACCACTTTGGTGGAATAGATCTCTTGCTGCTCGGGGGTGAGCAAACGAAGAATGGACAAATCGCGATCTTCTTTCAATGCTTTTTTCTCGGCCCGCAACTCGACAAACCGTGCGTCTTTTTCGGTTTGAGGGATATCCGTACGCGCAAGGCGATTCATTTCTTTGTCGATTTGCTGCAGCCGGGCAATGGGCATTTTGTAAATGCTATCGATTTGATCCTGCAGGGCTGAAGGCAATTGCAATTCGGTGCGAATTTTATCCAAAAAGAGAGAGTCCGTTGGCTGGATGTTTTGTGCACTGCTCGCCAGTGAGCCTGTGGTTAAGAAGCACAGCAACAATGCCACACGCAATAGCCTTGATGGGCTTGGTCCGAAACGATCTGATGCGCCATTCTCCAAGGCCGGGCCAAGCACCCACAACGCCCTGTTGCAGGCCTCGGGCAAAAGCAAAATGGAGTGGGCGATGTACGGCATCATTTTGAATTGTTGGTTTACAGAAGGATTGTTGGATTGTGAATGGAACACTTTGTTGATCTATGATTCGATCACGACTGCAGTTCCTGAAACACTCACCATTAACATCGATCCGGCTTTTCCGATAGTCTCGTAATCAATATCTATTCCAACAACGGCATTTGCTCCCAAGCGTTGTGCCTCGGTCATCATTTCATTGACTGCTGCTTGACGTGCTTCGCGCAATGTGCTTTCGTAACTGCCGCTGCGACCGCCAACAATATCGCGAATCCCCGCAAGGAAGTCTTTGAATATGTTGGCGCCGAGAATCACTTCTCCTGTGACAAGTCCTTTGTATTCCGCGATTTTTTTGCCTTCAATGGTAGCGGTAGTGGTACAGAGCATGGTGTTCTTTATTATGGGATGTAGCAACAAATATACACCAAGAAAGGTGCACGCGGCCTTGGGTTGCGAATGCGCTGTGCCGATGCCTTACCGCACCGCTGGCAGAACTGTGCATGTGCTTTTGAACAGGTCGCAATGACGCGTATGAATGGGGCGTTGCAAGTTGCGCGATTTGTTGTACTTTTGCAGCGATAGAGGTGGAGAATGTTTTGCGTTCTTCTTAAAATGGGAACTCCGGTGCAAAACCGGGACTGTACCCGCAGCTGTAAGCATCACAACAGCAACCTGAATCTTAAGTCCACTGGTTCGTCCGGGAAGGCACAGGTTGCGATGCAAGTCAGAAGACCTGCCCTGTCATTATACGCTGATCGGATTCGGGAAGAAATCCGTGCGCCACATGAAGATATTTTCGCTCATATGCGCCATTTTTGGCTTGTTGCCGCTGTCGTTGATCGCACAGCATGGCGATTCTTTGCTCGCATCCCATGTACTCCGCGATGTGGTGATTGTGGCTGAGCCTAAGGATGTAAGCACACGCGAGGATTGGCAAACCATTGTACCCATGCACTTGGGGCAGTTTCTTCAAAACAATGGATATGGCCAAATCCAAGCCTATGGTCCGGATGGAACCATGAGCAGTTTGCGCTTTCGTGGGCTGGCCTCGGATTATACTACGGTTTACTGGAACGATATCCCACTCAACTCGATCACCCATGGTGGGACTGATCTTTCTATGATTCCGTTGTTCTTTCTCGACGAAGTGGAAAGCGATCGGACACGGTCTCAAAGCACCAATCAATGGAACAACATGAGCAATGGGCTGTATCTGCGTTCGGGACGTGTGGATGCTTCGGTCATGAACAAAGTGCGTTTGGTGCAGTCGTATTCGGCGTTGCACAATGCATCGAGCGGTTTTGAATGGGCATGGAATCGCAAACGAATTTCTTCCAAAACTACAGACTCGGAGAAGAGAAATTGGTATTGGGGTGGGACCAGTCGATTGTTTTATCAGAGCTTGCGCAATGAATTTGAGTACATCGATCAATTTCAATTGGATAAGCCCGTGGTGCAACAGCGACACAACAATGGGATCAATCAGGGCATTCTGCAAACACTGTATGTAGCCAAAGGTCGACAGCGCCTGGAATGGGATGGTTGGTGGCAAGATCGCCGCATGGCGTTGCCGCTGCAAATGGGGCAAACAGGACATTCTTCTCAAGAGCAGGACGATGGGGTGCGCCGAATGAACATTCGGTATAGTGTCGGCAATGATCGTTTGCTCTATAAATTGGCTTTAGCAGAAAGTCATGAAAACATGGCGTTTCGCGATCATTTGCAATCCGATGGGCAGTGGATGCTCGATTCCCGATCCAAAGCGGTCACGCGATTGTTCAATAATACCGTTTCGTGGGTGCCCAATGCGCAATGGAGTTTGGGATGTTCGGCCTTGGGAGTGAGCAATACAGTGATCAATTCCAATTACGCGGATGGTCGCAAGAATGTGCAATGGATGCAGGCGGCGGCCGATGCGCGTTGGCGCGTCGGGCGATTTGTTTTTTCGGCGGGTGGTCGCCACGAGTTTCGCGAAATTGTCACCAAACCCAATATGCATCTCGCCATGTTGTGGAAGGAGCGAGCGCGACACAGACGATTGGATTGGGTGACCCAAGTGCAAGTGGCTCGCCGTTTTCGCTCTCCTGATCTCAACGATCTGTATTGGGCCCCTGGCGGCAATCCACAGCTTCGACCCGAAGAAGGGATTACGCTGGATGGGTTTGCGAATCTCAATGGTTCGATCGGTGCGCATTGGAATTTCAAATTGCTTTGCAATGTGTATTTCACAGAAATGACCAATATGATCGTTTGGCTGCCGGCATCGCAGTCGTGGTGGTCGCCAGTGAATGTGCAACACGCACAGTCCACAGGAGTTGATGGTCTCGTGGAATGGGCGTTCAAAAGCAAGATCATGCGTTGGGAAAACAAGTACCGTGTGCAACTCAACCGAAGCCTTTCGGAAAATCGTCTTTTGCCCTATATGCCACAGGTTGTGCAGTCGTTGCAGAGCAATGTGGGATGGAGTAAATGGACATTCGGGGCTTCGGCAGTGTACACCTCATTGCGCTATACAGACGCCCACAACAAAGCGTTCTTAGCACTGGATCCGTATTGGCTTTTGGGTGCCGAACTTGGTCATCGGCATGCATGGGCCAACCACAGTTTACATATGGTCTTGTCGGTAGTGAACGCAATGAATACATCGTACCAAAGTGTTCGCGGTTATGCTATACCCGGGCGCTATGTGCAAATCCAAATCAGTTATTTATTCAATCAAAAATATGCAATTCAAAACAATGAAGTGGAGCTTCTTCGCGAGCTTGTTGGTCATTAGCACAGTGTCCTGCCAAAAGGACAATGAACCCGAAGAAACAGCTGTAACAGAGGGTTCAAAAATATACATCAGCAACGAAGGGAATTTTGGTGCGAGCAATGCTGATGTGTCCTATATCGATGAGGACGGCGTAATCCATAACGATGTTTTTCAAACGGTCAATGGCGCACCATTGGGCGATGTGTTGCAGTCGCTTACTGTTGCGAGTAATCGTGCATATGCTGTTATGAACAACAGCAATACGGTGGTCATTTTTAATGCAACAACTTTTGCTCCATTGCACGTGATCGAGGGCGTGACCTATCCCCGTCAGATGTACCATGTATCGAACAGTAAAGCCTATTTGACTGCGGGCGCTGGTGCTGGTACAGTTTATCCAGTCGACAAATCCGCAATGGCTTTAGGTACAGGCATCGCGGTTGGCAACGGGCCTGAAGGCATGACATGGAGCAACAATCAATTGTATGTATGCAACAGTGGCGGATGGGGCGTGGACCAAACGGTGTCGGTCATCGATACAGATACCGATCAAGTAACGGCTACCATCACGTTGTCTGACCTGCCGGTGGAGGCTGTCACCGATGCCAATGGCGATGTGTGGGTGCTATGCAAGGGACAAACCATTTACGATGAATTGTGGAACATCATCGGGCACACCGATGCCAAGGTGCATCACATCGATGAGCTGACCAATACGGTTATCGAATCGTTTGTAGTGGGCGAGAATGGAGATCATCCGGCATCACTGGCGATCGCCAAAAATGGACAAACGGTTTATGTCGCCAACGGAGGCATCTATGCATTACCCATCGATGAAGGGGCATGGCAATTGGTGGTGGATGGTGACTTTTATACCGTTGATGTATCGCAAAAAAACGGACATCTGTGGGCGACAGGAACCAATGATTTTGTCAATCCCGGCATCGTGTATCATTATTCCAGCAATGGAGAATGGCTGGGTCAATACACCGCTGGCCTTGGTTCAAATGGAGTGATTGAACCCTAATTGCGCCCTGCGCAGGTTTCGGATGGCCCACCTGCGTGCAAAGCATCAAGAGGGATTGCCAGAGGCACCAGGAATCAAGAGGAGCAAATGGCCCATGTGATGTTTGCAATGCCAAGCATATGAAAAAATAGCTTCTTTCAAAGTCACGTGACGGTTTTTCTCGGGATGAAAATAGGAGCGCTCCAATTCTTCGCTGTTCAAATGCACGAGAATTTGAGCGATTTTCTGATGCACCCCTTGCAGGATTTGCAGGCTCGATCCCACAGGAAAGTTAACGCTGTCATGGAGTTGCGCCCACCGTGCTTCGAAGTAGGGCCGAATGGTAGGTTGGTCTTCGGTAAGTGCCCATTTTATGCGCATCAAAAAATTCATGTGGCTATCCGACAAATGATGCACCACTTGACGCCCTGTCCAGCCTTCGGGTCGGTAGGGTAGGTCGAGCGCTCCTTCGGGCAACAAGGCCAAGGTATGCTGCAGGGCAGTGGGGAATTTGGCAAGAGTGGTGATCGCCTCATGCAATTGTTCAGCGGTGGGGTGTTCGGGCATTTCAAAGGGCCCGATGGGATAACGCAATGGATCGTGCATGTGCAATTTTAGGGCGAATTCACAGCGGGATCAATGCTGCTAGAAAAAAAACTTTTTTTAACGGTTTTTCACCCATGAATGGGCCTAGATGGCGTACTTTTCCGACCAGCCCATGAGCAGGAGCAAAGCCATCATAACATTTCTGAGCGGTTTGTTTTTTACCCAAGCTGCTTTCACGCAGCAAGGATTGTTGTGGCGTGTGACCGGCAATGGGCATACGGGCTTTGTATATGGCACCATGCATACATCGGACTCGGTAGCCAACAGCATGGACTCCACGGTCATGAATGCACTGCATCAATGCAAGGCTGTGCTGCTTGAAGGCGATCTCGCTCAAATCCCAGATCCAATGCGGATGGCTGAACTCATGTCGCTGTCCCAAGGCACATTGAGCGACCTCTACTCAGAGTCGGAAATGGTGGAAATCGAACGCTACTTGGAGGACAAACTTCCGTCTGCCGCACAATTGCTCAAAGAACAATGGTGTCCGATATTTCTTCTTCTTATGATTCAGCAAGCGGAAGAAATGGCTCGTGTACAAGTGGACCAAAACACCCTGCTCCAAGAAGCCATGGATATGCGGTTTCAGCGCATGGCCGATGCAAGCGGTATAGCAACGCATGGACTCGAAAGTTGGGATGAGCAGATGCAATCCGTGTCTGGAATTCCGCTCGATATTCAGGCGAAACTATTGCTCGAATCGGCCAGAGGAAAGCAGTTCAGCCAATTGGTCACCAGCGACATTGTGCAGCATTATTACAACCAAGATTTGTCGGCCATGATGGGATTTATGGATGAAAATGATCCCATGCAAAAGGCTTTTTTTGATGCTGTTTTATTCCATCGAAACGATCGATTTGTAGCGCGGGCCTTGCCTTATTTTGAGAGCGGTTCCACATTTATGGCTGTCGGTGCATTGCATTTGGCCGGTCAACGTGGAGTGCTCGCCTTGTTGCGAAATGCCGGTTATACGGTCGAACAAGTTCCCTTTGTTTTTTTAAAATACCATACCACTCACTAAATCACTCCTTGCACAGCTTATGTCAGAAATGTTACGCAACCATGTCGCCAAGCGCATTCACATCACGGACGATGAATGGAAGGATTTTTTTGCCATGTTTACTCCGCACAAGTTGAAAAAGCGCGAGTTTTTGACGCGCCCCGGTGAGGTCAATGATGCTACGGCCTACATTGTCAGTGGATGTTTGCGCACCTTTTATACCGATGGTCGCGGGCACGAGCACACCATGCAAATTGGTTTTGAAGATTGGTGGGCCGGCGATCTTTTGGGTTTCATCACAGGCGCCCCAGCACACTATAGCGTAGAGGCGTTGGAGGATACGCAACTGCTTCTCTTGAATAGAGCGGATCAAGATGCCTTCTATTCGAAGCATTTGAAATTCGAGAAGTATTTCCGAATTCTCTTGCAGTCAGCCTATGTGGCAAGTCAAATGCGTATGATCAGCACCATGAGTAAAAGTGCCGAAGAGCGCTACATTGACCTTGTTCAGAAATACCCGCACATGGAGTTGCGTGTAGCCCAGCATCACATTGCTTCTTATTTGGGCATTACACCTGAGGCATTGAGCCGGATCAAACGCAGCATTATCGAGAAGACCCGCTCCGAGCGCGCCAAGGGTTAATGCACCCTGAGTCGACGTTGCTTCAGTGCAAAAAAACATTTTGATGGGCATTGCATTCGTGGCGCAATCAACACGTGTTGATAAACAATTATTGTTTGGCGTGGCATGCCGTTGTATCATTGGACACACTTAAATAACAAGACTTTGGTTTCCACCCGGATCCGGTCTTTAGAGATTGGTTAATATCGTTAACTTAAGTGAATTCGTAGAATCCTGCTCAATAGGCGCCACCCTAGGGCAGGATTCGCTTTTTTCGGTAGTCTCAAAGTTGTGAACACGTACATTGCTCAGCGGCACATGGCTCTTTTGTGGTCTCATCGCATCACTATAAGCACAGGATAGCACTGAGCTTTGTTGCGAATTGCTTTATGGAATATGCAAACGGTATGTTTTGCAATTATCTTGCATGGGTGAAAAAGCGCAACACGACATATCGACGCATGTTTTGGGCCATGGTGTTTTTGTTTTCCATCGCGATGGTTAGCTGCCGAATAGACAAGCGGTTGTACCGAAACGGCTGGCATGTAGAATGGCCTACACGATCAGTGTCTTCTGAGATCGCCACACTCCCGCGCGAATCGCCCCCCCCATTGGATCAACCGATTGTCAATCTGGATAGCTTGGATGGTGCCCCCATGGCCATTGCCAGTATGACGGAGGATTTAGCAGCGCTAGATGCAAGCCTTTCGGAAAAGAAAAAGGAGCGAATTGCCACTGCAAAAGAGTTGAATGAAGTTCGACCACGCGATGTTGCAGAGGGCAAAGGAGTGGGTCAGAGAAAGGTGCATCAAAAGGCCGGATTGTCCTTTACCATGGGGGCACTCTCCATGGGTAGTCTGCTCGCGCCGTTGTTCATTTCAGGTTTGGGCATCGCGGTTATCTTGAGTCTGGGCGTGGTGCTGGTGGTGGCGGCATTGTTTGCATTGAAATGGAGCAGGATGGCTTTGGAAGATATGTATATGGCGCGCAATCGCTACGCCGGTAAAGCACTGGCGACAGCAGGAATGATATTGGCGGTATTGGCTTTGGTGGCCTTGATCGGTGTTATTGTGATCGCATTGCTCGGTGCTGCTTTTCTTTCGGTAGCTTGAGCTGCACCACGGTCCTGCGAAATGCAGGGATGATAGCGATAAAGTAAAATGCCCAACGACGGTCAATCATTGGGCTTTCGATGTTGTTGCGGGTTCTATTTCGTTCTACCTGGATATACTTTCAACGCTTCTTCGAGGCAGCGGACTGCAGCGCGAAGGGCATCCTGATTGAGCACATAAGCCAAGCGAACTTGTTGCATGCCCGGTTCTGGTTTGGAATAGAAGCCTGTTGCTGGGGCCATCATAACCGTTTCGTTGTTGAATTCAAATTTTTCGAGCATCCATTGACAAAACGCATCGCTGTTGTCGATGGGCAATTGTGCAATGCAATAAAATGCTCCTTTGGGCTTGGGGCACATCACACCTTCGATGGCGTTGAGTCCATCGACAAGGATATCGCGGCGTTTGACGTATTCTTCCACCACTCCGTCGAAGTAAGTGCTTGGGGTTTCCAAAGCGTAGAGCGATGCCATTTGGCCAAAGGGAGGGGGTGACAAACGGGCTTGCGCAAACTTCAAGGCGGCCGCCATCACCAGTCTGTTTTTAGTGATCAATGCACCGATGCGTGCCCCGCACATGCTGTATCGCTTACTCACGCTATCGATCATGATGGCTTGATCCTCGATGCCTGCAAGATTCATGACGCTATATGGTTGGGCGCCATCGTATGCAAATTCGCGGTACACCTCGTCGGCCATCAAAAACAAATCGTGTTTTTTGACGATATCGCGGAGGCTTTCCAGTTCTGCTTGACTGTATAAATAGCCTGTAGGATTGCCCGGATTGCAGATCAGAATGCCCTTCGTTTTGGGCGTGATCAATGCTTCAAATGCTTCGATCGGAGGAAGTGCAAATCCAGTTTCGATTTGACTCATTACAGGAACCACCTTCACGCCAGCCATTACAGCAAAACCATTGTAGTTGGCATAAAACGGCTCGGGGATTATAACCTCGTCGCCGGGGTTGAAACATGTCATGAACGCAAATACCAAGGCCTCAGATCCGCCCGTTGTCACCATCACGTGTTCGCGGGAAAGCGCGATGTTTTTGCTTCCATAGTAGTGCACCAAACCATCGCGGTATGCTGTAATGCCTTCACTATTGCTGTATTCCACAACTTTCAAATCGAGCTGTTGCATTTTTTGACGCACCACTTCAGGAGTTTCGATGTCGGGTTGACCGATGTTGAGGTGATACACTTTGCGACCGGCTTTTTTGGCGGCTTCGGCAAATGGGACAAGTTTGCGGATGGGCGAGGCCGGCATATCGTGGGCCTTGGAGCTGATGTTGGGCATGCTTGCTTATAATTTAGGCCGCGAAGTTAAGCAATGAATGTGGCACATATGGGGGCGCTGTCTTTTTTTTACCTCAGGCGCAACGGCATCTGGAGCATTGAAGTCTACTTTATCTAACGGTTGAGGTGGCTAGCACGTTCTTAACCACCCATCGCCATGCGGACTGAGATGCTGTTCAATTGCATTCGAACAATTCGTATCGCATGCATGGTTGTCGAAGCGGTGTAGCACATTGCGTTTGAATTGCTTTTGTTGAGAACTTGATCATGCCCCTTTTTGTGGGAAGCGCTGTGCTTCTTGTCGATACTTGTGCGGACCAATAGGTGGGAATTCAACCGAGCATATTGAGCAAATCGGTGTTGATAAAGCGCCTTAACTTTTTTTCAGGCCCTTCGATTCGCATAGAAAATCATGTAAGTTTGTTGCAGAGAAAATTAAACCTTCGTATGAAACCCTGGTTCAAAAAAGCCAAACGGGATGAACAAGAAATTGCGCGTAGTTCTATAGGCGCATTGTCCCAATCCTTGCAATTTGTCGAACAAAATGGAAACGATCACGTCCACCTCGTTGTGCCCGGCGTGAAAGGCGTAGTGGAAATTCCAACCCGGTCTTTTCTGCTATTGAATGAGTTGATGGCGCATCTGGCGGCAGGCCGCTCGGTGGCTTTGTTCCATTCGGATATGGAACTGACCACCCAAGAAGCAGCCGATTTGCTCAATGTGTCGCGGCCGCATTTGGTAAAACTACTCGAATCGGGTATGATTCCATTTAAAAAGATGAATACGCACCGGAGAATCGCTGCAAACGACATATTGGCCTATGCGCGTAAGCACCAATTGGATATATCGCTCAGCCTGGATTGAAGCCAAAGGGACAACCGATTGAACGTTCGGTTTTCGGACAATCGTGAACGTCTATATCCCAGAGATTTGTCTACCTTTGTGCCCGATGACAAATCGTCTGAAGGATTGCAAGATGCGGAACAATGTCTGGAACGATTGGAAGTTTCCACTGCTCATGAGCGCAGTGACCACCTTCACCGTGACCTTTGTGTTGGTTGCTGTGAATTATGGATGGAAGCCCGGATTCCTTTTCATTTGGATGCGTTCGTGGCTGCTGGCCGGTGTGCTGGTGGCTTTGAGCATTCGATTTGTTGGTCCGCGTCTGCGCAGATTGTTGGACCATTAGTTGGCTTGTTCATTGAATCGCTGGACCTTGCGATCTAGAATTCTTTAAAAAGCCACACCCACAATGGTAATGTCGTCCACGAGTTCGTGATCCCCTTTCCATGCATCGATGAACTGTCGGATAGCGGTTGCTTGCTGATCGATGGGATATTCGACGATGCGCTGCAACAGTTCCATAGCACCGCTGGTTTTGAGTTTTTTTCCCTTTTGGCCGCCCATCATGTCTGGAAATCCATCGCTCCAAGTGTAGAGTCGATCGCCCGGTTCGATGTGTATTTGGTGCAACGCAAATTGCGATGCTGGTATTTGATCGCGCAATCCGATTGGTCGACGAGTGGCTTTCA
Source organism: Flavobacteriales bacterium (assembly GCA_947463065.1). Lineage (GTDB taxonomy): Bacteria > Bacteroidota > Bacteroidia > Flavobacteriales_D > Sanyastnellaceae > CANHSF01. The sequence continues at coordinate 2,556 of CANHSF010000009.1, read as the reverse complement.
ATGTCGTCCATTCACCTTTTCGATAGAGGTGTGCATTGATATTGGCACCGGCAAATTGCAGTTGTCGGTCGTGCGCTGAATAGGACCAAAGACCAATGTCCATTCCATCGCCAGCGTGTTGGTGGTTGGTTCCCGTCATGCTCGATAACAGTCGTTCTTCCAAGCGATGCAGCATGCGGTCGGGGCTTTCATGTGGAAATTGCAATACCGTTTCGCGCAACAAATTGCAGCCCAATACGCTGACCATCGCACCCGGAACGCCATGCCCAGTGCAGTCTGCGGTGGCAAAGAGCAATCGGTGCTCGGTGTTGTGTTGATCTTTAGGGGCTTCGGTTTGTCCGATCCAATAAAAATCGCCACTAACAATATCTTTCGGTAGGTAAATCACAAAATGGTTGGGAAAAATGCGGTAGCGTTCATCGGCACCGGGCAATACATTTTGTTGGATGCGCTCGGCATAGCGAATACTGCTTAGGATCTCTTCTTTTTGCTGTTGAATTTCCGCTGTGCGTTCTTCGACCTTGAGTTCCAAAACCACATTTTGTTCGGCTTGAAGCGTATTGAGTTCCTGCAGATTGTGCAAGGCTTCGTCGCGAAAAGATTTGAATCGCACAACGATGGCCAACGACAATAGAATGACCTCAGCAGCAGATCCAATCAAGAGACCGTAGTCGGCAAAAAAGGCACTGCGCAGTAGTCCGAGATTGGTAGCCAAAAATCCAAATACAGTGAGTACCAACAATAGGAATGCGGCAAGGAAAATACGTGCGGGGGCATAGCGCTTTTTGACGATGCCAATGGCCGTTGGAATGATTGCAAAGTTGAGCACCAACGCGATGCCATTGACGACCAATACGGAAATATAAAAGCATGTGGGGTGCGGTATCCAGCACAACACACTATTGGCGAGCAACAAATATCCTGATACTTGGAAGTATCGATTGGCGCGTGGATAGTGATTTTTTATTTCTAAAAAATGCTGGGAGAATCGCGTCAATGCAAAAATGCTCAGCGAGGCGAATAACGGCGTGGCGATGTTCGCAAAATACGGTGAGCCAGGCCATAAATACTGAAAGCCATAACCGCCGAGTGCCAATTGCAACAACAACAAAAACAAGTTGTAATAGACGTAATACAAGGCCGAAAACTCGCGGATGATGAAGTAAATGAAGAGGTTGAAAAAAAGAATAAACAGAATCAAACCAAAATAGGAACCACGGATCATTTGATCTCGACTGTTGCGCTCCGAAAGGCCGTGTTGGGTCCATACCACCAAGGGCGCTAGAAGTTGTTCGCCCCCGCTGTCCAATCGGATGTAGTAGGTGTAAATGCGTTCGCGGGGAATGGAAATGGCAAAGCAATAGTTGCGCTCATTGTTTTTGCGCGCGCTGAAATACGTGTGATCGCCGGCATGATTGATCAGGCGCACAGCCTCTCCATTGTCTTCGTAGACGGACACATGATCGAGCAGGGGGTTTTTGATTTCGATGATCTTATCCAGCGTGTTCAACAATGTCCCGCTCAGATCCAATTTGAGCCATATCGTTGAAGTATTGAATCCAAAGTTGGGCGCCGCTTCACCCGTGAGTGTATCGAATGGCATATCCATCGCGAGCACGTCTTCGATGGTATATGTGCCTTGAGTATCCTGGAGATATTGGATGTCATGAGCAGCTGGAATATAAGACAAGCCGCTGTGGGATGTGCTTGTTCCGGAATAGGCCAACCACAGCCCACACGCCAATGCGCAGGCCAAAGGAAGTCCTACGATAAGGACGACGAGCAAGGAACGTATTCGCGTCACAAGTGTTTTCGTTATACGAGTGGTCTAACTCACAATGCTATCAAAAGGTTACGTCCGATGCCGATAAAATCGAGAAGCGTATGGCCTTGCGTTTCCTAGCAGAAGGCGGTACCCTTACTTCACATAAATACCGAAATAAAGAGCACCATAGGATCGGACAGGCACGTCCTCCACTGTAGCGGGTTCCCAATTGGGCATGCGCATGACCAACTCCATCAAATGGGTTTCGATCGCATACATCGGTTTTGAACCGAGACTGTGGATGTGAATTTTGGAAAGACGGCCATCTTTTTCGACGATAAAGCTGACTTTGTATCGCGCAATATCGGGAAGAGAAGGATATCTTTTCGTACTAATATAATCGACTAAATAGCGCTCACCGGCGTAATCATTTTTTCGAAAATAAGCAGCGCGATGGGGATATTGATAAACGGATGTATCCGCTTGGATGCGCTTTATCAGATCTTCGTCGAATGTGGTTTCAGCGACAGCCATGTGGTATAACTCTTCCCGCACGAGATCTGAATCATCCGAGCGACAGAGCAACTGATGATTGTTGATGCCTGTTGATTGGGATACCGCCAAGAGCTTTTTGAGCTGCGGCAGTTGCATCAGCGCTTTGCGGTATTTGGAGGTGTTGAGACTGTCATCAACGGCGTCTGCTGCAAAAAAATGGGTCTGTACCACTTTACCATTGGTGATGTACAATTGCCAATATTCCGCAGAGCCATTGTTATTCATGTCAGTTGTGA
>CANHSF010000008.1 GCA_947463065.1 Flavobacteriales bacterium | reverse complement strand
GACAGCGGGGATGCGGTCAAAGGGGAAACGCTTTTCAAGCAAAACTGTGCATCCTGCCATAGCGTGGACGGTAGTTTGCTTGCAGCGCCAAGTCTTCAAGGAGTAGACGCCCGTTGGGCCGGAAAGGATGCCTTGATCGTCAAATGGATTCAAAATCCGAATGGCGCTTTGGCCTCTGGAGATCCCTATGTTGTGGGTATGGTAGCCAAGTGGAAGGGCCAATTTGGTATGATGGCTGCGCAAGCAGTGTCTGAAGCCGAAATCGCTGATATCTTGGCTTATGTGAAGACTGGTGGTTCAGCCGGAGGTGCTGCCGCCGCTCAAGGCCCGAAATGTATGACATTGGAGGAAATCGAAGCCGCCAAGGCCGAGTTGGAGGGCGATGACAACGCGTACATCTGGTTCATCATCATCGGTTTGATTTTGGCCATTATTGCTGTATCCGCAGCCAATATCTCACGCAGCTTGCAAGTTGCAGTCAACGAGCGCGATGGTCTACCTATCCCTGCCGAGCGTTCATACTTGCAAGTGGCTAAAGCATGGATGTGGAACAACAAGAAATTCGTTTCCATCGTCGGATTCATCATTTTCTGCTACATTTCTGTAGTGGGATACAAGTCGTTGATGGGCATCGGTATCTACGAAGGCTACACGCCTGATCAACCGATCTGGTTTTCTCACGCAGTACACGCTTGCCAAAACGAAATCGATTGCCAATACTGCCATAGCAGCGCTGCCAAGTCAAAGCACGCTGGTATTCCTTCCTTGAACGTTTGTATGAACTGCCACAAAGGGATTAAGAAAGGTGCAATTAGCGGCACTACCGAAATCGCGAAGATCTACGAACACATCGGATGGAATCCTGATTCAGCGAAATACATCGGTCCTCAAGTTCCTCTTGCGTGGAACAAAGTGCATAATTTGCCAGATCACGTTTATTTCAGTCACCAACAACACGTAACGGTTGGTCAAATCGATTGCAAACAGTGCCACGGTCCAGTTCAAATGTACACGGTTGGTCACATTGCAACTCCTGAAGAGATCAACGCCCAAGAAGATGTAACCGGTTTGATCAAGTTGGAAAAGGAAACACTTACCATGGGATGGTGCTTGGAATGCCACAACAAATCGGGCATTGATCCTACCAAATCGGACTACTACGAAGAAATGCACAAGCGTTACAAAGCCAACGAAGTGGGCAAACGCACATTGGCAGATATCATGGAAGACGGAACCATGACCGTACGCGAAAACGGCGGTTGGGAATGCGGCAAATGCCACTATTAATCCAATCCATTCAGCAATTAAGATTCTAACGACAAGAACGATATACCAACACATGGGCATCACAAAGAAATATTGGACAGGACTCGACGAGTTGCACGGAACACAGGCTGCTCAAGAAGCACTAAGCAACGAGTTCAACAATAAACAATCGGTTGATCAATTTTTGGGTAATGACGATTTGTCAAAGACCAATACCGGTCGCCGCGACTTCTTGAAATTCATGGGCTTCAGTGTAGCAGCTGCTACGCTCGCGGCCTGCGAAACTCCAGTCGTAAAATCCATTCCTTATGTCATTAAGCCTGAGGAAATCACGCCAGGGGTAGCGAATTACTACGCTTCAACCTACTACGATGGCAATGATTATGGAAATATTCTTGTAAAAACCCGCGAAGGTCGTCCGATCCATATCAAAGGCAACAAATACACAGGAGTATCGCGCGGCGCAGTGTCCTCGCGCATCAACTCAAGTGTTTTGGGTCTCTACGATAGTTCTCGCTTGCGCAATGCCAAAAAGCAAGGCACCGATATCAATTGGGCTGACTTCGACACGGAAATGATGTCCGCTTTGGCCTCCGCCAATAACATCCGTATCGTGAGTTCGACGGTGATCAGTCCGTCAACTCAAAAGGCCATCACGGCTTTCTCCAGCAAGTTCGCGGGCAAAGTAAAGCACATTCAACACGATGCGATCTCTTACAATGGTTTGACCAAAGCCACTGAGGCCGCATTCGGCAAAGCGGTAGTACCGCAATACGATTTCAGCAAAGCCAAAACCATCGTGAGTGTTGGCGCTGATTTCCTCGGAACGTGGTTGACGTCCAATTTGTACAGTGTACAATACAGTGAAGGCCGCAAACCCGAAAACGGATGGATGAGCCATCACTTCCAATTCGAAAGCCGCATGTCTTTGACCGGTTCGAATTCTGATGTGCGTGTGCTTGTAAAACCTTCTGAAGAGGGCAAGGTGTTGGCAGCTCTTTACGCCGCTGTAACAGGTGGTGCGCCAATCAGCGTGGGCGAAGCCGACAAAGCTATTGGTTATGCTGCCGAAGAATTGAAAAAGAACAAAGGCGAATCGTTGGTGGTTTGCGGTAGCAACGATGCCAACGCTCAGTTGATTTGTCACGCGATCAACCAATCGCTCGGCAATGTGGGCAAGTCAATGGACGTAAAGAACCCAATTTCTTTGTTCCGCGGTAACGATGCCGACATGAAGCAATTGGTGGCCGATATGAACGCAGGTAGCGTAGATGTTTTGATTGTCTATGGCACCAACCCTGCTTATTCTTATGCGCAAGCCGACAGCTTCAAGCAAGGTCTTGCCAAAGTAAAAGCCAGCGTATGCTTCAATCTCTTTGCAGATGAAACCGCTAGCCTTTGCACCTACATGGCTCCCGACCACCATTACTTGGAGGCTTGGAACGATTATGCTTTGACCGAAGGACGCGTGGATCTTGCACAGCCGACCATCAATGCGTTGTACAGCACCCGCTATGCTCAAGAAAGCTTCTTGCGTTGGGCCGATAACGCAACAGATTACTACACGTATCTCCGTCAGAATTACAATGCTGCCTATACTCCGGCAGCCATGAATACCGATAACGCTTGGCATTTGGCGGTGCACAACGGAACGTTTGCCGGTAGTGCGCCTGCTGCCGTTGCGGCCGAAGCTGCTCCAGCGACCGAAGGTGTTGCCCCTGTGGCTGCAGCTGCGGCTGTGGTGAGTGAGGCGACTGTGGCCCCAGCATCCATGAATGTGAGCGATGCGATCGCCAAGGTGACTGCTGTAAAAGGCGGTCAATGGGAATTGAGTCTCTATGAAAAAGTGACCATAGGTAACGGTAGCCATGCCAATAACCCGTTGTTGCAAGAAACTCCAGACCCAATCACCAAAATTACTTGGGACAACTACGTGACCATGTCACACACCGATTGCGATGCTTTGGGTGTTGAAAAATATATCGGTCAATGCGACTGTGCCAACGTGGTGAAAGTGTCCATCAACGGACGCGCTCCCATCGAGCTACCTGTATACCCTGCTGCTGGTCAAATGCCCGGCACCATCGGTATAGCCTTGGGTTATGGTCGTGGTGGCAACAATGAAGAAATTGGAAAATCGGCTTATCAAACCGGCCAAGATGGTGAACACCTCATGGATGGCGATAAGCGAATGCCCATCGGTAAAAATGCCTTTGCATTCGCCGATGCTGCTGGAGATACCATTCAATTCGCGGTGTATGACGTAACGGTGGAAAAAGTAGATGCCGAGTACAAATTGGCCTCTACACAAATGCACAGCACGGTCATGGGTCGCGAGTCGGTCGTTAAAGAAACCACTTGGAGCACTTTCCAAAAGGAAAAGGACAAAAAGAAAGGTGAAGCGACCTTCAATATGATGCCAGGCTTGGTGGTGCACAAGGACGTGAACAACGATGGTGTAATCAATGCACAAGACAAAGAGCACGTTCGCGAGAGCGACTTGTGGCGCGATCACCCGGTTGAAGGTGTAGGCCACCGTTGGGGTTTGACCATCGATCTCACCGCTTGTTTTGGTTGTGGAGCTTGCATCACAGCATGCCATACCGAAAACAACGTTCCAGTTGTGGGTAAAGACGAAGTATTGCGCCACCGCGATATGCATTGGTTGCGCATCGATCGCTATTTCTCTTCCGAACACGAATCGCTCAAAGAAACCAAAGAGCAAGAGAACTTAGGAACCATTGCAGCTTACCGCCACATGGAGGATCCTGCATTGAACCCGAAGACAGTGCACATGCCCATGATGTGCCAGCACTGCAACCACGCACCATGCGAAACGGTTTGTCCAGTAGCGGCCACAGTGCACAGCAACGAAGGACTCAACAATATGGCCTACAACCGTTGCATCGGTACACGCTATTGCGCAAACAACTGTCCTTACAAAGTACGTCGATTCAACTGGTTCAATTATGTAACCAACGATAAGTTTGCTTTGGTCAATCCATCGCAAGACGAGACCATGCGTATGGTGCTCAATCCAGATGTTACCGTTCGTACGCGCGGTGTAATGGAAAAATGCAGCATGTGCCAGCAGCGTATCCAAGCAGGTAAGTTGGAAGCGAAAAAGGCTGGCGTGCCAGTGCCAGATGGTAGCATTGAGACGGCATGCTCCGAAGCTTGTCCAACCAACGCGATTGTATTTGGTGATCTCAACGACACGAAGAGCAACAACACCAAACGTTCAGTCAACAACCGTTCGTACCACGCTTTGGAAGAAGTTGGTATTCAGCCGAATATCTTCTACATGACGAAAGTGAGAAACATCGAAGAAACAGAAGCATAACCCAGATACATCCGATAAAGTATGTTTAAGGAATCCAATCTTAGAAAGCCCCTGATCTTAGGTCATAAGACGTACGGCGATATCACCAACGATATTGTCAATCCGATCATGGGAGAAGCTCCCAAACAATGGAAAATTGCCATTACAATCGCATTTATCGTAGCGCTTTACGGTGTAGGATGTATTTTCTACGTGGTAGGGGTCGGCATCGGATCATGGGGATTGAATAAAACCGTGGGTTGGGCTTGGGACATTACCAACTTCGTATGGTGGGTAGGTATCGGTCACGCCGGTACGCTGATCTCAGCGGTGTTGTTGTTGTTCCGTCAACGCTGGCGCATGGCCATCAACCGTTCGGCTGAAGCGATGACGATTTTTGCGGTAGTCATGGCGGCGGTTTTCCCGCTTTTGCACATGGGTCGTATTTGGTGCGCCTACTGGACGCTTCCACTTCCAAATAGTCTGGGCTCACTATGGCCCAACTTCAACTCGGCTTTGATGTGGGACGTATTCGCGATCTCCACGTATTTCTCGGTTTCTCTGGTTTTCTGGTACATTGGTTTGATCCCCGATTTTGCGAGCATCCGCGACAAAATGACCAATCATCCCATGCGTCGCTTCTACAGCATCCTTAGTTTTGGCTGGAGCGGTCGCGCTAAGCACTGGACGCGTTTCGAAGAGGTATCATTGGTTCTCGCTGGTATTGCGACTCCGCTGGTATTCTCCGTGCACTCCATTGTATCCATGGACTTTGCAACTTCTATCGTACCGGGATGGCACACCACCATCTTCCCACCGTACTTCGTGTCGGGTGCGGTATTCTCCGGTTTTGCGATGGTGCAAACGCTTTTGTTGATCATGCGCAAAGTGATGAAGCTCGAAGCCTACATCAATATGCGCCATATCGAATATATGAACATCGTAATCATCGTTACAGGATCAATAGTTGGTGTGGCCTATTTGACCGAGTTGTTCATCTCTTGGTACAGCGGTGTAGAGTATGAATCATACGCCTTCATCAACCGTTTCTCTGGTCCATTGGCTTGGTCGTATTGGTGCATGATGACGTGCAACGTAATCTCTCCACAGCTCTTCTGGTTCAAGAAGCTTCGTACCAACTTGAGCTTTACGTTCTTCATGTCCATCATCGTGAACATCGGTATGTGGTTCGAGCGTTTTGTAATCATCGTTACCTCAATTCACCGCGATTACATCCCGGGTGCATGGGGTGAATTCAAAGCGACGTCTATCGATATCGGTTTGTTTATTGGTACCATCGGTATTTTCTTCACGCTGTTCTTGTTGTTCTCACGCTATTTCCCCGTGTTGGCATTGAACGAATTGAAGACCATTTTGAAAACTTCAGGTGAGAGCTACAAAAAAGAAGGAGCTCACCACTAAACATATTTAATACTTAAGGCAAATTAAGAGTATGGCCAATAAAGTTTTTCATGTCATGTATGACGACGACCAAAAGCTCATGGACGCAGCCAAAGCGTTGGTGAGCCAAGGCATACGTGTTAAAGAAGTGTTCTCTCCTTTCCCCATCCACGGATTGGACCCAGTAATTGGTGTGAAGAGAACCCGACTAGCTATTTGCTCATTCATGTACGCATGCACCGGAACAGCCTTGGCGATTTTGGGTACGTGGTACTTCATGGTTAGCGACTGGAACTGGAATATCGGAGGTAAGCCGAACTTTACATGGATCGAGAATGCACCCGCATTTGTGCCCGTGATGTTCGAATTCTCTGTATTCTGCGGCGCCCACGGTATGGCCATTACTTATTTGTTGCGCAACGGCACTTTGCCCGGTATGCCTGCATCCAACCCCGATCCGCGCACCACAGACGACAAGTTCGTTATGGAGATCACCACGGATGACAATAACCTATCGGCTTCTGATTTGGAAGCAAAAATCCGTGCAACGGATGTGTATGAATTGAACATTAAGGATTATTAATTAAGATCATGATTCACAAGAAATATCTTTTTGTTGCAGGCTTGGCGGGAACCTTGGTTTTCAGTTCTTGCACAGAGAGCGAACAAGCTCCCGGTTTGGAGTATATGCCAGACATGTACCGCTCTCCAGCTTTGGAAGCCTACATCGACTACGGTAGCAACAAACACATGGACCTCACGCAAGAGGAAAAGGAAGAATTGGGTGTACAGCCGGTGTTGTCGCGTTTGCCAGTAGATGGCTCCGTGCCATTCATGGGTAGCGAGATGGCCATTTTTGCAATGCCATATCCCCTCAACAATACAGTGGAGGATTATGAGCGTGCAGCCACCGAGATCAAAAGTCCATTGTTGCCGACTAAGACCAACGTCGAGCGCGGCAAGGAGTTGTACACACACATGTGCATGCACTGCCACGGCAAGGAAGGACACGGCGATGGAGCAATCTCCAAGAACGGCCACATTCCTGGTATTCCAGATTACGCAACAAAGCTCAAAGAATTGCCCGAAGGCAAGATGTACCACACCATTATGTATGGCAAAGGCTTGATGGGGCAGCACGCTTCTCAATTGTCAGCAATGGAGAGATGGCAAGTCATCAGCTATGTGAAGTGTTTGCAACAAGGGGTTTCTTCTCCCGAGTACGATGCCAATAACATGCTGAAATTGAAAGTTGAGGCGGCAACTGACACCACCAAGATCAATTAAGCAAACCAAAGTATTTATTCAAGAATATAAAATCGCGAAACAAAGAATATGGGACACGACAAACTGCATTTTGAAATCCCTGCAAAAACACGCAAATGGTGTTTTGGCCTCATGGGCCTTGGCGTATTATCGGCCATTGTAGGTGGCGTTGCAGACGAAACACATGGGCAATATTGGTGGGCAGTTTTGCTCATCTGTGGATTCTTTTTCCTAGCGGTGTCTTTGGGTGCTTTGTTCTTCTATGCGCTGCAATATGCTGCAGAGGTAGCTTGGACGGCCCAAATCAAGCGTGTATTCGAGGCCATGTTCTCGTTTATCCCCATTGGTTTGGCGGTGATTTTGGTCGTGCTTTTGGCGGGTCAATTTCACGTTCACCATATCTACCACTGGATGGACAGTTCGGTCTACGATATCAACTCTCCAAACTATGACAAGTTGATCGCAGACAAAGCCGTGTTCTTTGGTGCGTTCTTCTGGGTGCGTATCGCCATCTATGTGGCAGGTTTTGTTCTTTTTGCACGCGCATTCCGCAAATGGTCACTTCAAGAGGATGAAAGTCCATCTACCGAATTGCATTTGAAACAATACCGTCGCGGTGCATTGTTCTTGGTGTACTTCGCTGTGTTCTCTACAACCATCGCTTGGGACGTTCTGATGAGCATCGATACCCACTGGTTCTCAACCATGTACTCGTGGTACATCTTCTCCGGAATGTGGGTGACGTGCATGATCTTCGCTACGCTATTGATCATCTGGTTGAAAGGCAAAGGTTACTTCACCAAAGTCAACGACTCTCACGTGCACGATATGGGTAAATGGATGTTTGCCATCAGCATGTTGTGGAGCTATTTGTGGTTCTGCCAATTCATGTTGATTTGGTACAGCGATATTCCTGAAGAGGTGACCTATTTCAAGACACGTTACGACAACTACATGGGCTTGATGTGGGGCGTTTTCTTCGCGAATTTTGCAATTCCTTTCTATGTTTTGATTGCCCGCGATGCCAAGCGCAACATCAAATTCCTTCAACGTGTCGGCGCAATCATTTTTGTGACGCACTTCCTCGACATTTGGATGGCTGTAGTGCCCGGTACCAACCACGGTCACGAGTTCGGGCATCACCCCGGTTTTGGTAAGTCCCTTTTGCATTGGGGATGGACCTTCGGTATGTTCCTCGGGTTTTTAGGTTTGTTTATTTTCATTGTCCTTCGCACATTGAGCAAGGCCAAATTGGTTCCTGTAAATCACCCTTACTTGAACGAAAGCGAAAATCACCATATTTAATCGTGGCGTAAACATTAAAGGGAGTCAATACATTATAACGTTATAAAATGGTTTTTCTAGGAATAATGGTAGCAATCGCAGGTGTTTTTGCAACCGCACAAATGCTGAGAATGTATCGTTTGAGCCAAGCACTCAAAAACGGCAACCAGCAATTCCTTCAAACCAAATAAGAGCATTCATCGCACAGAGATATTTAAAATAGAAAAAATTAAGGGATATGAAACTTTTGATTCTGTTGGTCATCGTTCTTGCAATCATTGCCATCGTGCAATTGACCAAAGTGTATGAGTTAAGTCGAGGGCTCCGCAAGAGCCGTGAAGAAGATATCTCCGACGCGGACAATACCTTGAACGCCAACCTTATGATGGTTTGGATGTTCGGTTTCTTTGCCTCGGTGGTGTACCTCTATGTGCGTTATGCAGATTATCTTCCTGAATCGGCCTCAGCCCATGGTGTAGAGGTAGATTGGCTGATGAACATCAATATCATCGGTATCACAGTAGCATTCTTTTTGGTCAATTTTGCTCTGTTCTATGTGTCATGGAAATACAAATACGACAAAAACCGCCGTGCAGAATATTTCTTACATAGCACAAAGCTTGAAATGCTTTGGACTGCCATTCCTGGTGTGGCCATGGCGTTCATCATCATCTTTGGTTTGATGACGTGGAACGAGATGACTGGCCCTGCAAGCTCCAACGCCATTCAAGTGGAAGTGTATTCCGAACAATTCAAATGGACGGCACGCTATCCCGGCGATGACAAAGAATTCGGATTGGCCAACTACAACCTCATCGATGCCGAAGCCAGCAATCCGCTCGGAATTGTTACCAAGGAATTCATCGCGGCCAAATTGGAGTCGATTGATGGTCAAATTGAAAGCAACGAAAAGGCATTGAAACAAGTGCGTGAAGAAGGCACTTACCCCGTCAGCTACATCGAGGCTTTGGAGGAAAAGATCTACCGTTTGCAACGCCACAAACAACGTATTCTTGAGTTGGATGAAAATCAAGCAGCCAATGGAAAAAGCGAATGGACTGTAGGTGCTGACGATAAAATTGTAAAGGAGATTCACTTGCCCGTTGGTCGTGAAGTGGAATTCATCTTCCGCAGCCAAGACGTGATCCACTCGGCATACATGCCTCATTTCCGTGCTCAAATGAACACTGTTCCTGGTCAACCGACTCGTTTCAAAATGACCCCAACCATCACCACAGCAGAAATGCGCAAAAAGGAAAACAACGATAAATTCGATTACATCCTATTGTGCAACAAGGTGTGCGGTGCCGCTCACTTCAACATGATGATCAACATCGTTGTGGAAACACCTGAGGAGTACGAGAAGTGGCTGAAAGAGCAGAAGACATTTATCGCAACAGAAGACAAAAAGGACGCAGAGGCAAAGGATACTACGGCTGTAGCCATGAATGTTCCTGCCATTAACTAATTTTCCTTGACCTTAAACATTTAGAAATATACTGTAGTTATTAAAGATATGGGAGCACACACAGAACACGCAGCGCACGGGCACGACCACGGTCATCATCACCACGAAGAGAGCTGGGTATCGAAGTATATCTTCTCGATGGATCACAAGATGATCTCCAAGCAGTTTTTGATTACTGCTATCGTGATGGGTGTTATCGCCGTTATGTTATCGGTTTTCTTCCGCCTTCAATTGGGTTGGCCAGGTGAGAAATTCGAAATTCTCAATACTTTCTTGGGTGACAAATGGGCACCAGAGGGTATTTTGGACAAAAACGCCTATTTGGCTTTGGTCACCATCCACGGAACCATCATGGTGTTCTTTGTATTGACCGGTGGATTGTCCGGTACTTTCGCCAATCTATTGATTCCACTTCAAGTGGGTGCGCGCGACATGGCCAGCGGTTTCCTCAATATGTTGAGTTATTGGGCTTTCTTCGTGTCATCTGTGATCATGGTGGCCTCGTTGTTTGTCGAGGGCGGTGCGGCAAGTGGTGGTTGGACAGTATATCCTCCGCTTTCTGCTTTGCCTCAAGCAATGCCAGGTTCTGGCACAGGTATGACCCTTTGGTTGGTATCCATGGTGTTCTTCATCGCTTCATCGCTTTTGGGCGGTTTGAACTACATCGTAACCATTGTGAATCTCCGTACCAAGGGCATGAGCATGACGCGTTTGCCTTTGACCATGTGGGCTCTTTTGGTGACCGCTATCTTGGGGGTATTGTCTTTCCCTGTTTTGGTCAGCGCTGCGGTGCTTTTGATCATGGACCGCAGTTTCGGAACCGCATTTTATCTCTCTGATATCTACATTCAAGGTGAGGCATTGGACGTTTCAGGCGGTAGCCCTATCTTGTTCCAACACTTGTTCTGGTTCTTGGGTCACCCTGAGGTTTACATTGTATTGTTGCCTGCATTGGGTATTTCATCTGAAATCATCGCCACAAACTCGCGCAAACCCATCTTCGGTTACAAAGCAATGGTGGGCTCAATTTTGGCAATTGGTTTCTTGTCGTTCATCGTTTGGGGACATCACATGTATGTCACAGGTATGAACCCCTTCCTCGGTTCTGTATTCGTATTCACGACCATGTTGATTGCAATTCCTTCAGCAGTGAAGGCGTTCAACTACATCACCACGCTTTGGCAGGGCAATGTTCGTTTTACACCGGCCATGTTGTTCTCTATCGGTTTGGTTTCGACCTTCGTAACCGGTGGTCTAACAGGTATCATCCTTGCCGACTCTGCACTTGACGTCAACGTACACGACACCTACTTTGTAGTGGCTCACTTCCATATTGTAATGGGTATGTCTGCCATTTTTGGTATGCTGGGTGGTATCTACCACTGGTTCCCAAAAATGTATGGCCGTATGATGAACAACAAATTGGGTTATGTGCATTTCTGGTTGACTTTGGTGTGCGGTTTCGGAGTATTCTTCCCCATGCACTTCGTTGGTATGGCTGGAGCTCCACGTCGTTATTACGAATACAGCGCATTCGACTATTTGGATCATGTAATGGATCTCAATCCGCTAATCTCGGTATTTGCGATCGTCGGTGCATCAGCCCAGATTTTGTTCTTGTTCAACTTCTTCTATAGCATTTTCTACGGTCAAGCGGCAGTTCAAAATCCTTGGGGTTCAAACACCTTGGAATGGACAACGCCTGTGAAGCACGTGCACGGCAACTGGCCTGGTGCTATTCCTGAAGTTCACCGTTGGGCGTACGATTACAGCAACCCAGCGCACGAAGATGATTTTGTGCCGCAAGTGGTGCCGCCCAAACCCGGCGAAGTGATCCACTAAGAAAAAAAATAAAAAGCCTCCTTATCGGGGGCTTTTTTTTGTGGTATAAGTCCATGGAATCGCGATCAATGGGTTGGCGGATTACAACATCTTCGGACTACTTTTGCATCCATGTTCCGCAGAGCGATGAAGACAAGGTTGTGTTTGGCCCTCATGATGGTGGCATTTGGCGGTGTGTTGATCCACACCCAAGCCCAAACCATCGCGCTATCGGATTCGCTGGCGCATATCTTCCGGCATCGACCGGTGTTTACGGCCAAATACGACACACGAAATACGTTCATCACAGGGAACAGAGCCTCGATTTGGGGAATAAAAGCGGGATTTGTGTTTCGCAAAACCCTAACGATCGGTGTGGGCTTCAATTGGCTTTGGACCGATATCCGCGAAGAGATTCGTTATCCTGAAACAGACCGCATCGATATGGCGCGTGTGCGTTTGCGTTATGTCGCGCCGTTCTTGGATTACACCTTTTATCGCAAAGGTCCTTGGGAGGTTACCTTGCCGGTACAGCTGGGTGTTGGGACATCGTTTGTAGAGTCTTGGCGTACATCGGAAAAATTGAAAAGGGATTGGGTCATGCTCTATGAACCTGCCATGAGCGTGGAATACCGTTTCCTGAAATATTTCGCAGTGGGTGGAGGATACGGTTACCGACTTATGCTGCACAATAATCGCCAATTATCCAGTAGATTTACCTCTCCGATGTACGTGCTGCGTTTTCGCATCCTGTTCGATGAGCTGTATCGGTTATACCAACAAAAGAAGGCAAACGATGAGTGATGATTCATTTGATATTCGTGGAGCGGCTGCTGTCAATTCCGATGGCGAGCTGGATCGTGTGTTGAGGCCGAAAAGTCTAGGTGATTTTACTGGACAACGCCAAGTGCTTGAAAATCTTGAGGTTTTTGTGAAAGCGGCTCGGTTGAGAGAGGAAGCACTTGATCATGTGTTGTTGCACGGACCTCCGGGATTGGGGAAAACAACTTTGGCCAATATCATTGCCAATGAAATGGGAGTTCAAATCAAAACCACCAGCGGCCCGGTCTTGGATAAACCTGCCGACTTGGCCGGTCTACTTACCAATCTCGACACCAACGACGTCTTGTTCATTGATGAAATTCATCGACTGAGTCCGGTAGTTGAGGAGTACCTCTACAGCGCAATGGAAGATTATCGAATCGATTTGGTCATAGATACAGGACCGAATGCACGTTCGGTTCAAATTGCCCTCAATCCTTTCACTTTGGTTGGCGCAACAACCCGAAGTGGATTGCTCACATCGCCGTTGCGGGCGCGTTTTGGTATCAATGCGCGACTGTCCTATTACGATGCAAAAACATTGACCGATATCGTACAACGCAGCGCAGGAATTATGCAGGTAGAAATCACCGAAGATGCTGCTTTTGAAATCGCACGCCGAAGCCGAGGCACTCCGCGCATTGCCAACGCTTTGCTGCGCAGGGTCAGGGATTTTGCGCAGATCAAGGGCAATGGAACCATCGATCTGGATATTACTGGTTTTTCGTTGAATGCGTTGAATGTAGACACCCACGGATTGGATGAAATGGATCACAAAATTTTGATGACCATTATGGACAAATTCAATGGAGGTCCTGTGGGTTTGACCACCGTGGCCACAGCAGTGGGCGAAGATGCAGGAACCATTGAAGAGGTGTACGAACCGTTTTTGATTCAAGAAGGCTTTCTCACCCGCACGCCACGCGGTCGACAACTTACGGAGCTGACCTACCGCCATCTGGGCAAGGCCAAAAAGCCTGGAATGGGCCAACTGTTCTAATCCCCCCCCCGTTTTTTCTATGGTCAAATCTGGAGCTGTACACAACCATACGAACATCGTGAAGGCGTTGGCGCTGGAACTTGGTTTTTCGTATTGTGGCATCGCCAAAGCAGCATTTCTCGAGGACGAAGCTGCACCGCTCGAGGCATGGCTCAATGCAAATATGCACGGACAGATGGGCTATATGGCCAATCACTTCGACAAACGGTTGGACCCACGGCTCTTGGTGCCGGGTGCTCAAAGTGTGGTGTCCTTGGCGTACAATTATTTTCCCCCGGCACAAGATCAACACCAGTCGTACGCCGTATCCAAATACGCATACGGGGAAGATTATCACGATGTGATTCGCGATAAGCTGTATCTTTTTTTAGAACGCATTCAGGAAAGTGTGGGGCATGTTGAGGGCCGTGTGTTTGTGGATAGCGCTCCGGTGCTGGAGAAGGCTTGGGCCAAAAAAAGCGGCGTAGGTTGGGTGGGCAAAAACGCCAACTTGATTACCAAACAGCAAGGTTCGTTCTTTTTTCTCGCCGAATTGATCATTGACCTTGAATTGCAACCCGATGGACCCATCAAAGATTATTGTGGAACCTGCACGCGCTGCATCGATGCTTGTCCAACTGAGGCCATTGTGCAGCCTTATGTGGTGGACGGATCGCGCTGCATCTCGTATCTGACCATTGAGCTGCGCGAGGCCATTCCTTCAGAGTTCAAGGGACGCATGGCCGAATGGGCATTCGGTTGCGATATCTGCCAAGATGTTTGTCCTTGGAACCGCTTTTCAAAGCCCCACCAAGAAGAGCGATTCCGCGGCTCAGAGGAATGGAAGAACTGGACGAAAGCTGAATGGAAAGAACTGACCGAGGAAACCTTTAAACGGGTATTTCGCAAATCGGCGGTGAAACGGACTAAGTTCATCGGGCTTAAAAAAAACATCGACTTCCTCGCCGAGGACGAATCCAAAAAATGATCCGCCTATTGCAGCGGATCATCGATAAACATCTCCCGATCATAGCTCTCTACGATAGCAGACAAGAAGGGTTTGCGGGTATAACGATCGGGATACATGTTTTGCATGATATGTCCCATTTTGGGATAATAGTCAAAGTTGATTCCTGGCAATACATGATGTTCGATATGGAAAGAATGGTAGTCAATCAACCGATCGAGCCAAGAAGGAATGCGCACCGATGTGGCTGTGAGCATGGGGTCTGGATTTTCAATAAAGACAGGATTGATCAGGTGCTGTGTGATGATCATGGAGATCAGGATCGAGGATGACACAACCCAAGAGACCAGTGAAAAGATAAGATACAGCTTCCATCCCAATGCTATACCTATCAGCGATTGGAACACCATGATGTAGAGCAATTCCCATTTGATTTTCTTTTTTTCTTTGCGGGTAAACTTCGGTTTATAAGTCACAATCGCGGGTTTTTTTCCTTCAGGATATAGCGCCGATGCGATGTGTTTTCCAGTATAAAACAACATGGCAAATCCTACAGTGAGTGAAAATCTCAGCTTTTTGTTGGGGTAGATGAATGCGTTGTAAACCGTATTCCAAAAATTCTTTTCTGACTTGAAGGTTCTGCGATCGGGATCTGCATAACTGTTGGCTCCAGTGTGATGGGCCCTGTTGTGGATCACTCTCCACAATGTGGGCGGCATCCCGCTCAAAGGCCAGAAAACTAGTTCAGCGATATACATGCCTGTTTTGTTTTTGATGATGGTGCCATGGGTGAGTTCATGGCAAAACAGAAAAATACAGGCAATACAGAATCCGCTGATGGCTGCGAAGAGTATGGTCCAAGCGTAACTCTCGATGGCTATGGATAAGTAAATCATCGCAACGACAGCAAGGAAGTACAGCGACATGGGCACCAACTTATAGTATGCCGGTTTGAATGCCTCTTTAGGAATGTAATCCATTAGTTCATCCAGGTATTCTTCGTGTTTTTTCGGTGTCGGTTGCATGACTTGTTATTTTTTCAGTTCAAGGAATAAGTTGATACCGGTGGGCTCGGCAAAAATGCGCGCGTGTGCAAATCCAGCAGCATGGCCCATCGCGATGAGTTGCTCTTCGCTGCGGTGATTGAGTTTCCAATCGGCAAATTCCATATACGGTCTGGAAACGTTGATGGTGTTGAAGTTGCCCAATACAAACACGCCGTTTGGACTCAAATTGGCCGCGTATTTTTGTAGCAGTTTCACAAACAAGTCGTCGTTGAAGTAGTCAAACAATCCCGCAGACCATATCAAATCAAACTGCTCCGAGGTGCGGAAACGCAAAACGTTGGCGTGCACATAATCGATTTCGGATGCATGTTCAACTTGACTCAACAGGTCCAATGAGAAGGCGATGGCGCCCTCGTCGAGGTCTACATTGGTGATGCGCAAAGGAGTTGACGATGATTGCAAGTGTTCATAAAGATCGCGAGATGGACCCGAAGCAAGATTGAGAATTTTGCTGTCGGCAGGCATTGTGCTGAGCAGTTGCTTGAAGATGTCTTTGCGGTTGCGCACAGCGATGGGAGCGGGATGTTGGTGGTAGTAAACGTCCCATCTTTTCATGACTTGATCTTCGGAATGCACGGTGCGATAAATCTTGTCGATGATTTGGAAATCGCCGTTGTAGCCCAACGGACGCACACAAACGTGCCCTTGCAAAGTCTGGTCGGTGTTCATTGAGGTGCCAAACCATTTGCGCATGGCCAGCTTTTCGTTCTCGGTCAATTCTCCGTTAGCGATGGCATCATATACTTCTTGAAAGAACATATTGAGCAATGGATAGTCATTGGGTGTGGGACCTTCAACGGTGAGGGCTTGGATGCGGCTCGCGTATTTTTCAGTGAGCTCGTTGGCCTTGGTTTGGATTTTTGTGATGGTTAATTCCATTTTGGGTATGTATTAATGATTGTTTACGATTGAGTTCTTAAGAGTGCGCTGCCGTAGGTATAGCCTGCGCCAAAGCTTGCGGTTAGCACACGTTGTCCGGGTTGAATTCGTGAGCAGTGGTCCGACCAACAGAGCGGAATGGAAGCATTGGTGGTGTTGCCGCGTTGTTCCACATTGGTAAGTACTTTGGAATTGTCGAGGCCCATTTGCTCGCAAAGGGTTTCAATGATGCGCATATTGGCTTGATGAGGAATGAACCAGTCGATCTCCGACAAGGTCAAGTTGTTGCGCTGAAGAATGATCTCGACAGATTTTTTGATGTTTTTGACCGCAGCTTTAAAGACCTTGCTTCCCTCCAAATGCAGCCTCGGGAATGAAGCGATTTCAGAACGTCTCAATGCGCTGCCGCCGCCTTGGACAATGATGTCTTGGTAACCACTTCCATCGCAACCGAGGTAAACATCTTCAATGGCAATGAGCGGTACGTTGGTCCATAGACTCGCGGCACAGGCATCGCCAAAGAGAACACGCGTATTGCGGTCCATGGGATCTACAACGGAGCTCATGCAATCGCCGGTGAGCAGCAAAATGCGTTTGGACTGACCGGCTTTCAATAGCGACTGGATGAGTTGCAGCGCATAGACAAAGCCACTGCATGCGGCCGAAATGTCCAGAGCCCAAGCGTTGTGCGCTCCGATGGCATGTGCCACTTTGCAGGCGGTTGCTGGCCAGGGATGATCGGGTGTAACGGTTGCCATCAGCACTGTATCGATCAGCATGGGATCGAGATGGTGAGCAGCTAGGCATTTGTTGGCCGATTCAATAGCCAGTTCCGAAATGCCACCGGAGTGCTCGTGGCGTTGTTGAATGCCGGTGCGCTGAGCAATCCATCCATTGGGCAACGCGAGTTGTTCTTCGATGTGATGGTTGTAAACGATATGTTGGGGCAGAGCCGAATAGAAGTGTTGCATGAATCTTTTGGCGCATTCGTTCGTGGTAGAATGCGGGTCAAAGATGCCGCTAGGTGCAGGGCTCAATCTATACAGATCGGGGATTGGGCGATGTTGGCGCGGAAAGCGGTAAGTAAAAGCAAGAAAATGGCCGAGGTGCGATTGGGTGTTTTGGCCTGGGACGAAGCTGAACAAATGAGATCAAGAACGCTGGGGTCCGCGAAGACGGAGAAAGGCCCAGGTATAAATCAGCATGGTGGTGATGTTGAAAAGCGCATTGAGATACCAGATTTCTTTGGCGATGTCGTCGCTCAGGAAAATGTGCGTAAAGAAGACAGAAAAGTTGTAAAAGAAAATGCCGAGGTAAAACCCGAAATACTGATTGTATTCCAGTCGTAAGGGCGACTCGATAATTTTTAAAAGACCTATGGCAGCGAGGATAGAAGTGATGGTTAGAAATATGGGATCAAAGAATCGGCTTCCTTCGCTATAGTTGGCTTGCAAAGGAACGTGCATTTTGTATGCGATAAACCATAGCGTAAACACAAGTGTGCCTATTGCGATTTGCCACTTCATTTTGATATGAAACAACTGTGTGGTGAACCACAATAGAAAGAGAATATCGAACAGGGAATAAACGCTCATGGCCAAATTGGCGAGAATGTCATTCGTGCTGTAGGTTTGAAATAAATCGTTGAGAATGCCAGTAATTAAAAAACAAATGAAAGGCCAAAACGAATGCCCTTTAACAAGAAAAACTCCGGCAATCACTGGGAGAATGCCGGAGTAGGATGATATTGCGTTGATATGTTCGGTCATTCGAAAAGGGGAATTAAAATCCACGAGGAGGCCAAGAGCGTTCCATGATTTGGTTGCCCGTATGCACGAACTCACGGTCTTGGTTAACTCCAATCAAAATCAATCGATCGTAGAATTTGTCTTGACCGTTTTCATTGATTTTTTCAATTCCTCTGCAGATGGCAAATCCAATGATCTTTTCTTTTGGATTGTTAATAATCACCCTGTCAAAGTCGTCAAGGTTGAAAAAGTAATGACCATTGCTAGAGAATGAAGCCTGACCTCCAAGGTCTGATAAAAGTTTAGAATTTCTTTCAATTACTTTATCGCCTCCAATCGGGTCATGTTCATTATAAGCAATGCTCCTTTTGATCCCTTGATTTTGTATGTACTTCGTGATTTCTGATACCTGAGGATTTTTGTTGTCATATACTAAAAGAGCGTGAGTGACAAAATGGTTTTCATTGCCTACGATTGCATATTCCGTTCTTTCTCCAGCTTTACAAACACGGCCAAATCTTAGAGCGAATTGACCTTGATTGAAACCGTTAATCATGTCATATATAAAGACACCTGCAGTAGGGTCGTTGGCTTTGTTGTCTAAAAGGCCATCGGCCCGCAATTGCTCTAACGAGATGTAAGATCCAATCCCGAAGTTTACTTTGTCACTCTGGCCTTTCGTTGACCTCATAAATTCTAGAATGAGGTTGCTAGCGATGTTTAGATCAATTACTTGTGGTGTCGCTGGATCACAGCCTGTCGCTACCGCGGCTGCTTTTTGCTCCGTTGGCGGAGCGACGGCTGGTTCTGAAGGAGTGTCACAAGAACTAAAAAGAAGTGCGGCAATGGCAAAACTGGAAAAAAAATGTTTCATAGGGTTTGGGTTTAGGGAGGGCGAATGTAATTTAATTATGGGAAATATACTGTTTGTGAATATTAATTTTTCGCTTCTTCTTCCATGTACCGAAACGGTGCATTTGGATCTGTGGGTCATCTTGCTGTAAAAATTGGATTGCAGTTTTTCGTCGAGATGGGTCAACATTCGAACGCTATAATCTTTGACAATGTTATCCTTGCTCTTACGGCCATTGCACTAGGTTTTTGCAAATTTCAGCTCCTCTTCAGTCCTGCGATGGTCAACAATTTTGAAAAGAATGATGGACCTGTCGGGTAAGTTTTGTTCACGATCATTGATTAGTTTTAGCGCCCTGCGGGATGGGGCAACTGAAATTCCAAAAGAGAATATATAGCGCATACTGATAAACGTTTTGGTTATTTGTGCAAATCACGCGATTCTGCCTGTATGGATGCCATTGATTTTGTGTGTTGGGGGCGTTGAGCAAAGTATGTGGTGGATTTCAGGAAGAATACGGCAAACCGCCATCATATCTTCTGCAAGGCCGACAAAAATTCCTCTTTCTTGCGGCGCGATACCTCGATCGTGCTGCCGTCCTCCAAAATCACTTGTCCGCCCTCGCCTTTCAAATACTTTTTTACGAAGTGCAGGTTGATCATGTGCGACTGGTGAACCCGGCAGAATCCATAGGCGCTGAGCAGCTCCTCGCATTCTTTCATCGTACGCGAAACCACGATTTGTTGTTTGTCCAACAAATAGAATATGGTCAAGGTGTTCTGCGATTCCACATGAACAATCTCGTTGAATTTTACAAACAACAATCCCTGCGAAGTGGGCAGTGCAATCTTTTGCTGCGGATTGCTGCGTTTGAGGTTTTCGAGCAAATTGTCCAATGCGTCGTTGGCCGTGGTAACTTGTGGCCGCTGTTTCTTGTATTTGATCACGGCTTGCACAAATTGTTCTTCCGAAAAGGGTTTGAGCAAATAATCAATCGCCGATACATGAAATGCCTGCAGCGCATATTCCGAATGGGAGGTGCAGAAGATGATGTCAAACGGTCTTTGGGGCAATGCATGCAGCAGTTCGAATGCATCGCCGGCGCCCAAATCCACATCTAAAAATAGCAAATCGATATGCAGTTCCGGCAAGGCCTCCAAGGCTTCTTCATAGCTGCTCAAGGTCGATACCAAATTCAAGCTGTTGTCATGGGCGATATAACGTGCCATCAACTCGCGGGGTGCGGGTTCGTCATCGGCTATGGCAACGCGGATTTTAGTGGACGGTTGGTAGTTGGACATGGGGCAGTTGGAGTAGGGTTTGTTGTTCGGTCACGCCACCGTGATCGATTGTTTTTTCCTCAAAAACCGGATAACAACCGGTAAGGTGACCAATGGCATTGAGTTGCTCAGTTACCAATTTGCGGCCGAGCGATTTCTTTTTGCCGTGTTTGGCCGGGCTGGGGGCTCCTGAAGCGGGATACAACACATTGGTGCACAACGTGTAGGTTATGGCTTCTTCGGTACTCGTGATCGTCAGTCGGATATAGGCATTGGGTGTTTGGCTGAGGCCATGCCATACGATGTTTTCGATCAGCGGCTGTATAAGCAGCATGGGAACATGCGGCTCGGCTTGATCTTCGTTGCATCGCACCTGGATGTCAAAATGAAATGGAGTTGCGAGGCGGATCTGTTCCAAAGCGCAATAGGCTTTGAGCATTTCGACCTCTTCATCCAATGGAATCCATTTGTTGTTGGAGTTTTCCAAGATGCGGCGGGTCAGATAGGAGAATTTGAGCAAATACGCACTGGCTTCTTCATTGCGGTTGGCCTGTATGGAGTTGTAGATGGCATTGAGGCAATTGAAGATGAAATGCGGGTTCATCTGTGCGCGAAGGGCGGTCAATTCCAACATCGTGAGCTCTTTTTGGATGCGGCTTTCGCGGGATTTGCGGTAGAATACAAAGACCACGAAGAGAAAGGCCACTACAAAAGGGATCAATCCAAACAACGCAATCTGTTGGATGGTTTGTTGATCCACGGCCAAGAGCGTGGTGGCGACACAAGGGGCAAACATTTGGCGAGGCAATGACAGGGTTATGGCGCCAAGATAAACGAATATTCCCGATGCCGATTCAAATGCAAAAAAAAACGGCCTCCGAAGAGACCGTTTTCTATGTTGTCGTGTGAATTAGGGCTTGAACGTGAATTGCCAGAACCCGGATTCAATATTGATATTCGATGTGTCGTCCAATGCATCCACCAGCGTACCGCTGAAGATAACGCGGTAGAAGTAATAGTCTCCTGCGGGTTTGTTGCATCCATCGGTGGTGGAGGCCGGGATATTGATGGTGGCGTATTTAATCAATTTGATCACGCCATCACCTCCTGTCGATCCAGTGGAGTAATTGTTGCCTTCGGCATCGGAGTATGTGATGCTGTATTCGGTCACATTGGTTTCATCGGCCGTGAATGTTTGGTTGGCCATCCAACCCACTGCTGGCTCGGTCATAATAATGGTAATGGTGCCCATCAATGTACCAGCGGCAAGCGTCACACGCAATTCACCGGGCGGTGTGCCATCGGTGGCGGGGACATGTGCCATAGCGGCATCCAAAAGGGTGGATGGACAATATTCCGTTTCGCCACCCACTTTCCATTTCAAGGTATCAGCGCAATCGGGGCAGGTGCGGCCGCCGCAATCGGTCCAAAATTCATTTCCATCGATGATGCCATTGGTGCAATTGCCGCTCGAACAGCAGGCTGCACAGTCGCCGCCGCAGTCGATTCCCACTTCTGAACCGTTCATTTCTCCGTCCACGCAAGTAGGGCAGTGCGGGCAAGCTTCGTCTTGGTTGGCAATGTCGTCTTCACAGTCGATTTGGTCTTCGTTTCCGTTGAGCAATCCGTCGTCGCAAAGCAATTCGCATCCACCGGCGCTTCCGCCACAATCGATGCCCGTTTCGTCACCGTCTTGAATGCCATTGGCGCTTTGTGGACACGGTCCGCACTCTCCGCCGCAGTCTACCCAAGTTTCCAAACGATCGGGTTCGTAGATGCCGTTGGTGCAGTGATCGCACTCCTCGCAGAATTCTCCGCCGCAGTCAATGCGCTCCTCCCCGTTGTTGAGAATACCATCGTAACAGTTGGGTGGGATGCGGTTGTCTTCATTCAAACAACCAGCAATGAGCATCGCTCCGAAGAACGCCGCAAAAAAGGTAAAAAAGTAATGACGCAATTTCATTGGAAAGAAAGTGTTTGTCTATTTATTAACAGGTTCCGAAAATACGTGAATAAGACGTATCGGGGCAAGTTTTGGTTGCAAATAACTTCAAAATCCCCCAAGTATTAGTAATTTGAAGGTCATTTTCTTGGGTGGTGATGAAAAATTTACTACCTATGTCGCTCATCATGACTACAAAACTTTGGTACAAAAAACCCGCGCATCCTTCACCAGCCGCGCAAAGACTCGCCGATGAACTCAATGTCGATCCGGTCATCGGACAACTGCTGGTCGACCGAGGAATATTTACCTTCGAGGAGGCAAAATCCTTTTTCCGACCTCAACTGACCGATTTACACGATCCGTTTTTGATGCGCGACATGGATTTGGCCGTGGATCGCCTTACCGCAGCCGTGGAGGTAGGCGAACGCATTTTGGTATTCGGCGATTACGACGTCGACGGCACCACGGCGGTTACCCTGGTCTATAGTTTTCTCAAGAAACTGGGCGTGGATTGCGCTTTTTACATCCCCGATCGCTACAAAGAGGGCTACGGGTTCTCCTACCTCGGGGTGGATTATGCGGTTGAAAACGAATATTCGCTCATCATTACCCTCGATTGTGGGATCAAAGATGTCGAAAAAGTCAAGTACGCCAATGAACGGGGCATCGACATCATCATTTGCGACCACCACAATCCCGGCGAATTGCCCGATGCAGTGGCTGTGCTCGATCCCAAGCGGCCCGATTGCTATTATCCCTTCAAAGGGCTTAGCGGATGCGGTGTAGGGTTCAAATTGCTGCAGGCCTTTTGCATGCGTCACAAAATCCCCAACGATCATTTGTTTGGGTATCTCGATCTGCTCACCATTTCAATCGGTGCCGATATCGTTCCTTTGGTCGGTGAAAATCGAATACTCGCCTACTTTGGCTTGCAGCAATTGGCGCAAGGCCCAAGAAGGCCCGGTATTCAAGCCATGCTCGATCAAGCGGCCTTTGTCAAACCGGTGCTCACCATCACAGATGTGGTTTTTGTCCTCGCGCCTCGCATCAATGCGGCAGGTCGTATCTTCAGCGGTGCTCGTGCGGTCGAATTGCTGTTGGCCGAAACGGTGGAAGAGGCCCAAAGCATTAGCCCTTCGGTGGAAGACAACAACAACACCAGAAAGACACTCGACAAGGAAATTACCGCCGAGGCCATTGAGATTGTCCAAGACGACTCCTTTTATTCCACCAGCTTCACAACGGTGGTGGCGAGCCAGAAGTGGCACAAGGGAGTTGTCGGAATCGTGGCTTCGCGATTGGTCGAATCGTATTACAAACCAACCATCGTTTTGGTGGAGGCCGACGGCAAACTTTCGGGCAGTGCACGCAGCATTCCGGGTGTCGATTTGTTTGATATGCTAGGCAAATGCAGCGATTTGTTGATCCAGTTTGGCGGGCATACCATGGCTGCTGGATTGTTGCTGAACAAAGAAAATTTTCATGCCTTTCGCGAACGCTTTGATGCTGCCGTCGCCGAGTTTTTGAAGGGCGAGAGGCCATTGCCAAATGTCCATTACGATGTGGAACTCAATCTCGAACAAATCACTGGTAAGTTTTATCGGGTTTTGAAACAGTTTGCTCCGTTTGGCCCAGAAAACATGAAACCCGTGTTTTTGACCCGTAAAATGGTCGATGCTGCCGGCACGCGACAGGTTGGGGCAGAAAAAAATCATCTCAAACTGCAGGTCAAACAAGAGGGCAACGATGCGTTGGTGATGGATGGAATTGGCTTTGACCTAGGGGCTTGGTGCGATGAGTTGAATCAAGGCAAGCCGGTCGATGTATTGTACACCATTGAAGAAAACGAATGGAACGGCCAAGTGAGCCTTCAACTCAATGTCAAGGACATTCACTTGTCCGAATCGAAACACGAGCAAATTTCTGAACCCTCGGTGTCCTGAAGTGCCGCTGTTGAACGACATTTGCACGCGAAACGCAAAACATCATAACACATGTCCGACGAATTACGCACCGAATTGAGTGCATTGGGTGAATTTGGCCTCATCAAACACCTCACCGACCATATCCTGTTGCGCAACAAGTCCACGGTGAAAGGCGTGGGCGACGATGCCGCTATTCTGGGCTATACCGATCAACACCAGGTCTTGGTTTCCACAGATCTTTTGGTGGAAGGGGTGCATTTTGATCTCAGTTATGTGCCGCTCAAACATTTGGGCTACAAAAGTGTCTGTGTCAACCTGAGCGACATCTGTGCAATGAATGCACGCCCCGAACAAATTACAGTGTCGCTTGCCTTGAGCAATCGATTTTCTTTGGAGGCCATCGATGAATTGTATGCCGGTATGTTATTGGCATGCGAAACCTATGGAGTGGATTTGATTGGAGGCGATACCACCAGTTCGCGAAGCGGACTTATCATTAGTATAACGGCCATCGGCAAAGCTGAGCCAGAACGCATTGCCACACGGAGCGGTGCGCGCGAAAACGATTTGGTCGTCGTGTCGGGCGACTTGGGTGGAGCGTTTATGGGGCTGCAAGTGTTGGAACGCGAAAAGGAGGTTTTCAAAGCTGCCCCAACGGCACAGCCGGATCTGCAAAATTATTCCTATCCCTTGCAGCGCCAGTTGCGTCCTGAAGCGCGTTTGGACGTCGTAGATCTCTTGGAAAAACTAGAGGTGGTACCAACGGCGATGATCGACATCAGCGATGGCTTGGCTTCGGAGTTGTTGCATTTGGCAGATCAAAGTTTTGTGGGGTTTGATATTTATGAAGAAAAGATACCCATCGACCCACAAGTTGCCAAAATTGCGGCTGAGTTCAACCTGGATCATACCACTTGCGCTCTAAACGGTGGTGAAGACTATGAGTTGCTGTTCACCATCAAACAAAAGGATTACGATAAAATCAAAGGCAATCCAAATTTGAGCGTCATTGGCCACGTCACTCCCGATGGGTCGGGGGTGCAATTGGTGACCCGAGCGGGCGACCGCATTCCTTTGACCGCACAAGGTTGGGATGCGCTTAAGGAGGACTGAACCCCGAGGAATTGCCATGACCAAGAATCGGCATTCTTGTTTTGATCACTATCTTCCGGTCAATGTGCGGGTTTATTTGCAATTGCTGTGTATGGGATAGATTGAACAGAATGGCGATCATCTTTGTTGTTAAAATAAAATTAGGCGTATGAAAAAGTATATCTTCTTGGTTTTATCGCTTTTTCTGCAAGCCTCTATTGCAACCTTTGCACAAAACGCACCACGCCTCGAGGCCATCAAACAGATCAAAGACGGCGACAGCTATTTACGCATGGGCAATTGGAATGATGCAATGCTCTGTTACAGCAATGCCATCAACGCCGACGCATCCTTTGCCGATGCCTTTATGAAGCGTGCTGTTTTGCACAGAAAGCTTGGCATGAACAGAGAGGCGGATTTGGATTACCAACGCGCGGTAAGCTTGAATCCCGGATCCGTTTATATCTATGATCAACGTTTTAAGCTAAACATGTTGGCGATGGAATATTATGGTTCCAATCCATCTGCGCAGGCCATGGACAATGTGCAACCCATTGCTTTGGATGTCTTAGCGGATGATTGGATACAAAGAGGGGCTTATCAAAAAGCAATGGAGCTCACAGACAGTCTGATTGCCATTGGTTTTGAAAAGGATTTTGAATGGGAGAAAAAGGCGTTGTTGCATTTGTTGCAAGGCGAATGGGTCAAGAGTGGCGAAGCAGCAGATTCCGCATTGATGATTTCATCGACAAGTGCGTTGGCGCATGATCTCAAGGGCTTATCCCAGTTGAAGGCAGGCCAAGCTGCTTTAGCCTTGGAGTCGTTCACAAAAGCCATTCAGTTGGAGCCCAATTTTGCAGTGGCTTATTTCAACCGAGCTTCGGCATACATTGCTTTGGGCGATGCGCAAATGGCCATGAAGGACTTGGAGAAAGGGTTTCGGATGAATCAAGAGGCATCGATGAACCGATATGTACAAGCCATTGCAATGCAGCCAAAAACCAATTGGAGCGAAGCGATCAACACCTACAACGATGCGTTGGAACTCGATGGATCCAATACCCAGATCTTGTTCAATCGTGCATTTACATGGAAGATGCTGGGCGATTTTTCCAAGGCCATGGAGGACGCGCAGCGCATTGTGGAATTGGCTCCTGATTCACCACAGTATTGGAATCTAAAGGGCAATATGCATATGATGTATGCCGAGTACACCGAGGCTGCCGAATGTTATGGACGTGCCATTGATCTCAATGCCGAGTATGCCGAGGCCTATTACAATCGCGGTTTGGCTTTTCTAATGAATTACGATCCAGACAATGGCTGCATGGATTTGAACCAAAGCGCATTTTTGGGCTACCAGCGTGCCATTGAGACGAAGGATTTGTTTTGTGGCAAATGATGCGAGAGCACGGCGGGAATCGCATGATAGGAAGTTTGAGAATCGTTTTCATGTCTTAACAAGTTGGGGTAATCGATGAAAATGATTGCGGTAAACGGAGGCGTGTTTTCATTTCGGCCCCAAAAAAGTTTGCAGTTTTCGGACGTGGTAGATGTGGGCACGTGATTTAGCGTTTCAAATGGCTAAGATGATAAGCATGTGTTGTCTGGAGTTTTATTCATCGACGGATCCGCCAACGGGTTTGTGCACCTTGCAAGTCAATTGTGCAGATGCAAACCCCCAAAGTCATGTGGTGTTTTCTGCTGTCAATCGCTAAATGCGGTTTATTTGGAGTTGTATACTCGCATGCATCATGAAGAGTTTATACTAATCGTGTCATTGTTTAATGGTGAACTGCAGTACCTCCGTTTCGCATTTTGAGGAGCCTGTGATGGCTTCAGTGAGTTGGTTGCAGTTCAATTCGATGCGTTTGGATCCTGCTTGGTTGAAGCGAATCGTTTTGACGGGGGTCAGGAAGTCAGATACAATATTCGTCAAATAAAATGAACCGTTTTCTTCGGTAATGTTTGCCTCGATGAATTGATTCGCGAGGAACTGACCGTTATCATATGCCGAAGCATTGTTCAAATAAATTTTTGCTTGCATCAGGGCTAGATCTATTTCGAGACTATGAAAAATCGAATGGGTGTTGTCGTTCATGTAGATTCCTGATCGGAGTTGATCGCGGCACGATGTGAGCGTTATTAATAGAATCAAACAAAAAAGCAGCGTGCTTTTAGAAAGTTTCATAGTAAGAGTTATTGCTTGGTTATGACTGAATCAAAAGTAGGGCAATAGGAATGTGGGTGGATGTTCTTTTTTGGACATCGCATTTTGGATATTGATGTGGTCTTGGGGATTTGTGAATTATCCTCCCTCATTGGCCATTATTCATTTAACCGAGGCTGCCTGCGAGTAGGTTTGTTTTTTTTCAGCATGCGCTCGGCAAAGGCGAAGGAAATGCCTGCATGAATTTGATTTTTTTCGAAAGCAAGTCCTTTGTGTGTAAGATTGCGTGAAACACCCATTTGACCTTGTAATTTTATGAATTGCCAGCCCGCGCGCATGGTGAGGGTAGGTTCGAAAAGAATGGAAGTGCGACTGTCGCTGATTTGTGCAAGTGCAGCGGATTCAAAGCTGTTGGAATAAACATTGCTTTCAATGTGTTGGAAGGATAAACGACTGAACGTCGGCGTAAATGCAATATCCAAAAAATCGGTGGTCAATCCAAACGACGGTTGTATGAAATATTTTTGAAAGGAGAGTTGAGCGCTTTCGTCCTCAGAGTAGTGATGCAGTTGATTGCTGTATCCGTACCCCGTGAAAACTTCGAAAACAAAACGATCTCTTACAGGTCTAAAGTAACCCAAGCTGATATCTTTATAATTGCCTCTAGCGCCATTTTTTGAATCGAAATTACCACCGCGCGCCTCCATATAATTGGCAGAAATCGCAAGATGGTTGGTCAAGGAGTAAGCGACCTGTGCGGTTTTGGTGTCGGTTTTATCCCCAGTGCCAATGGATCCTGTTGCCCGAACTTCATTTTTTTCTTTGAACAAGGGGACGCACGGCGATGACGGTGTGTAATAGTAATGCGTGCAACTAGAAAGTGCTATCATAGCACAAAGAAGGAAAAATAACTTTTTCATTTTGTTGTAGTTTGAGTAAGTAGTAGTATGAGTGAGAGTTGAGCCTTTTAATCAGGACACGTTTAGTCAGAGATTAGAAGGTGCTGCGAGGTCGACAAAGTTCTTGCCAAAAATTGTCCAGGGCTTGGTTGCGTGTGGTCGATGTTTATCTATAACATCGTTCAATTTCTTTTTCTGAATTCGAAGGTCTCCAATGATGCACTAGGACAAAAACCGTCGTTTGGGGCGTGGATTCCATTGCTGCGGGCTTCACCAATCATCACGCTTGGAGGCCTTGTACAAGGAGAGCTGAGCTGAATCTTTAAAATAGCTTTTGAGTTTTTCCACTTCGTCAGAACTTGGAGCATTTATTTTTGATCTCGAACGGTATCGAATGGCATTGTTCGGCAGTTGAGTTGCATGGCCCGGTGCCTGTTTCCAAAAATCGAGTTGGTGTTTTTCTATGAATTTAGTCCCCAAGTAATTCACAAAGAACAACGTTTCAATGTCCGCCGAATCGATGAATTTGTACATTTTCGCATGGGTGTCGCCTTCTTTGTCAATATATCCAAATTCAAAATCATAGTAGATGAATAGCCAGTCAAAAAAGGGCAATAGATCCTGGAGAAAAAGAGCTTCATTTTCTTTGGATGATGTGGAGAAGTCACTCGAAAATATCATGAACCCTCTAGCGTTGTCAATCTTGAGTGTGACATCGTGCGCGTTCAATGGAATCGTAAAGACATTTTTTTCGGGATACTTGGTTGTATAATCGCTCAACGTGACGGTGCCGCTAGGCCAGTCGTGGCATCGATATCCGTGTTGGGAGAGGGCTTGCGCGGTCTCAGTTAAATTTTCGGATTGCATTCGCGCGGAATTGAAAAATCGACCAAATACATTCATGTCAAAGAGTCTGAATATTTAGGGCATTGCATTGGACGCGAAAGTCCTATGGATAGTCAATGGTTACTTGCGGCGAACGTTTTTTGAAGCCATGCTGAAGCAGATCAATGTGGAGTGGTTCTTTGTGCTGTTGATTCTAAGCCGCGGATCGAGGAGGACTCCATTTGGAGATCAAGTTGGGTTCGCCCAAACGGGACAGATCAACGCTTACAAGAATCCCAGCTCCAGTTGCGCTTCTTCGCTCATCATGCTCTTGTCCCAAGAGGGATCCCAGGTGATTTCGACTTTGCAGCCGGTAACACCTTGCGCGCCGCCTACTTTTTGTTCCACATCTGGAGGCAAGGTTTCGGCCACCGGACAAGAGGGCGAGGTGAGCGTCATCAAGATTGTTACAAAGGCTTGATCGTCGATTCCGATGTTGTAGATCAATCCCAACTCATAAATATCCACAGGGATCTCTGGATCATAAATGGTTTTCAGCACAGCAATCACGCGTTCTTCCAATGTATTTCGCTCCTCAATGGTCATGATGAATTATTGCTTTTGTTTGAGTTGATACGCCAAAGCGTAATTTTTGATTTGTTGGATCATTCCTGCCAATCCGTTGCTGCGGGTGGGAGAGAGGTGTTCGTGCAAACCGATGGCTTTGACAAAATGCAAGTCGGTCTGCAATATGTCTTCTGGCTTTTCGCCGTCAAATACACGCACCACCAGGGCAACCAAGCCTTTGGTGATAATGGCATCGCTATCTGCTGTGAAGTGCAAGCAGCCGTCGGATGCATCCGACGCGTGGAGCCATACTTTGCTCTGACAGCCCTTGATCAAAAGTTCGTCTGTTTTCAACGCCGTTGCAATCAATGGCAGTTCTTTTCCAAGTTCAATGATGTACTCGTATTTCTGCATCCAATCGCTGAACATTTCGAATTCCGATATGATCTCTTGTTGCCGTATTTCGATGGTGCTCGACATATTATCTCAACATGGTTAGTGCCTTGCGCAGTGCGTTGGCAAACAGGTCTATTTCTTGTTCGGTATTGTAAAGCGCCAACGATGCGCGAACGGTGCCAGGAACTTTCAAGCGCGACCAAAGGGGTTCTGTGCAGTGATGGCCCGTGCGCACAGCTACGCCTTGTTTGTCCAACAATGTTCCAATGTCGTAAGGATGTATTCCGTCCAGCACAAAGGAAAAGATGGGAACCTTATTGTCCACATCGCCAAACAACTCGACTCCATCTATGCTTTGCAAGGTCGTCTGCATTTTTTTTCGCAGCACCTCTTCTTGCGTTGAGATGGCTTCGATTCCGGTCTGTTGCATGAAATTTAAGCTCGCATGCAGGGCAATGACTCCTGCAATATCCGGGGTACCCGCTTCAAATTTGTGCGGCAATTCGTTGTAGGTGGTTTTCTCGAATGTGACCGTTTTGATCATTTCGCCTCCTCCTTTGTAAGGCGGCATGGCATCGAGCAGACTGCGCTTGCCGTATAATACTCCAAGTCCGGTTGGTCCGTACATCTTGTGGGCACTGAAAGCGTAGAAATCGCAATCCAACGCTTGCACATCAACACGGAAATGACCAATGGCTTGTGCACCATCGATCAAAACATGAGCGCCTGCTGCACGTGCTGCCGCGATCACTTGTTCGATGGGTTGAATGGTGCCGAGCGCATTGGATACGTGCTGCACCGCAACCATTTTGGTTTTTGCTGTGATCAACGTTTGGAGGTTGGTCAAATCCCAAATGCCGTTGTCATCAACTGGAATCACCCGTATGGCCGCTCCGCTTCGCTCCGCGGCCATCTGCCACGGAACGATGTTGCTGTGGTGTTCTGTGGTCGACAGAACAATCTCATCGCCAGGCTTCAGGTATTGCTGTCCCCAGCTAAACGCCACCAAATTGATGGATTCCGTGGTGCCCGAAGTAAATATGATCTCAGCGGCTTCCGATGCGTTGAGCCACTTGGCCATAGCTACGCGACTGTCTTCGAATTGTTCAGTTGCTAAGTTGGCCAAGTAATGGGCGCCCCGGTGGATATTGGCGTTGTGAAACTGGTAATAGTTGTTGAGGGACTCCAACAACTCCAGCGGTTTTTGGGTGGTGGCAGCATTGTCAAAATACACCAACGGATGACCGTTGGCGTGACTGCTCATCAATGGAATTTGTCTCCGCAATTTTTGCAGATCAAAAGGCTCTGCTATTGAGTGAATGTCCATGCTTGTTGGTGTCATAAGTACAAAAGTCCTTCGTGTTCGAAGCGGCGAGCTACGTGTTCGCGCACTGCTGTGCTTTCCACATGCGCCAATACATCGTTGATGAATGCCGTGGTCAATAACTTGCGTGCGCCTTCGTAACTCAAGCCTCTCGACTGCAGGTAGAACAAGGCTTCTTCGTCCATCTGTCCGGTGGTGGTTCCGTGGCTGCATCGCACATCGTCGGCATAAATTTCCAATTCGGGTTTGGTATTCATTTGTGCCTGTTCGCTCAAAAGGATGTTGGCGTTGTTTTGATAAGCGTTGGTCTTTTGTGCGTCGAGATGCACATAGACTTTGCCATTGAATACGCCGGTAGAACTGTCGTCGAGCAGTCCTTTGTACAATTCGTGGCTGTTGCAGTGTGGAAACCGGTGATCCAACTTGGTGTGATTGTCCACCAGCTGGTTGCGTCGGGGCAAATAGCAGCCGTTGAGGGACGCTTCAATCCCTGTTCCATCGAGGGATATGGCCAATTGGTTGCGTGTCCATCCGCCATCTACCGTTAGGGTGTTGATGGTGAAGTTGGCCGATGGGGCAATGGCGATGCGGTCGTCGTTCATCAGGAAGTCATTGTCATGCATGTCCTGAATTTTGTCCCAAGCCACATGTGCATTTTCGCCTACGGTAATGGCTAGTTTTCTGTTGCCGAATGATTGTTCGGTAGCATTGGAGCCAAAGGATTCTACGAAATGAACTTCCGCAAAAGCACCGATGGTAACTTGGATAGTGGGTTGGCTCAATACCTTGTGGCCATCGTTGTAATGGATCACATGTATGGATTTTGCTATTCTGGACTGCGGTGCCACGCGAATATGCAGTTGACCTGTGCAGAAGGCTGCTTGCAGCGCTTCGAAGGAATGAGCATAAGAAGCAGTTGGCTCAGTTGCTTCTTCGCTGATGGTGATACCGGCGTCATCGGGCAATTGGCTTTGTTGGCGATCCAGTCGTCCATTGAGGATCACCAAATGCCAAGCATCGAGTTGATCAATTTTTAATGAGGCCCAATCGGCTTGTGCAGGCGAATCCACAATGGCCCATTGCTCTTTGGTGATGCGCGCTGTGCGGGTGTATTTCCAATCCTCGTCGCGCGTGGTTGGCCATCGCATGGCTTCCAATGCTGCTTTGGCCGCAGCATTCCCAGTTACTGGAATGGATCTATCGGAATCGACAATCGATAATGTGGTGAGGGTTTCTTCCATGATATCAGGCGTGTGCGTCTACTTCTTCTTTGATCCAATCGTATCCTTTCGCTTCCAATTCAAGAGCGAGTTCTTTGGTGCCACTTTTTACAATGCGGCCTTTGTACAATACATGCACAAAATCGGGCACGATATAATCGAGTAGGCGTTGGTAGTGGGTGATCACCACGAATGAACGTTCGGGCGATCGGAGTGCGTTGACACCGTTGGCTACAATACGCAAGGCATCGATGTCCAATCCGGAGTCGGTTTCATCCAATATGCCCAAAGTGGGTTCGAGCATGGCCATCTGAAATATCTCATTGCGTTTTTTTTCACCGCCGCTGAATCCTTCATTCACAGCACGGTTGGCCAATTGACCG